>CAYRMI010000006.1:0-55219 GCA_964425625.1 uncultured Candidatus Saccharibacteria bacterium | reverse complement strand
AGTGCATTTTTACCTTCGCTACCTTGCAAAAACTGTTCTAGATAAACCACTTCATTAACTTTTACCGCCACTCCCAGCTCTTCATAGACTTCCCTTTTCAGTCCGCTAGTTGGTTCTTCACCGACATTTAGTCTTCCTCCTGGTAACTCCCAAATTTCCCTCTTCTCCCGCGGGTCCACGAACCAGTAGCACTTCGTCTGCGCGCATGATAATCGCTTTTTGGGCTACTTTACCCACAAAGTGTTCTTCTTTGGCTTCTGGCATATTCCTATATTAACACAAGTCTCTGTCTCGCAATTTCTGTCCAATATGCTATTATCTTGCACACCGATCGGGATGTAAGCGGAGCTTTCACCCTTTCTTCGCTCGGAAATCAGAAAACGTGCGCGTCGCATACTTACTTCGTCTCGGTGATTTCAAAACCAAACAAGCTTTGTTTTGAAATCACCGAGACGAAGCGCAGAGTTTTCTGACTTCTCTCGCTCATCGGGGTGTAGCATAGTGGTAGTGTACTCGGTTTGGGACCGAGTGGTCCGGGTTCGATTCCCGGCTCCCCGACAAATATGAAAAGGCAGACAATTTGTCTGCCTTTTCATATTTGTCGGGGAGAGCAAGCACATAATTGTGCTTGCGTCCGGAATCGAACAGCGTGAGCGAGCTGATAAAACAGTGCTTACGCACTGTTTTATCGCGGCACCACGTATTTTATGATCCGCCTCCGCCGGTTGGCGGATGGCGGAGAAATAAAATACGTTGGTGACCGTCAGGACGATTCCCAGCCTACCTTGAATTCTATAGACAGGTGCAAGTCGTCTCTGATTCTGGGTCTATTTTTGTGACCACAGTGCCATCTATCCGGTTTGCTGTCACCTGTTCTTTCCAATGCTTAACTCGATTACACTTTATATACTCAAAAATGCTAAAGTTTTCGTCCTCCTCCAAAATTCTAGGACCATCCAGCTGTCTCACGTTCTTGTCGATAGTGATGGATTTACTAACTAATTCAACAAATGCAGAGGAGGTCTCTTTAGGTGGCCTGGTTTTTCAGACATTAAAGTAATATTAGCATAAAATAAGAAAATACAAGTGTTTCACGTGGTACATATACTGCTGTGGCATTCTCATCTTTATATTGTTGCACATGAAACTATTTATCCTAAAGTACTAAAAATTTTATTCTATGAAGTTAAAATGAACCTTTATAGGATAATGTTAGGAATAAACTTAACCGTAGCGTACTTTTCACGTGGAACTATCCTAACCCCAATAACATCTATTAGCCACTTACCATTATAGTCATTTTCCATTAGCCATGATTCGATAGCACAGTTTAACTTTCGTAGCTTATAAGGGTGAACATTTTCCTCTGGACGCCAGGTTCTACGTGTAACAGCTTCTTGCAATCGTTGTTTTGTTTCATATGAAACGGTTTTAACTTCAATAAAATGTACAATTCCGTCTGTTCCACGTGCCACTATATCAATTTCCCCCCATTTCTTTAGATAATTTCTATTCAATATAATAAATCCTTGCTTCCTCATGTAGTTTGAAGCTATGGTCTCACCGAAAGCTCCGATCTCTTTGTTTTTTGCTTTATTACTTTTAACTACAAGATCTTTCATTGCCTAATTATAGCATCGTAAGTTACGGAACATGTAGTTGTTCTACGTGTAACATACAAACTAATGTTTCACGTGGTACATATTTATAGTCCTTATTGGTAAATATAGCTCAGCTATGCTTAATGTCCTTAATATTTTGTCCTTTATCCACTTATGCACCAATTTATCCCCAATTAAGACACCTGTTCTTATGTCTTTTATACTGAACCTCTCAGATTATTTCGTGCTCATGGTTTCATGAGAAACGATTCGCATTAAATATGCGGCCAAGCGCCCTAAAGGGCGTCATTCTTTGTGCGGCCAGAGGTAATGATCCCGGAATTCTAAGTTATTTTTCGTTCACTTCAAAATAACTAAGATTCCTGGACGGCCACTCGCATTTACCTGTCTCAGGACAGGTAAATATGCTCCGTGGCTTTCGATTACCACGCAAAGCACGCAGGTGCTTTGCTTCTGTCCGCACAGTATTTTCATACTAAAAGCCCCTCAAGGGGCTTTTAGTGAAAATATGCTGTGCGGCCAGAGGTAATCGAAACCTCGACTTATCCTTGGCAAGGACACGTTATACCACTTAACCATGGCCGCAACGTTATTTTATGCTTATAGCTCTTTCAGAAACAGCTCAATCCAACGGCTGAGTTTTTTCTTTAAAAGAGTACTGCCGATTATAGTATTCCCAACGCCAAAATGCAACGTCCGTTTCAAGCTTCGTCCTTGGATAACCTGGTTTTTATAGAATTGAGCGACGGAAATACCAGTTTTCTTGCTCCAATGCTTCATACAGACGACCTCATCGAGATCGGGGTAGAGAAGTAACCAAAATTTTATCGCTGACTTTTCTACTCCCAGGTAAGTCAGAAGGAACTTAATAAAAATCTTGTGTAGTACCGGGCGACTGTCCGTCAGACGAATTAAGCGAGAATGAGTATTATCTCCCTCGCTTATATACAACATCAGTCCAGCTACAAAGAGGGGAGACTGGCGGTAATTTTGGTATTCAGTTTGCGCCATCTGCACTACCTGATCATATTGTTTGGCTCGCTCAGCGGTACGAGCTTTGTTGATAGAGACCATCCGTTTCTTGTTCTCCTGCGCCGCTCTGTCTTTATTTTGAGCCGTTATTTGAACTGAAAAGGGTAGGGGCTTGAGCCAGGCACTGACTGTACCGACCGACACCCCACAGATCTTGGCAATCTCGGTATAGGTAAAGCCACGCTTCCGGAAAGCAATCGCTTGCTCATAGGCTTCCTTTTTATAATGGCCAGGTAAATTTGTCATGGAATGGTTCGTATATTATATACTGTCACAACTGTTCGATTTTCGGATATAAACAGTGCCCGACCTTCAAAGATGGTCGGGCATTGTCCAATACTATTTAATTGTAAGCCTAGGCCCGCATAGCCATTCTAGTCTGATTTACTACCTCCTTGACTGGTGTATTAGCTTTTATAATGTACTCTTCACTACCATTTTCGACTGCTAAAAATACGTTTTCCGCATCACTCATATTAGTAAGAAAAATAACTTTGGCATTTCTACCCCAAGGATCAAGCCTGATTTTCTCCACCGCCTCATGCCCATTTATTATTGGCATCATAATATCCATCAAAATGGCGTTAGGGTGATGTTCCAGGGCCATTTTCACTCCTTCTTGACCATTCTTGGCTTTGAGAACATTAACTCCCACCTGAGTAAAAGCCTCCGCGTAAAGCTCTAAAATGCTTTCATCGTCTTCTACAATCAGCACGACTGTATTAGTCATATAGCTAAATAGTAGCATACTATTTAACTTCGAGTCCTTCGGTTCGCCAATTTCGGCATTAGTAATAGCCAAAATATGACTCCGCATTGCACACAAGTACGCAAATGAAGCTTTTCGTTTTTGTGGTCACGAGTTGCTAAGTAAAATAAAAGCTTCGCTTTCATTTTACTAAGCACTCTCGACCCCACCTCGGCATTTTTCTTTTTATGTATAAAGAAAAATAAGCCTGCGGTTTGCACACACGTACGCAAATGAAGTAGTTTCATTTGCTAAACTAAAAAGCCATACTTTTTGAAAGTATGGCTTTTTAGTTTACGCGTGTGCACCCGGAGGGACTCGAACCCCCGACAACGGTTCCGAAGACCGCTATGATAATCCACTTCACCACGGGTGCAAGATCTCGTCAAATTAAATAATTTGATTGACTTGCAGTGTACTATTGTTTCTGATGATATTCAACCAGTAACCCTGTCCAGACTTTTAACGAATGCAACAGTTTGCTACTTTTGGGCACTTCTATCCTTAAACAACCCTTGTAGTTTTGACGAATTTTAATTCCTTTACTCGTTGGTTTAAAAGATGTCTTGGTAAAGGTTGAAAGCGGTACCGACAATTTTTCTGCCCACCATTGTTCACAGTTTTCATGCGCATATGGCCTATGAACATACAACCGATAGCGCAAGTCTTGTCGAGAGTATAAGGTGAACTTTTCAAACCACTGAAGCATAACAACAACCATTTTCTCGTCAGAATTCGTAAACATTGTGCCCCCACTACTCTTAGCCCCCTCAGCCCAATATAGTCCAATACCTAGTTGAAAAAGTGGATCGTCCTTAAATCTATTAAAAATTTCTTTTATCTCTGGCAAGCGATTCTTTTCTCTTTCTAGGCGATTTGAATGGTGGGTTGCAGCTGCCTTAATCCGGCCTCGACTGATGTTAGAGTCGACACGTTTTTTTAATACATTTTTTTCAGATTTAGTTAGTGGAGTATCTTTAAGCCACAGCGATACTGAACTTTTAGCTACTGGAACCTCCGCCATTATGTCCTTATATGAGTAACCTTTCTTACGTAGCTCTATGGCCCGCTGTTTCTCATGTACTAAAGCTTTCATCTAGATATCATAACAAATAGGTTCGAATGTTCCCAGAGTATGAGTGTACAAAGTGGTGCTTTAAACATACAATGATTGAAAATTAACTATCTTATATGATTGACACTAACGCCATTCCGCTTGTAATCAAGCAAATCAGTGAAACGCTAGAAAAAGCTGGTTTTGAGGCGTATTTGGTCGGCGGGTGTGTGCGCGACCTACTCTTAGGCCGGACACCTAAAGACTGGGATTTCACTACCACCGCTCACCCCGAGCAAATTCAGGCCCTCTTTCCTGATAGCTTTTGCAATAATGACTACGGTACGGTCGGAGTTAAAACTGAAGAGGAGACTGACGACAGACTGAAAGTAGTAGAAGTCACCCCCTACCGTAGCGAAAGCGGGTACAGTGACGCGAGGCGCCCCGACAGTGTTACTTTTGGCGTTACTCTAGAAGAAGACTTAGCGCGTCGAGACTTTACCGTCAACGCCATCGCTTTTCGGATAGCCGACCAAAAAATTGTTGATTTATATAGTGGAATTGAAGACTTACAAGCCAAGCGCCTAAAAGCAGTCGGGGTACCCGATGAGCGATTTGCGGAAGATGCTCTGCGTATGATGCGAGCAGTCCGTCTAGCGGCCGAACTAAACTTTGTTATAGAAGGGGAGACTATGGCTGGTATCGTAAGAAATGCTCCCCAGCTGGAAAAGATTGCCATTGAGCGTGTCGCTACTGAGTTCATCCGCCTGATTGATTCGCCTACTCCTATGCAGGGGATTATTTTCCTCCAAAAGCTTGATTTGCTTCAGTACATTCTACCCGAACTGCTGTTGGGGGTTGATTGTGAGCAGGGAGGTATCCATGATTTTGATGTATTTGAGCACAACCTACGTACCCTTCAAGCCGCCGCTGATAAAGGACACTTGACTGAGATACGCCTCGCCGCCTTACTTCACGATATCGCCAAGCCAGCCACTAGACGTACCGGGGGCAAAAATAAGCAGTACTCCTTCTTTGGTCACGAGGTAGTCGGGGCCAAAATGGCTAAAAAGATCCTCGAGCGCTTAAAAATGCCTAGGGAAACCATCGAAAAGGTGGAAAAGCTGGTGCGTTGGCACATGTTTTTCTCGGACCCCGATGAAATTACTCTAGCCGCCGTCCGCCGTACTATTACAAGAATCGGGGAGGATCAGATTGAAAATCTCCTTAATTTAAGGGTTTGCGACCGCATCGGTACCGGCCGACCCAAAGAACAGCCCTTCCGCTTCCGCAAATACAAAGCCATGGTGGATGAAGCTTTGCGGGATCCTATTTCCGTCAAGCTACTGAAGATAAATGGGGATAAGATTATGGAAATGTCTGGGGAAAAGCCAGGTAAAAAGCTAGGATATATACTGCATGCACTACTGGAAGAGGTGTTGATAGAACCGGGGAAAAACACCGAAGAGTACCTAGAAACAAGAGTTTTTGAACTACTTCAGTTGACGGAAGCGGAATTACTAAAGTTGGCGGAGGCAGGGAAGGAAAAACAAGCCGAGGAAGAAGCGGCCGCTTTGAAGGAAATAGCTAGGGAACACAAGGTGGGGTAAGTGTAGAGCAAAAGGACCCACCACCGGTAGGTGATGGGTCCTTTTTGCTGAGGTACCTGCATAAAATGTGTGGTGAATACTATGAATATAAAACAACTTGTCTTTGCAACTCACCGCCAGTAGATTCTCCCTGTGGGGTCGAATCTACTGAGGTGCCTGCACCGCCACACGAGTATTTCCGTTTCAATATTCCTTTCAGTCATTTGAAACTAGGTCAATTTTGCGAAACTGTTAGGGGTTATAGAGCTAAACATTAAAATGACCTTCCTTTACGGCTCGTCGCCACTATATTCTCCCTTGGAGGTCGAATCTAGTGAGACGCCCGTATAAATTCACAATATGCCCTTACGGGCATTTGTTCATTCACCTGTGGGGTCGAATCTACTGAGGTGCCTGCATAATTTCAGAATAGTCGCTGGCGTTCCTTTCTTCAATTAAAAAAGACCTGGGGGAATCGGGAGCTGATTTGGTGGAAAATCTGCTACCGGTGCCCTCAGGTCTTTATTTGGTTGAGCTTTATTTAGTAAGGGATAATACCCTAGTTGGCGCCAATTATGATGGCTAACCGATACCAAAGCTCATGTTGTACATTTTTGAGAAATCATTTTCACTTACTCATATCTCTGAGCGGTCAATTGCTCTTGATTTAGTGTAAGGAGACTTCTCTTGGGTGGGTTGTTATGAACGTTTTTTATTTGAGTTTTTTGGAGGTAATACTCAATTGTTTTTTGAATGATCTCTTTAAGGGGTACCTCCAGGGTTCTTACTTGAATGTGTTCAGGTGAGAACTCTGGAGATGCCTGCTCGCCCTTTCTGGGCCTACGTATATATTATGTCCTTTATAAAAGTGTGTAAAGGACAAGCTGGTGGATAGCTGTGCATAACTACCCCTGGCGTGTCCTTTATAAAGGACACGCCCTAAATTTATTTTTTAAAAGTAAATTTTAGCCTTATTTAAAGCTTCAGAATTTATACTAATACTTTACTCTTGACAAATTTGAGAATTGTATTCTTTTGTTTTGACTACTTGCGTGTTTAAAATTCCTCAGTCGGTAACATTAATTCTAGTGACACTGGACAATGATCTGAACCCATCACCTCATGATGAATCCGTTCATTTTTTATGAGCGGCACCAGTGCTCGACTCACAAAAATGTAATCGATCCGCCAACCAATATTTCTCTCCCTGGCCCCCGCAAAATGTGACCACCAGGTGTAGTGACCACCCTCCGTTTCATGCAGTCGAAAGGTGTCGACAAAACCGGCAGTAATAAAATCGGAAAGGCCGGAGCGCTCTTTTTCGGTAAATCCTTTCTTCCCTCTATTCTCTTTTGGTCTGGCTAAATCCAGTTCCGTGTGTGCCACATTGAGGTCACCACAGAAGATAACGGGCTTTTGCTCTTCTAGCCGTTTCATGTAGGTGAGGTAGGCAGGATCCCAAGCTTGGCGCATCGGAATACGGGAGAGATCGTCTTTGGCATTGGGGGTATAGACCGTACTGACAAAGAAACCTGCAAATTCAAGGGTAATCACTCGTCCTTCCTTGCTGGTGTCCCCATAGTCATCCACCAAATTAAATTGTTTCACAATATCCTCGGGTAAACCCAAGAAAACAGCTTCTGGCTCGTGTTTGGTAAATATCGCCGTTCCAGAATAGCCTTTTCTCTCCGCCGAACACCAATACTCCTCATAATCAGGTAAATCTACCTCCGCCTGACCTTGATTAGCCTTGGTTTCTTGTAAACACAGAATATCAGGCTTATGTTCGGCCATAAAACGCTGAAAATCACCCTTTTTGATGACCGCCCGAATGCCATTAACGTTCCATGAGTATATTTTCATGGCTACAGTCTAACATTTTGGTGTTTCATGCAAAAGAAAACCCGCCACAGGGTGAGCCGTAGCGGTTGTTGATGTCTTGTTTTTGGATCGACACATGTCCAACTTGCCTACACGCGGGACAAGTAGCGCGGAGAGGTTTTTTATCCGTCTCGGGACGGTGTCATTTATTACTCAGCTCAACTTCTTCCCATCGCCTCATGGTACGAGTACCAAAGTTCCCTCCGCCCCGGTAAAAGACTTCTGGGTCTTCGTAGTGAGCGAGTATATCTTCAATGAAAACAAATGGTTTTTTGTTTCCATCATCCCATTGGAGTGCCTTGTTTTTGTCGGCCGTAACCGAAACACTCACCCACTCACCCCACGCCATATACCCTGTGCTCTCGTCATAGTACTCTTCTGACTCTGAAAGAACGTAGACCTTCATATACATATCCTCATGTAGTATGTGGTTGAAAAAGACTATTCCTCTTAAAGATTTCGAGGCATTCAAAATCTTTATAAAGAGGAGAAGCGTGGGGTACACACTTCTCCAAAACCTACCTAGAAGATCATGAAACGTTCTTTTGGAGTTCGGCGAGCTCGGCCATGACACTTTCGGCGTCGTCGACGAGCTTTTGCCTTTTGGCTTCAAACTCCTCTTCGACGTTGGCGAGGCAAGCCTTGGCCGTCTCGATTTCGGCCAGCAGCCTTTCGACTTCAGCCGTCTTTTCCGAAACTTCATGCGCAAACCGGCGCTTGGTGGACTCAGTCTCTTCCGTGCGATTGGCTTCAAATCGCGCCAGCTCTTCTCGGCAATAATGAACACTTCGCGTCGTATCCTCGATCTCCAGCTTCTTGGCAGTTTCAGCCACCAAAACTTCGTTCAGGATCGTCGCCGGATCGAAGTCGTTCGGCATGGATCCCCAGAATAAGGATTCCTCGAAGCGACCCCTGACGACCTGGAATGGATATTGACCACTCTTCATCCAATCGGGGGTGCATTCACCGCACATACAGCCCCGCAGTCTGAACAATCGCTTCTCTCCCGGCTCCACCAGGCAGACAAATCTAGGTCTGTCAGTATCGTGGAGCAGGTAGTAGGTCTGTTCAACTGGGACATTCTTCATGCGAGACGTGTAGTACATGATCTTCCTTTCAAGGTGCTGTTCAGGTGCCTTTGGTCTTCCGGACCACTAGTTTGCTCTGAACTTTCTAATATCTATTATGGCATCTTTATGGTTTTTTGTCAATGTTAAAGATGTCACTTTTAATATACAGCTGTAGTTGTTTTTTATGGCAGTAATGATATAGTGACATTATAATTATGACAGTTATTTTTTATGAATTACCAAAATACACAAAATCCGCCACGAAAGCTGGAAGCTTTCGTGGCGGATTTCACTGTGTATCGGAGAATGCAATCTCCTCGGAGGCCTAGGCCACAGTATATGCATCATAAGCTACACCTCCACTATGTCAACTCAAGAAACAAACAAACAATTAATTGCCCGCCTAACCGGCTTTGGTCTTTCCTCGACCGAAGCAACTATATATGTAGTGCTTTTGGAATATGGGCGGGAGCTTGGTGGGACCAAGCTCGCTCTCCGTACCGGCTTGCATCGGCAATACATATATATAGCCCTGCCTAAACTGATTGCTCAGGGCTTAGTAGAAGAGATCAAGAAAGGGAAACAGGCCAAGTACAAAGCCCGCCCACCCCAAGTGATTGAAACCTTAGGACGGAGAAAGGCAATTGAAGCAGGGGACCTGGCCCGGGAACTCAATCAAATTAGCAACATCGGGAACGAACAGGAATTTGAGGTACTCCAAGGTGTGAGGGCGATTCAAGAGTATGAGCTACTCTATGCCGAGCATGCGGAAGCAGGGGAGGAGGAATGTATTATCGGGGGAGCTTCCAATGGTTTTGGTGAACTGATGGGGGAAGCCTTACCCGAATATCTAGATATTAAAGAAAAAAAGCAGATCAGGGTTAAGTACCTCGGCACACCAGACGAGCGAGCTTTTTACCAGCAGTACATCGGGCAGTTCCAGAACCAAGAGTACCGTTTTATGGAAAAACTGCCGAAAGGAAAGACCCACATGCTAGTACGTAAAGACAGTGTGTCATTTTACTCGTTTCTCAACCCACCCTTGGTGTATGTAATCAAATCCAAGCAAATCGCCGACAACTACCGCGCTTTTTTCAATATGTTGTGGGAGATGGGGGAGGGGTAGGTAATTATTTGACTTAATACAGTATTTATATATAATTACTGTATTATGATACAGAGATTAATTAAAAAACATGTAGTAGAGTCCCTTTTTAAGGGTAAAGTGATTATTGTCTATGGACCACGCCAGTCGGGAAAGACTACTCTGGTCAAAATCATCCTGTCTGATTTTGCTACCGGTAAAAAGACTAAATACTATTCATGTGATGATAAGTCTGTGCGCGACGCGCTAGAGGCAGAAGATTTCACTACTCTTTCCCGAAATATTGGTGATTATGACCTCATTGTGCTAGATGAAGCGCAGCGGGTTTTGAATATTGGCCTTAAGCTAAAATTACTGGTCGATAATAATCCCCAACTACAAATAATTGCCACTGGATCGGCTAGTTTTGATCTGGCCAATAAAATCGCCGAACCACTCACTGGTCGATATTTTGCTTTTGACTTACTACCCCTTTCCACCTTGGAAATAACCGGTAACGAAGCTGGTGAAATAGAGATCAGCAGTGAACTAAGACGTTCGATGATTTATGGCAACTACCCTGACATTTACCTTCGTTCACACGAGGAAGCCATAACTTTACTCAGCAACTTATCTTCTAGTTATTTATACAAAGACATTCTAGAGCTAGAGAACATCAAAAAATCTGAAACCTTAGAAAAAATTGTCACTCTATTAGCGCATCAAATCGGTAATGAGGTTAACCTGTCGGAAATCGCTCGCGTCGTTGGTCTAAATGTCCGGACTGTAGCGAGCTACATTAACCTCCTAGAAAAAGCTTACGTGCTTTTTCGATTACGAGCTTACAGTACCAATACGCGAAACGAAGTAGCTCGTAATTTTAAAGTCTATTTTTATGATCTGGGTGTTCGCAATAGCATCATCAATAACTTTAATGATTTGGAAAACCGAAATGATGTTGGCGGTCTGTTTGAAAATTGGTGTATCCTCGAACGCACCAAGGCTCTGCACAACACCAACAGCCAGAGACCTCATCAATACTTCTGGCGTAGCTATACACAAAAAGAAGTTGATTACCTGGAAGAAATTAATGGTGTACTTACGGCTTTTGAATTTAAACTAAATAATCAAAAAATTCCAAGCTACAAAAGTATTCTTAAAGAACTTCCACTGAAGCAGATTACCCTCGTTACTCAGGGAAATTTAGGTAATTTTATATAGCTATAGTAGTTCCTCGGAGAAGAACTTTTTTTATTATGTTGTTAGAGATGGGGGAGGGGTAGTGTGTAAATTTTGATTTTGGTGTATAAAGTTAGGGTTTACCACCAAGCGAGGTTGTAAAATAAATGAGTGACTACCAAGAATTGAAAGGAGGTGTCACCATGTTCACTACGGCACACAGACCAGCCGACGCTGAGCGAGACCAAGTTTTGCAAGAGCAACAGCAGACTCAAAAACTGCCAAACGTACTTCTTCGCAAGACTCATTTTCCCAATTGGCCGATTCCAACGCACGACAACGGTCTCGCGGACGACTGGGACGAATCAGTTGATGAACTCTATGCTCACCGCTGAAATCCGGGCGCTACCTTTGGTGGCGCCCGCTTCATGTATTAATTAACCAGTGACTTTTTCTTGAATTTTGTTATCTTACAGACAGCAGAACTAAGTTCCGTTTTGTGTACCATCTATCCTGAAGGAAGAGGGTGATGGGTGAAGAAATTAAGAAAGTTGGGGGTAATGGGAAAAGGTTACTCCCAAAATGTCTTGCCGTACCAGCCTATATATTAGTCTTTGGTTTAATCTTGTTGCTGGTCGGTGGCACTTTCCTACTGGCTCTGATAGTCGGGGCAATTGTCTTCAGTCTTTGGGCGGTTTTACATCCTCGCCGAGCACCGGAGAAATTTCTGGAGATTCTAGTGACTCTCGGTGATTTGCGAGAGAACACTAAAGAGAAACTAAGACCGTGGCGATGGTGAAAAAAGCCATAGTTGGAGTTAGACCCGTAGCTTACGCTACGGGTCTTGCATTACCACCGTAAAGTAATAAACTTATGTTAGATGCGTTGAAACTTAATCATTAACATTTAAGCTATGGACGAAAATCAAAACCAAACCGGGGGTAATGCCCCAACTCCAGATAGTTCTGCCCCGACCCCTATCCCTAACCCCGCGACCACCTCGGGCGAGAGTGGCCCAAACCAACCAGCCTCTACCTTAACTTTTACAGAACAAACTATCATGGCTGCCCTATCTTATGTTGGGCCATTGGTCTTGGTTCCCTTCCTCACCAAGAAGGAAGACCCGTTTATTCAATTCCACGTGAAGCAAGGGATGTTGGTGTTTGGAATTTATCTAGTGATTTGGCTTATCGGTGGTTGGCTGTTTTTCCTCTATCCAGTATTGAATTTAGTGGCCCTGGTATTTTCCATCATCGGTATTATTAATGCCCTAAAACATACACAGAAGGAACTACCTCTCATCGGCCAGTACGCCAGCCACATTAAAATTTAGCCTACCTTGGACTGATTGAAGCTAAAACTCAGTGACCTAAAAACCATCTGTTCCTAAAGGTACAAATGGTTTTTTAGATTAATAAGCAACACTGCTCTATTATAAATGCTTGTGTTTATCTGTATCTGTGCTTTAATACTCCTAGCGAAACAAACTCCCCCAAGGCAAGGTGAAAGCATTGACCAGGTGA
The DNA here is from genome assembly GCA_964425625.1 of uncultured Candidatus Saccharibacteria bacterium. GTDB lineage: Bacteria > Patescibacteriota > Minisyncoccia > Phycocordibacterales > UBA918 > OLB19. Next base: position 42,437 of record CAYRMI010000006.1, on the reverse strand, counting down.
AGTGAAGTTTTGTAGTTAATCGAAGTAAAAAATAAATAAAATGACAGGATCAATTGTACGCAAGAAGGATAATGGTTTTGGTTTTATCAAGCCAGATGATGGTGGTAAGGATGTTTTCTTCCACGCTCAGTCTCTAGTAGACGTCGCTTTCGACGACCTACAAGAAGGTGATGCCGTAACGTTTGATGTTGAGCAAGGTCCAAAAGGCCCAGCTGCCACAAACGTACGTCTAGCCGCTCATGGTGGAGCTACCACTAGCGAATAATATCAAGCCCTGCGTAAGCTAACTTGAACTAAACAGAAAGCCGTCACCCCTTTGGGGTGACGGCTTTCTGTTTATTACAGGCCACACTTTTTTTGTAGACAAGCTATACTTACTATTATGCTGTTCCTCTCGATTTTACATCACTATATATTTTGGCACTACACCAAAGCTCCGGGTGAAATCTGGCATGTGTCTAAAAACTTAATGTGGTTTGTGGTTAACTTTTTTTCTCTGCCACAGTTATTAAAATCCCTGCTGGCTCCTTACCGTCGCATGACGGAAGACCGGGGTAACACTTTCAGTTTTGAAGATCTGGCTGGATACATCATCATCAATCTCATCTCCCGGATTATCGGCTTGATTCTCAGATTAACTATCATCGTGACGGGAACTTTTTGTTTGCTTCTGCTACTTTTAGTCATTGGCATCACATACATCATTTGGTTAGTGGCCCCGGCTTTCATCGTCGCCTGTCTAGTACTCGGTTTCAAATTATTATTAGCCGTCTAGTTCTTCATATATATGTATACCGTCGCCGAAGACATCAACCGCTACAAACCCGTCCTTTCTTTCTCTCGATTTTTATCGCGAAGAACCTTAAGTACTTTTCGGGTAATCTTTCTAACGGTTGCGATTTTGGCCACTCTAGCTAGTACTGGCGCAATTTTTTTGCTGCCAGCTGGGTACGCTGGTCCTTTACTTGGTGTTTGTTTTATTGCCACAGCCCTATGGATAGAACAAATGATGATGTTCGGTTACCACAACAGTTTTTATTTTTATGGTCTAAATTCTATTCTCGGTATCGGTGAAGAAAAAATTTCTGGTGTAACCTACGAAGTAGCCGAGGCTTTAGCTTATAAACCCGACGATGTCACGTTAGCTTTTGTGACCTCTCGTCTTGGTACGGTATTTTTACTTCGAGCTGGCGTTGACCCCAATGGGCTTGATACCTTTCTTGCCGGACAACGTCCACGCATCTCAACTAATATGATCCCACTACCGGAAGGGGAGATTTTCACTCTTATCTCACTTGGTGCTTACCTACTAAAGCAAGATCCGGCTTTTAAAAAACTTATAAAAGATCAAGGTATCACTGAAGAAATCTTTATGGGCGCTCTGACTTGGGTAATCACCGCCCATCATAATGAAAAAAAGGCCAAGCGTTGGTGGGGTAAAGATAACTTGTCCAAAACCAAAGGTATCGGACGGGAATGGACTTATGGTACTCCATACCTACTAGAAAAATTCTCCCGTGACATTAAAACCAGCACCGTTTTTGCCAATCTTACAAATAGTAACGCCACTTTTGCAGAAGGTAAACTAGTGGAAATTGAGATGGCGCTAGCACGAGTAAAGTCAGCTAATGTATTGGTTATAGGTGAAGCCGGCGTCGGGACGATTGATTTGTTGCTAGAAGTAAACCGTCGACTAGCCAAAGGATCCTCAATCGGAGCGATAGCTGACCAACGGATGGTCTTGCTTGATACCACCAGGTTGTTTGCGACTCATCAAGATAAACAAGCATTGGAGCAAACAATTTTAGAACTTTTTAGTGAAGCATCTTATGCTGGTAATATTATTATAGTCATAGAAAATTTAAGTACCTTTTTACGGGAAGCTGAAGCCATGGGGGTTTTTATTCCTGAACTACTTGACCCATTTTTGGCCTCAACTAGTTTACATATAATCGCCACTGATACACCCGGTGCGTACCATACGTACCTAGAACCATTAGGTGCCTTTGCGCGACGGTTCGCTGAGGTACTAATTGATACTCCAGATCAAAGTAGCACCACTCGAGTACTTGAGAGTATCGCTCTACAAAATGAAAATCGCTACCGAATACTTTTCACTTACGCTTCACTAGTGGCTATTACTACAGCAGCCGAACGTTACTTAGTAGAAGGTGTGATGCCGGATAAAGCCATCGAGTTACTGATCGATGTAGCGACCAGAGCCAGTGGCTCCAACACCAGTATTATCACCGCTGAATTTGTCTACACCGTGGTCGGCGAGAAAACCGGTATTCCGGTCGGACCGATCGGTGAAGGAGAGCGTGACTTGTTACTCAATCTTGAGAGTCGACTACGTGAGCGAGTAGTTGGTCAGCCACGTGCTTTAGACGCTATCGCTCGCACCATGCGCCGAGCTAGAGCCGGTATTCAGTCAGCCGATAAGCCTATTGGCTCGTTCTTGTTTCTTGGTCCCACTGGTGTAGGTAAAACCGAAACCGCTAAAGCGCTGGCTCAGATTTTCTTTGGTAACGAGAGTAACATGCACCGCCTTGATATGTCCGAATTTAGTGGCGGAGATTCACTAGTAAGACTGATAGGTGACGGCCAAGAATCAGGCATCCTCTGCGATATGCTTCGTGAGCATCCTTACTCTGTACTTCTACTGGATGAGTTTGAAAAGGGAGCACGCATCGTCCATGACTTGTTTCTACAAATTCTTGATGAGGGAATCTTTACTGATGGACGGGGAGAGAAAGTGAATGCTCGCAACACCATCATCATCGCGACTTCCAACGCCGCGAGCCAACTCATCTTACGGACTGTAGAGCAGCGCCAAGAGCTAGCTACTTTGACTCAAGAAATTATTAACCATATTATAAAAGAAGGTATCTACCGCCCTGAGTTACTCAACCGCTTTGACAGCACGATTATTTTTGAACCACTCACCCTAGAAAACCAAGGTCAAGTAGCCGGCCTCATGCTTGGCGATCTCTACGAACGCATCAAGGAACGCGGTTATGAACTTACTATCAATCGTGATCTAATGGACGTCCTAGTGCACAAAGGTTACAGTCCGGAGTTTGGCGCCCGACCCATGCAAAGAGTACTGCAAGATTTAGTAGAAGAAAAAGTCGCCGAACGTATCATCAGCGGGTCAGTGCAACCCGGCGGAACTATCGCTCTTTCCAAAGCAGATTTTAGTGAAATCGAATTAGCAGTTTAGGAAGCAGTATTACTATTAACACCAGTTTCACACATCTTATTTAGGTCTCAATATTTAGACGTTAACCAGCTATCTATCAAGTCTAAAGAAACAGTTATTTCCCTGCTTTATACTAAGATCATTAGTGCCTTGTCAGCAGTTTCGCTAGGAAATAATCTACGGCCACAAAATGGAACAAATAGAAGCTGGTGTTGCACAGCCTATTGTTAATCTAACTAGGGATAGATAGACGTCTACTAGACTTTTAAATAGTTGTGAAACGCCTTGTTTAAAGAGTTTTTTATAGGGTGGTCAGCCTGTCATTTCTGGCATACAATAAAGTATATGAAAAATATTTTATTGGCTGTAGTTGCTTTTATTATTATCGCTGGTGGAGTTTATTATTTTATTAATTCACAAGCAGAAGTTGATACGACTTACCAAAAGGCCGAACCAATAATCCCCGAAGAAATTACTCCTAAAGATGAGCCAGTAACAGAAGAAACCCCTTCTAAAGACGAGACTGAAACTACTCCTACTACACGCGAACCTATCACTGTCATTGGTCAGTCGGTTGAAGGTAATGATGTTAAGGCTTATCACTTCGGTACTGGTGATCGGGAACTTTTGCTGATTGGAGGTATTCATGGTGGTTATTCTTGGAACACCGCCCTCCTTGGTTTTGAGCTAATTGATTGGTTGAACAATAGCCCAGAAATAATTCCAGACGATGTGACGGTAACCATAATCCCAGTTCTCAATCCTGATGGTCTTAAAAAAATTACCGGCACTACTGAACGTTTCACTGCAAAAGACGTGAAGGGAAGTGAAAGTGAAAAAGTAGCTGCTCGCTTTAATGCTAATCAAGTTGATCTCAATCGTAACTTTGATTGTGAATGGCAAGCTAGTGGCACTTGGCAAAATACAACGGTTAGTGGGGGAAGTAAAAGTTTCTCAGAACCAGAAAGCCAAGCAATCCAAAATTATGTAAACAAGCATGAACCAAGCAGTGTAGTTGTTTGGTACAGTGCGGCTGGCGGGGTTTACGCCTCTCGTTGCAGTGACTCTACTTTGCCGGCGACACTGGCTCTAACCAACCGCTACGCCGGAGCTTCAGGTTACCAGGCTTACGAGGAATTTGATTACTACGAAATCACTGGTGACATGGTCAACTGGTTTGCTAAGCTCGAGATACCAGCTATCAGTGTTCTCTTAACCACTCACAACGAAACTGAACTTACCAAAAACAAAGCTGGCATCGAAGCAGTTTTGGAATCACTCGGACGATAATGAAAAAATATCTTAACCTGTTCGTTATCTCTACTCTCCTTCTAGTAGGGGTAGTTTGGGCACTTGGTTTTTTCTTTTACGATCAAGCACCGTCGCCAACGGAAACACCAAAGATAGAACCGGAAGTCACGACCATTACCGAAGAGATACCACCTAATCCAAAAAAAATTATCGGTACTTCCGTAGAAGGGAGGGACATTGTTAGCTACACGTTTGGTAACGGTAGTACCACGCTACTATTTGTTGGGGGAGTCCACGGCGGATACGAATGGAACAGTATCACTCTGGCCTATGAGTTTATCTCTGCTTTAGAAAACGAAGAAATAATTGTCCCAGCTAATCTTAGGTTGGTGGTGGTGCCCAACCTAAACCCAGACGGCCTATACTTAGCCACTGGACTGACTGAAGAATTTTCTAGTAGCGATATACTACCTAGCGATATTCACGAAACTGGAAAAGGAAGATTTAATGCCAATGATGTTGACCTCAATCGTAACTTTGATTGCAAATGGCAAAAGGAAAGTACTTGGCGTGGCAAAGTAGTCAGTGCCGGAAAAGCTCCCTTTTCTGAACCAGAAACACTCGCTTTGAAAAACCTAGTAACCAACACCAATCCTAAGGTAGCGATTTTTTGGCACAGTCAAGCTAATACGGTCTACGGATCAAAATGTAGGGAAGATATTCTCCCAGAAACAATTACGCTAATGAACCTCTATGCCAAGGCAGCAGACTACAAGGCAGTACCTATCTTCGACGCATACCCAGTTAGTGGTGACGCAGAAAGTTGGCTAGCCTCCATTGGTATTCCGGCTGTCACTGTTGAATTAGAAAGTCGATTAAGTAGCGAGTGGACTCGCAACCAGGCTGGTATCATGGCTGTACTAAATCACTACGCTGATTCTATCTAAATAAGAAATCATCTAAAATAAAATCGCTACCTCGTGAGGTAGCGATTTTATTTTTATTTTTTAAAACCCTAATCGTTCTCTTTCCGTTCTATGAAGGCGGCACCGATAAACAACGAACCAATTACTAAGCAAGTGATAAAGCGCCATAGCAACTCCATATTCCAAATGTCTACCAACCCCAACCGACAGACTACTAGTGAAAGTAAAGCAATTCCCACATAGGTCACATCCATATTTTTTGCTCGCTTACCATATAGGTAGGCTCCCAATCCAGCTACTGTGTAGATCAAAAGAGCTAATGATATTGCTTCATTTGGTTCTACTATTGAATGCGCCAAGGACCAAACCAAACCGACGATATATACACCGGACAAAACAAGTAGAGCTCGACTCCAGTCAACCAAGACTAACTTCATTGAAATCTTGTCTAGGTAATCAGCTCGGCTACGTAGACCGAGTGCCAAGAGAATAAAAATAACGACCAATGAAAATAATCCCATTGCCTCCGGGGCAAGTGACCCAGTGTCCCAACCAGATAGAGAAAAGGAACTAAGCGATAACCAAACCGGTAAAACAAAAGCTGAAAGCGCAAATTTTATCCAACGAAATTCCGTTCTAAGCAGGACAAAGAGTGACACCAGTAGATAGAGTACAAAAGCGTAACTAACATAAGTGGCCACAAACTGAAGGGGATGGACTAACAAACTATTCCAGACAACCGCTAATGTAACAAATAAATACGCCACGCTAAGAGTCAGCATCCCGGCAATTAACTGCTTTAATTGTCCATCGTAGTCACGACAAAACTGCTGAGTCAACAAAAGAATAGTTAGGATAAAGATACCCACCATTGAAAACAGTCCAAATGACTGATTATGGTAAATACCAATCAGCCATTCAGAAGCAAAAAATGATTGGGTACTTACTATTGTCGGGATAAGCAAAGACCAAGTAGCAAACTTTACCACTCCTAAAGGTAGGTCTGTTTTCTGTGCATAATAGACTAAGCTAACAGAGATAATTGCCCAGAGAACATACATTATCGCCATAGCATCATTTGGTAAAAATAAAGACTCTGTCAATACCGCTACCACTGCGTAAGAATAAGCAAAAGCAAAAACTCCTAAGTAAGTAGCTAGCATTTTACTGGAATGGAAAATTGCTACACCTGGTTTATGAATCAACCACAGCGAACTAAGGGTAAGCGAAGTGAGTACCGTATAGACCACCAAAGCATCGGGATGCCAAATACCAGACCGCCAAGCCACACTACCTAGTGAGGCTAATGATCCAATTATTGGCAACAAGTATAATCCGGCTATTAGCCAGACAATTTGTACTGGGAAACCTAAGTAAGTCACCAAGAGAAAAGCACTAGTTAATTCTATTGTATACGCCAAGACAAGAGAATAGCCAGAAAACAAAAAGCTTGTTCCAATCAATATTCCTGCCCCAGCGAAAGCCAAATAAACATTAACTATCCTGCTAGATAAACCTTGCTTAAAAAGTATGTAACCGATCAATGCCATTACACCCGTAGCCACAAATACCGCCAAGCTAGCACTAGTGGCCAGATTAGCGGCAAAAAATACATAAGCCAAACTGACTATAAGCAAAGTCACAACGTCTATTGTTTTTGGTTTGAGTGATGTTATGAGTGATGTGGTCACACTGACTAAGAACAAGGCAGAGAAGATAATCACAAAGGTGAAAAGGGTGGTCCCGGGTAATGTATTAAACAAAATACTCTCATAAAAGAGGGTCCCATTAACCATCACGAGAGTTAAGATACGCCATTCTAAGCGTATACCCACCAGTAAAATACCAACCGTTAGGACTAGTAAATAGAGCATTATTAACAATGAATCGCCGGTGATACCGGTAAAAAAGGGTGCCGCTAATCCAGCCAAAGCGGAAACTACTGCCAGCCAAAGTGTCGCCGTCTTGACCGAAACAAATACGGTGTAAGCAATAGCAATAGCTAAAACTGATAGGGCTAGCAGGGGAGGTAATAAATCAAAGATTAGCTCAGCAGCTAGCACAGTCACCGATATTATTGCCGTACCCAAAGCAGTCAGTACCAAATACTCTACTCGCGCGAAGTGTTCTCGATACACCCCGAGTCCATAGGCAACCAGAGCTAACAGGAAGCCTAGCAAAATTCGCAGTTCCGGTGACAACCAACCCGCTTTAATAGCATAGGTCACAAACCAGCCTGCACCGAGAAAAAATATCAAACCACCAATTTTAATTAAGGTATGTTCTTTAAACCAATGCAATAAAAACCAATCTTTAGGCTCGGCATTTGAAGTCGGCGATAACTCACTAGCTAGAGTACCTTGGGGGGTGAAGTGAGCGGGAGAGATTAGCTCTCCTTCACGATTGATATCTTCCATCGGTAAAGGAATTGGTCTTAGAGTACCCTCCCATCTTTGTGACTCAGCAGAGACAGCTACTTGAGTATTTACTTTTTGTTCAAGCTTTCTTACCCTCTCACGCAACCGCCAATGGCTTAGGAAGAGTAAAAATATAACCACAACTATAATGCCTATCATATTCTATTGTCTTATCTTTGTAGTATGCGCTATAAAACTATCGTTGTCGCACAGACTCTCCACAGTAATACCAATTGGCCCATCCCTTAAAAAGTAGAAACTAAAATATACTAAATGTAATATGATATGAACTCATCCCTAATCTTCGTTGCTTTAATGCACTACCTTACTAGTCTTTACAGCCACCCTTTAAAGGACTTTAATATTTCATGAATAATTACTTTTAAATAGAACATGACGCGTGATACGAACATTTTTTTGACAAACTGTCTAAATCACCGTCTGACTTGCCTTTTTGTAATTTTTATGCTATAGTTGTAACAACCTTCGCGGTTAAATCTAAGCACTAACTTGTAGGCACATTGGTGCGTATCTAATACAAGGACCTGCCAACTTACACACATATATATGTTAACAAAACGAGTAAAAGAAAACGTGCTTAAGGACTCCCGTCGTCACGATAGTGACACTGGTTCTCCAGAAGCTCAGGTGGCCTTGTTGACTCGTCAGATTGAAGAACTTTCTACTCATTTGCGCAAGCATAAGAAAGATTTTCACTCTCGCCGTGGTCTCTTGCAAATGGTGGCTGATCGTCGCAAACATTTGCAATATCTTGAAACAAAAAATGAGAAGTCTTATCAGTCTCTCATCAAGAAGCTCGGACTTAAGCGCTAAGAAAAAATGCTCCGCCTGGAGCATTTTTCCTTTTCAAGTTATAGTGTAAAGAGATTGTTTTATTTTTAATAAAGAAGTTAAATATTTTAATATGGGAATTATCCGACACCCCGAACAAAGAGTCGCTATTTTAATTGATACACAAAATTTATACCACAGTGCCAAAAACCTCTACAAGTCAAAAGTAAATTTTGCCGCTGTCGTAAAATCAGCCCTGGGTAATCGAAAACTTATCCGGGCTTTGTCCTACGTAGTTAACACTGAAAGTGGGGAAGAGGCACCGTTTTTTGAAGCCCTGGAAAAAATCGGGATTGAAATAAAAACTAAAGATTTACAAATATTTTATGGTGGGGCAAAGAAAGCTGACTGGGATGTAGGTTTGGCCATAGATGCCATTAAACTCGCTCATAAAGTTGATGCTATTGTACTAGCTACCGGAGACGGTGACTTTATTCCGTTGGTAGAATACGTAAAGAGTCAAGGTTGCCAAGTAGAAATTATCACCTTTGGTCGATCAGCTTCCTCTAGACTACGTGAGGTGGTAGATGATTTTATCGATCTTGATGAAAACCCTCACGAATATTTAATCGGCTATAAAAAAGCCTCTCGCCACAATAGCAAAAACCCATTGCGTCGACACCTACAAAAAATCACCGCTGAAGACCAGGAATAAAATTACCGACAATCTAAATTAATAACACACCTATGCAGAGAAAAATCTATACCCTAGAATTTGGTGGCAAAACTCTAACTGCTGAATTTAACGACTTGGCAACTCACGCTAATGGTTCAGTACTTATTACTTACGGTGAAACGGTAATCTTAGTAACCGCCGTCATGGGTAAGTCTGACAACCCTGGATTAAGTTATTTTCCTTTATCGGTAGAGTTTGAAGAAAAATTTTACGCCGCTGGTGAAATACTAGGCAGTCGCTTTATGCGACGCGAAGGGAGACCAAGCGACGAAGCGGTACTCTCGGCCCGAATTGTTGATCGTACCATCCGACCACTTTTTTCATCACAGTTACGGACTGACGTACAAGTAGTGGTGACAGTACTCTCAATTGGTGAAGATGATCCTGACGTACTTGGAGTGCTTGGTGCTTCTTTAGCCCTAGCTGTCTCAGATATCCCTTGGCAAGGTCCAGTAGGAGTGGTTCGTTTGGGTAAAAGTATGACTGGAGAAATAATTGTCAATCCAACCTATAAAGACCGGCTGAATAACAATCTGACTATTGAAATTCTGGCTTGTGGCAAAGACGGAAACATCAACATGATTGAAACGGCCGCCCATGAAGCTTCAGAAAAAGATGTCCTCTTATTATTAGAGATGGCGACAAAAATCCAGCTTGAATTAGAAGCTTTCCAAAAAAATATTGTGGCCGAGATTGGTCAGATTAAAAGACAATTAGTAACTGTAACCCCACCCCCTCTTTTGGCAGAATTTTACCAAAGTCATTTTGCTGAGAAACTACACAACACAATATTTTCCAACCAAGCCGGTAAGGATCACATTTATGCTTTAAAGGATGAATTTATTGAAGCCTTAGCTACTTTAAGCGAGCCCATCGATTACAAAATCGCTAGCCATTTCTTTGAGGAGCAAGTTGACCTAGAATTGCATAAAGGAGCTGTCTTATTAAACAAACGAGCGGATGGTCGTGACTTTGATAGTGTAAGAGAACTTTACGCTCAGGCTGGAGGTATCTCTCCCGTACTTCATGGTTCAGGTATATTCTATCGTGGCGGTACTCGTATCTTCTCTGCCCTTACCCTAGGTGGCCCAGAAGCCGCACAAATGATTGACACTATGGAGGAACGTGATGTTAAAAAACGTTTTATGCACCACTACAACTTTCCTCCCTTCTCGGTTGGAGAAACCGGGCGAGTCGGTGGTTTTAATCGTCGCATGATTGGACATGGTGCTTTGGCAGAAAAAGCTCTACTGCCGGTTATACCGGAAAAGGAAAAGTTTCCTTACACTATCCGTTTGGTCTCTGAAACAATGTCTAGTAATGGCTCTAGCTCGATGGGCTCAGTCTGTGCTTCTACTCTAGCCTTAATGGATGGAGGAGTGCCTATCACCAGAGCAGTGGCCGGAATCGCTTCAGGTTTAATGTACTATGAAGGGAATTACCGCTTACTAACCGATATTCAAGGTCCAGAAGATGAGTACGGTGATATGGACTTTAAAGTAGCTGGTACTAGTATTGGAATTACTGCTATCCAAATGGATGTAAAGGTTTCGGGTATACCGGTAACAGTTATAGCCGAAGCCTTAGACAAGGCTAAAGTGGCTCGCCTGGAAATATTGGAAGTGATGCACCGAGCCATTCCTACCCACCGCCAAACCATATCACCACGAGCACCTGAGATTGTCTCTTTAATGATTTTACCTGAACAAATAGGATTAGTTATTGGTGGTGGCGGAAAAACTATTAACGGCATTAAAGATAGCACCGGGGTAGAAGAAATTGTTATTGAAGACGATGGGTCAGTCTTTATAACCGGTAAAAACGGCACCGCAACGGAAGCAGCCCTAAAAATTGGCGCCTTAACTAAACGTTTTGAATTAGGTGAAAAACTAAATGCCACTATCACTAAAATCACCACTTTTGGCGCCTTTGCCAAGCTTGATAGTTACAATGAAGGGTTGATACATATATCAGAAATTGCTCCTTATAGATTGGAGACGGTGGAAGGGGTTCTCACCGTAGGGGAAACCGTTCCAGTGGTAGTAAGCAAACTAGAAGAGGGAAAAATCGGACTGTCAATTAAACAAGCGGATCCAGATTTTGCTCAAAAACGTGGCCTGACGAAACCAGCTCGCCATTAATTATTAATTATTAACGCTATGGCACAATATCCTCCTCACAAACATTTAATTTCATGCCATACTAGATGGTAATGGACAAACCGATCAAGCCTAATCCACTACCTAGTATTCGTACCTTAGCCAGGGACATGGCTCTAAAAAGCGATTCTAAGTCAGCCCCTATTCCGCAAGGTGCTATTATAAACAAAGCCGAACAAAAAGATTCTACCCCCAACTTTGTAGACAAACGAGATAAGCTAATTTATCAAGCTCCCAAAAATATCGTTAACCCGGTCAAGCCACCTACCGAAAAAATTCCTCCGGTAATCAATGAAATTTCTAAGCAGAAACTAAAGCCCATTTCTGGACTCAAGAAAAGTGATGAGCCGACTATCGTTGTTAATAACGAAGAAGCTTCTACCAGCATTATTATTAGTGATACCAAACACAAGCGCTTTCACCTCCTACCAGCTATTGGCTTTTCCTTTAAAACCTGGCTAGCTAGTGTTAAAGAGAAATACTTCACTAAGAAAGTTTCTAAGTACACTGTTCCTGATGCTACTAGAAGAAAGGGAGTAATCCAAAGAGCTACTTCAAAAACTGGTAAAGTAGCCACTTTTGACAACACTAGTTTACAGGAAAGAATTCGCGAAAGACAAAACCGGACCGTGCCCAAAGCACCAGAAACTATCTGGACGGCCAATACCGAGCCCGGCTACTTGCTACTTGAATCTCCCGAAAATGCTATCTCTAACGTGAAGGTAGTACCCCGTAAGAGTTTTCGGACTCCACCACCAGCCCCTAAACCAGTCATCTCTACTCCGATTCCAGTAACCTTACCCAAAATCCAAGAAGCTCCGGTCGAAGCTGAAGTCAAGCCAGTGATACCAGCAGTCGTTACACCCATACCCACTCCGGTAGTTTTACCAGAATTAGATATACCAGTAGTAGAGCCAGTAATTAGTCCACCTCCTGCCCCAGCACCTGCTCCGGTGATAGAAGAGATTGCCTATGTTCCACCACCAGAGCCAACGATCTCCCGCGTACAAATAAATCCGTCTCCTCAGATGACGCTTTTAAGACCCACTAATTTTAAAGAAAGACTATTCCTACTTAATACAAATTTCATTTCTATGACTGTCGCCGGCATCATGCTAGCTATAGTTCTCACAATTATTATTGGTTATTCATATACCAGAACTAATACTGAAAAAATAGAAATAGTCACCACACCCAATCACCCAGTGATAATGGATGCGCCTTTGCAGACTGTCTTTTCTACCGAGAAAGACCGTGATGCGCTATTTTCAAAAATTACTGATAATCAAAAACAAAGTACTTTTCCAATTCTGCAACTAGCCTTAACCAACGATCTTGAGGGTAAAGAACTCCGTTCTCCAGCTAGTGTTTTTGCCACTCTAAAAAGTAATGTCGGAATGGTATTTTCACAGTCAATTAGCGCCCTCTATTTTGGTAACTTTGAGCAAATCACTCCATTCATTGCCCTAAAGATAACTGACCCGATTACCGCAAAAGGTGGTATGTTGGCTTGGGAAGAAACTCTATTTAAGGACCTACAACCCATGTTGGTAGCTTTTGATCCAAGCAATGGTGAAATTACTGATGAGTTAAAGTTTAAAGATATCACTATTGGCAAGATAGATGTTAGATCTTTAAATGGTAAAGATGGTCGCGAAGTATTGGTTTATGGTATAACACCCCAAAACGTTATTCTCATTACTACTAACCAAGCAGTCTTGAGTCAATTATTTACCTTAATAAAATAGCTATGCTAGACCTAAACAAATTTCAAAGCAGACTTGAGACTAAACTTAAGTTAATCACTACTGAATTAAATGAAATAGCCAATTACAACGAATCAACTGACAACTGGGAAGCTATACCAGAAATCGATAACAACTTTGGTGAAGCAGATATAAATGTAGAAGCAGACGCAGTAGAGAGTTGGAATGAAAGAAGAAGTACCGTCTCTGCTTTAGAAACTGAATACCAAAACAGCAAACGAGCGCTCGCTAAAATTAAAGCAAATACTTTCGGTTTATGTGAAGTATGTGGTGAACCAATTGAAGAAAGTCGTATTGATTTTAGTCCGACAGCCCGAACTTGTTCTGCTCATATGAATGAAGAAGATTCGACTCTTTCACTATAAGGTGTATGAGTATTGCTTTAGTGTACACTGCCCAACCCCATGTACTCTCTGGCACAATAATTTCAGTTGAGGCCGATCTTTCTCGGGGCCTACATTCATTTTCGATTGTTGGTTTAGCTGGTAAAGCCATCGAGGAAGCAAAAGACCGAGTTAGTAGTGCTATTAAGCATACTGGTTTTGACTCACCCAAGAGTCAAAACCAGAAAATTACTATCTCCCTTTCGCCGGCTGACCTCAAGAAAGATGGACCTTTATTTGACTTACCAATCGCTTTGGCTTACCTGCAAGCTAACGAGTTAATTCCCCAAACCGAGAAAGTAGTTTTTATTGGGGAACTTGGCTTAGACGGAACTTTAAGACCAGTAAAGGGAGTTTTGAACGTAGTTAAGTCCGCCTTGGAAAGTGGTTATACTGAGATTGTTGTACCAGCAGAGAACGCTACGGAAGCGGCTTTAGTAGCTGGCGTAAATATTTACCCGGCTAAATCTCTACTTCAAGTCATTTGTCATATTGATAAATCTAGACCTGATTATAAAAAAATTAACCCCCAACCGCTGACTGAGGTGCCTCTTACTTGGTCGGTTGGCAGAACCACCCTTGAAGATATTAAGGGACAGGAAAGTGCCAAACGTGCTCTTATCATCGCCGCGGCTGGTCGACATAATGTAATTTTGGTTGGACCTCCTGGTACTGGCAAAACCATGTTGGCCAGAGCTTTTCAAAATCTATTACCACCTCTATCTAGAAGTGAATTACTCGAAGTAATTGCTATTCACTCACTGTGCGATCGTATTGCCGATATTTCAGCCACGCCACCGTTTCGCTCTCCACATCACACAGCCTCTCATACTGCCTTAGTTGGTGGTGGTACTAACCCTAAGCCTGGGGAAGTGACTTTAGCTCATCGTGGGGTACTGTTTATGGACGAATTTCCTGAATTTGAAAGACGTAGCTTAGATGCGCTACGTCAGCCCTTAGAAGATCGCGTGGTCAGCATTTCTCGTATACAAGGCACCGCTATGTTTCCTGCCAATTTTATCCTGATCGCGGCGATGAACCCTTACCGAGGCAGGGAAGACGGGACCAGAAACTTCTTAGCCGCCATGCAACAGGCCTATCAAGGTAAGGTCTCTGGCCCTATCCTAGACCGAATTGACTTGTGGATAGAAGTGCCTCATGTAAACTACGAAACCCTAAATCAAACTCAGATCGAAAACTCAGAAACTTTGACCGCCCAAAAAGCCATTGCTAAAGCACGCCTAAGACAAAAGCAACGCTTAGAAAAAAGAGGGGTCTCTACCAACGGTGAAATGACTAGCCGTGACTTAGATCAGTGTTTAGACCTAAGTTCTGATGTGACCAATTTACTCAAACAATCAGCTGAGCGTCTAAACCTATCTCCTCGTAGTTACCATAGACTAATTAAAGTGGCTCTCACTATTGCCGATCTCGATGAGGCAGAAACTATCACCACCGCCCATGTATTTGAAGCTCTCCAGTATCGTTTACCTAGCTAAATAAAAATCCACGGCCAGAAGGGCAGTGGATTTTTATTTAACCTCATTTAAAGCGGGTTACTAGCACCACGCACTTCAAAGTGTAAGTGCGGACCAGTGGAGCGTCCGGTATTTCCAGTCGCGCCAATAACTTGACCCTGTGATACATAGGCCCCCACTCCAACATCATTACGAGACAGGTGGGCATAAAGTGTCTGAGCACCATTACTGTGTCTTATCACAATATACTGACCATAACCACCATTCCAACCTGAACTCTTAGAAACCATTACTTCACCAGCTCCAGCAGCTCTAATACTAGTGCCGACTGAAGCAGCAAAATCTACTGCGTTATAGCCATGGATACCCTGAGTTTTAATCGCTCCTGGTACTGGATGAGTAAGCCAGCCACCAGAAGATGATGAACCAGCAATCTTAGTCGGCGTGGCGTTATTAGTAGGGGCTATTTTTATCATTCCACCTGGTATGACTAGCTTTTCACCTACCACCAAGTCATCATTGGATTCAATTTGGTTGTAGGTCATGATTTCTGTCACGTCACCATCATACTTCTTGGCAATAGTGCTAAGCGTATCGCCCTTTTTAATGATATGCTGTACTCCGGCCACTGGTAAAATAATCAATGTCTGACCTTCTTTGATAGCAGTGGCCCGCGGTAGGTCATTGGCCCAAAGAATTGTATTAGCTGTTACTCCATACATCTCAGCAATATGCGAAAGGGTATCACCAGCCCTTACTGTATAGACACTAATTTCCCCGTTTAATCCTCTAGTAGAAGATAAGATATTTTCTCCGACTGGCCCAGAAGCGACCAGAGCATCTTCACTAACTACAATTTCGGCTCCACCTCGAAAACCTTGCGGATTTGGGTTTGATAAAGCCGACAAAACTGTCATGTCTAACACTGAACTAGAAGTGACTATTTCTGGCGCTGGTGTAAAACCGAGGACTTCCTTTCCCGTAGATTCAGTCAAAAAGCCAGAGTGCAATGTCATAGGCACAATAATTATAACTAGAAAAAGACACCACTCGACGGCGTTCCAATGATTGGGTAAGCCCTTTTCGGCATTATCTGTCATCTGGTCAATTAGTTGTTCAGTGTAATTATGACCAGAATTTTTTTCGTTGCGTTTTATAAGTTAAATTTTATGGACACGCCGCCTGTCTGCCACTACGGTAAATTTCGGAAAGAAAAAGAGCTACACTGCTGTTGCTCCAAGTTTATCTACCAATTTTTTGGTATGAGTAAATTCTACTAGAAGCATCGCTCTAAGCAATTGACGATTACACATTTCGGAGGTTAATCAAAAACTAGCTGTGGGGGTCTTAATTGAAGCCATATATTTTGATTGACATTTAATTAAAATTATCCCGTAATTTTTCAGTAATTAATTTTTTCTAATTACTACTTTCCGGCTCTTAGTCCTAGTCATGCTATAGTGTTATACTTATGACTTTGCACTTACCCTATCTTGAGGGCCTAAACCAACCCCAACGAGAAGCAGTTTTGCATACCAAAGGACCTTTACTGGTCTTGGCTGGTGCTGGCTCTGGAAAAACCCGTGTTATTACTCATCGGATTGTGCACCTTATTCACCAAGGAGTAGCCCCCTACAATATCCTTGCCTTAACTTTTACCAACAAAGCCGCCAAAGAAATGCGGGAGCGAGTGGAAAATTTGATAAGAAAATACCCTCCAGCCGAACGGGCGGCCATTGATTCTCTCCCTACCGTTACTACTTTCCATGCCCTGGGAGTACGTCTCTTACGCGAGTTCCACGATACCCTAGGACTTAAAAGACACTTTACCATCTACGACCGTAGTGACAGTTTGCGAGTGATAAAATTAGCTTTGGAAGAAGCCCAATATAACCCAAAGGAGTTTGAACCAAGAAAAATTCTCGGTAAAATTTCCCGTGCTAAAGGCGACGCCGTATCTGTCGCAAACTTCAAAAACCAAGCCAACACCTACCCCGACCAGGTTACCGCTACCGTATGGGAAAAATATGAAGCGATATTAAAGCGCGAACAGGCATTGGACTTTGATGATTTACTAACTAAGACATTGACGCTTATAAACAACCCTGTCGTTAAATCAGTCCTCCAGCAACGATACCTCTACCTCCATATTGACGAATATCAAGATACCAACGAAGTACAATTTGTTTTAGCAAAAAATTTGTGTGGTCCGGCCCAGAATATCTGTGTTGTAGGGGACATCGACCAGAACATCTACTCTTGGCGCGGTGCCAACATAAAAAATGTCCTGCAATTTGAGAGAGAATTCCCAGGAGCCAAAACTGTTTTGCTCGAAGAAAATTATCGCTCCACCAAAACCATCATTGCTGCTTCAAACGAAGTGATTGCCAAAAATAAAAACCGCATCCCCAAGTCAGTCTTTACTAGTAATGACCATGGCGAAAAGATTAGCCTTTATGCGGCCATGACCGGTACTGATGAAGCTGAATATATAGCACAGACTGCTCAGTCACTTATCAAAGCTGGCAAAAATCCCTCAGACATAGCCGTTTTGTATCGTACAAACTTCCAATCAAGAGCCTTAGAAGAGGCTTTTTTGAACTTTTCCGTACCGTACCAACTACTCGGAACCAAATTTTTTGAAAGAAAGGAAGTAAAAGACGTTTTGTCTTACCTCCGACTAGCCCTAAATCCCAGTAGTATTGCTGATCTGGTACGGGTAATCAACGAACCGGCCCGCGGAATTGGTAAAGTTACTATGTTAAAAGTAGTAGAAGGGAAGCGCTCCGAACTAACCGGCGCTACCCTAGAAAAAGTTAGTCGTTTTGATCAGATGATGCAGGATATCGCTGACGAAGCCAGGACCAAGCCCTTATCAGAAACTTTGAAATTTATTATTCAGCGCACTGGTTTAGAAGCCTACCTAAAAAAAGAGGGGACGGAGGAGGATTTATCTCGGCTGGAAAACCTGCAAGAACTAGTGACGCTAGGTAAACGTTACGATGAGACAGACCCCGAATTAGCTGTCGAACAACTTATCGAGACGGCAGCCTTGCAAAGCGATCAAGATGAATTAAAAAACAAAGAGGAACAAGACGCCGTACGGCTCATGACCGTCCACTCAGCCAAAGGCTTGGAATTCCCTTGTGTATTTATTTGTGGCTTAGAAGAAGGGCTTTTTCCGCACGAGCGCTTAGACGATAGCACTATCGATCACGAAGAAGAAAGGCGACTTTTCTATGTTGCCCTCACTCGCGCCGGGGAAAAGGTTTATCTGTCTTACGCTCATTTGCGCACTATTTATGGTAGCCAACGCGTCAACTTACCTTCTTCGTTCCTCAACGACATAAGTACCGAACATATAGAGAGCACCAACCCAGAAGGGAGAGGCTCCTCTGGCTATGAAACTACTATCTTTCTAGACTAATAACCCCTTGCCACTATAGCTATATCTGCTGTATGCTCGCTTTATGTCTGACTCACAAACACACTCTCCTTTTGCCCACAAGAAATCCCTCGGGCAGAATTTTTTGACTAGCGACGTTGTCCCTAAGTGGTTGTGTGAAGCCGCTAATCTACCAGCTGGTGAGTTGGTGCTGGAAATTGGACCAGGTACCGGAATCCTCACTAAAGAACTCTTAGCGAGAGGTTTTAAGGTGGTAGCCGTCGAAGCTGATGTTCGGGCGGTATCTTATTTAAAGGAACATTTTAAGGAAGTTTGCACCTTGGGACAACTAACCATCCACCAGCTTGATGTCCGTTCACTAGACTTAACTAATCTGGGCTTTAGCGACAAAAAGTTCGCGGTCGTGGCTAATATTCCTTACTATCTATCTGGTTTTTTACTCCGAAACCTCCTTGAAACATCCATCCAACCTCACACTTTAGTATTCCTTATGCAAAAGGAGCTAGTAGCCCGCATAGCCAAGGACAAAAAGGAGTCGCTACTATCTTTATCAGTTAAAGCGTATGGTGATCCTACCTATATAAGAACGGTTAGTCGGGGACACTTCAATCCCTCACCCAAAGTCGACTCAGCTATTTTAACGATAAAAAACATCCACCGCGACCGCCTACAAGGCCTAGCCACCGACTTCTTTTTTTCTATCCTACATCTAGGTCTAGGAAACAAAAGAAAACAGTTGGTTGGTAACTTGAGTCAGGTTTTTGATCGAGAGAGAGTTTTAAGTATTTTTCAAACAATTGGCTTAGACCTTGCTATCAGAGGGGAAGATGTGTCACTAGAGAGTTGGATAAAACTGACCTCAAAACTACAGACCCTAAACTAAAATATCTTTTCAGGCTTAAAATAGAACTGTGTAAACCTACCCATTCGGTTAATTTATATTGCTATACTAGAGGTATGAATAATAACCAAAATCCAAAAGTGATTGGTGCCTTTTTGATTGGTATCGCTATGGTTACTGGAGCTTATGTCTTGTCTACCTTCGGCGAGCCCCGCGGGGTCACCACGGGAGCCCTTTATGCTGTAGCTGACGAAGCCCCGCCCCGAGTTTTTATTTCTGTTAGTGATGATAACGACGATGGGATTGAGGACTGGCAAGATCAGTTTATTACGGCTCCCGCTGTAACTCTAGAAGAAGTTTCAAAAGACGATTATATTCCACCCAGTACCATCACCGGCAAGCTGGGTATTTCCTTAATGGAAGACTTAATCATGTCGAAAGGAGCCGCCCCGATTAGTCGACCCAAAGAGGTTTTTATCGCTGATGCGGTCAAAGATTTGAGTAAAATTGCCACCTCAGATCAGATTTATGACGTCAAAGACATTATAATGATTTCTGATACTTCTGATGTAGCCATCCGCACCTATGGCAATGCTCTGGCTTTTATTCTCATCAATGAAAGTGTCCCCGAACTAAAAAATGAGGTTATTTTACTGCGAGATTATTTAGAAGGGGAAGAAGAGGAAGACCTTGCCGACCTAATCACTCTCGCTAGGGTTTACAAAAATTATCGTGATAGGACCTTAAAAACTCCTGTCCCAAAACTCTTTGTCAAAGAACACCTTGACTTGATCAATGTCTACAATGCTCTATACCTAGACATTGAGGCCATGACAGAAGTCTCAGCTGATCCAATGTTGCCTTTCATTCGGTTTAAGCGCTATGAAGATGACGCTCTCGGTCTAGGTATCGCTTTAAACAATATCTACAACTCACTGGTACCATACGCCCGAGTGTTCGAAATGAACGACCCAGCTATTATGCTGACTGATTTTTATCAAACCGCACCTTAATCATTAAAAACATGAAATTTTTACGCACATTTATCGAAAAAGGGATACTCTTCTCCTTTGTGCTATGTTTTGCTTTTATCAGCTTGTACGTACCGCAAAAATTCAATCAAGTAGCTGAAGCTGGAGGGGGTGTAGGTAACGCCACTGAGTTCACACAAATTTTAAATAACGTTGAGCTAGGATATGTAAACGCCGCCACCAGTATATCAGCGGCCGCCGATCCGATTACCTCTGCCATGACTAGTGCTTCCTTTGTCCTTGATAACGTCACTGATGGTATTTTCTGGGCCCTAGCCAAAAGCATCGTCTCGCAAATGACTGCCAGTATTGTCAATTGGATAAACACCGGCTTTGATGGCAGTCCAAGGTTTGTATCTGATATGAAAGGTTTTTTGTTGGAGGCTGGCGATGTGGCCTTTGGTGATTACCTCGAGGAACTCGGCGGACCATTTTCTTTTATTTGTGCCCCGTTTCAACTTGATGTTAAGGTAGCGGTCGCCATAACCTACGAAAAGACCCGCGCCAATGCTGGCCAACTAGACCCTGGCGCTTGTACTCTAACTGGCGCCCTAGCCAATCTAGAAGGTTTTATTGATGGTACAAAAACCTTTGTTGACGGTGGAGGTTGGGACAATTGGTTTTCGATTACTGCCAACCCTACTCAATACACACCGCTCGGGAATATGGTCAAAGCCGATGCTACCGCTAGCGCCAAGATCGTCAATCAGAGAGGGGAGGAGATAAACTTAGCTACTTGGTCAGACGGTTTTTTGTCAACGAAAGTCTGTGAAAATGTTGGTGGAGCCGGGAGTGCTAGACAGGACTGTAAAGTCACAACTCCAGGCAAAGTGGTCAGTGAGGCTCTAACTTTCCAAACTTCTACCGGCCAACGTTCCCTGATTGAAGCCGATGAGATCAATGAAATCCTCACCGCCGCTTTTTCACAACTAACCGAACAAGCGATAATGGGTAGTATGGGTCTCCTTGGTCTCTCGGGAGGTACTGGCTATACTTATACAGGTGTACCATTTACTGATCAACTGGGCTCAGCGGGTGTAACCAGTGACCCTCAGGAACTGCTTAGCCTAATAGACGAAGCGGTTGATATTGAGTACCTCTACTTAGATTTAGCAGAAATGTATCTACCGCTCTTAGAAGACTACGCCAACGACACCAACAACCCAGACGAGAATAGACTAAGGGCCTTTGAGGCAGCTAATGATATAAACTTCCTACTGCTTGATCTCAAAGGTTTAGCCAATGATGGTCTGATCTCTATTCTAGAAGCACAGCAAACTGATTTAGAGGCGATTATAGCTGCCAGTGGCGGAAGCGGGCTATACGATGCTAATGCCATAAAACCCATCGCCAGTGAGTTTTTCTCACTTAAGAAGCATACGCAAGTAGAAGTTGACGGTAAAGAAATAGGTTGGAAGAAAATCCTTGGTAGATAAAAGCTTGAGGGTTGGGATTTAAGTTATGAGCAAGTATCACTTTTTAAAAAATAAAATACCTAAAAAACAATTTTTGTTTACAGCGTTTTTATTGAGTGGATTGACTCTGCTTTTCCCCCAAGCCGTCTTCGCTGAGGGTTATATCCAAGGCTTTCTTTACACTTTTGTTGTTAACGTATTTGGTACTTTTGCGGGCTGGGCTGGCACCATACTAGATTTCACTATCAACTATATGGTGATTGGTTTTGGTCAACTTTATATTGACAAAGGTCTAGGCTTTACCGTCGATGCTCTGTGGGTGGTGGTGCGCGACATCTTCAATCTCACCTTTATCTTCGGTCTGGTCTTTATCGGTCTACGCATGATCTTTGATAGTAGCAATAGCAATACGCGAAAAATGTTGATCTCACTTATGCTAGCCGCTTTGTTTGTCAACTTTAGTCTCTTTATCACTAAAGTAGTAGTAGACTTCTCCAACATCGCTACCGTACAATTAGTCAATTCCTTTCCCCCAGACAACACTGGCAAACCCAGTATCTCAGCTAGCTTTTCCCAGATCGCTGGTACTCCTACCTTCTTTGACCCGAAACCGTCGGCTGATACCTTTAAGCAATTCAAGGAAGGAAGTGGTTACGGCTTCATTATTGGCATGATGGTGCTTCTGGTCCTCCAGACCTTTGTCTTTTTTGCCGGAGCAATCCTACTGATGATCAGATTTGCGGTTCTGACTATGTACATGATACTTTCCCCCCTGATGTTTTTGGGGTTTGTTTTCCCATCAGCCATGGGTATTAGTAAGGAATACTGGTCGGGCTTTATCAGTCGGGCCTTCTTTGCGCCAGCTTACATCCTCATGCTCTACCTTTCACAAAAAGTCCTGTCTGGTTTCCAGGTAGTTGGACCGGGGGGAAAAACTATCGCTGAATCACTAGGTAGTCCCACCAAAGATTCAATCATGGCTGTTTTACCACCCTTTATTCTCTCGGCCATCTTCCTCATTGCCTCCATTGTCATCGCCCAAAAAATGGGCGCCAATGGCGCTAGTGGGGTAATCTCTGTCGGAAAAATGATGACTGGCAAGGTCAAGGGTTATGCTAAAAATACAGGAGTTGGAGCCTTTAACGCTGCTACCTATGTGCCCCGCGCCGTAACTAGAGCAGGGGTTAACGCCGGAGGTAAAGCAGTCTTAAAATCATTTGAAAAGGCTCAGTCTACTGCCCAAGCAAATGCTACCGCACCTGGTGCAGGTTGGGGTGCTAAAGCCGTGGGTTGGGTAGCAACAAGAAATGCAACCGATAGAGCAGCTCGAAAAGTCGGAGAAGGTATGAAGAAGGCCGAATTTGGTACCGGTACAACTAATGAAAAAGAAGATGAATACGCACGAAAAGTACAATCCGGTATCAATCAGACACAAGCTAACGCCCAGCGTGAAGCGGACAGAAAATCGGCTCAAGCTATTCTTAATGACACAACTATTCCTCATTTAGAAGTTACTTTAACCAACGCCTTAGACTCTCTAGCAAAAACTATCAGGGACATGACTAAGGAGGAGAAAGAAAATCTTACTTTAGCTGAACTCACAGATAAAAACATAGCCGTGAACTTATCTGACAGTGATATTGATAATCTTGAAAAATCAGGTAAATTTAGCACTCAAGATATCAAGAACATCAAAGACGCTCGCAAACTCGCTTACAAATCAGTTGCCAGCCACGGTAGTACCCTAACGACAGTAGACCCCGTAACTGGCAATATTACGGGTTACTCTCATGCTAACGCTGGTACAATGCTCCCTAGCCTTGTACCAGGAGGAGCACCAGTACCGACCACTACTGCTACTATGGACCGTCGATCAAAGCTGGCAGGAATGGGTGTTCGTGAAGTTGGTAAGTTGCCAATAGAGGTATTTAAAGAACAAGATGTGTACGCTCACATCACCCCATCAATGCTCGAGGAGCGTATGCGTAATGGAATAGATCCGGCTGATATACCTAAAGTAAGAGAGGCTCTTGAACACCATTTAGGTCTACTCCCTGGAATAACCCCACTCGCCGCCGGATTGACTGGCCCTTGGGCAAAATGGGAAGGTGGTAATTCAATTTATGCGGCCCAATTCTTTGTATAGATGATATCTTTTTATGAAAAATACCTTCAACCAATTTCTAGCGGCCTACAAACAAGCTCCCTTAAGCTTGAAACAATTCATTGATTCTGAAGAGATAGGTATATTCATTGATACTTTGCCCGGAAACGAACTTAATAAAACCAACAAACAAAAATTGTTGGTCTTAATTTCTAACCGGATTCTTAACGTAATAACTGAAGAAATACTACTCACAGAATTGCTACAGTTTGTCACTGAAGCAAATGAAGTACAACTCATTTACTCTAAAATTAAAGATTTTGTTGCAGAGATACTTAAGCGAACTGCTTCAACCTCTAACACTACAGATTTGATGTCAAATGAAATCGCCGAGGCTGAAGCAGTCATAGAATCTCTCCCGCAATTTCGCACCATGCAAACCCTGGCTTCAAACAACGAAGCCGTCTACACCAGCACTCAAGCCGCCATCTTACAAGAAGGAGCCGGTCTACCGGTACCACCACCCCCCAGCTCAAACGAGCCACGCTGGGACACCTCTCGGTAACTGCTTAGATATTGTGTGTGGATATAGCCGACTTAATTGAGTAAGTTTTGTCTTTGGAGCGTGTATAATGTAAGCATGCGATTTGAAGTGCCACAGTTCATCGATATCGAAGACAAAATTTTTGGCCCCTTAACTTGGAGACAGTTTCTTTATCTTGGTGGGGGAATAGGAATGGGTGTTACCTTATTTATTGTTGGTGGTTTTTTTGTCTTCTTGTTGATTGGTCTACCTCTGGCTTTACTAGCAGGGGCTTTGGCTTTTTATCCCATGAATAACCGGCCTTTCTCTTTCTTTCTGGAAGCTATTTATAATTACGCCACAGGCAAGAAACTATACCTTTGGCGAAAAAATGAAAATATTGTATACCGCCAAAATCTTACCCCTTCTAAATCAGCCTCAAAACAAATCGAAAGTACAGATAATCTTCCACCCAACCTAAGTCGACCAACCGTTTCGCTCGCCCGCAGACTAGAACTAGAAGCCATGCAAAAAACTGAATAAATAATCATCATGCCTAAAATATCCGCTACTACTCAAGATTTCGTTAACATCAAAGACATAAAAGATGGTGTCTTGATACTCAAAGGGGGACAACTTTGTTCCATTCTTTTAGCTTCTTCAGTTAATTTTGCCCTTAAATCTACTGATGAACAACAAGCTATTTTGCAGCAGTTTCAAACCTTTTTAAATACCTTGGACTTTTCCTTACAAATCTATGTGCAATCAAGACGCCTCAATATAGAACCCTACCTACAATTACTAACCACCCGCGAGACTAGCCAAGACAATGACCTAATGCGCATACAACTACGTGAGTATATAGAATTCATTAGAACTTTTACCAATGAAGTAGATGTTATGAACAAAAACTTTTTTGTCGTAGTGCCTTACTCCCCAGCGCCAGTCAATATTTCAAAAGGGTTAACCTCACTATTTACCGGTAGTCCACAAAAAAATTCGGCCCCAATGGAACAGCAATTTGAAGAACATCGCATCCAACTAGACCAGCGAGTGGCTTTGGTGATGGAAGGACTAGCGGGAATAGGGGTAAAAACAGTAGCGCTGAAATCTGATGACTTGGTAGAATTGTTTTATCATATTTATAACCCAGATAATCCAACGGGTAACGCTCCAACAATAAGTAATTAATATGGGAATTTTTGATAATCTAAAAACAACATCCGCCGGGAAAAAGTCAGAGAAAGTCAGTGACGAGCTCTTAACTCTCATTGATGTCATCGCCCCTTCAGCCATCCAGTTTAGCCCCCGCAACGTCAACCTCAGCGGTCTAGTAGCCCGCACCCTTTACGCTGTGGCCTATCCGAGATATCTAACCGAAAGCTGGTTTGAGTCAGTTCTTAATCTGGAAAAAGAATTAGATATTGCCATCTACGTTCACCCAATTGATACAGCTGATACCCTAAAAAAATTCCAAAAAAAAGTAGCGGAAGTTCAGAGCCAGATTAATATAAAGGCTGAGCGTGGGGAAGTGCGTGACCCCCAGCTAGAAGCCGCTTATCGCAATCTAGAAGAACTTCGCGATAAGCTCATGCAAGCGGAGGAAAAGCTTTTTAACGTCGGTCTGTACATTACAGTTTATGGTAAAGACGAAGCGGAACTAAACAAAGCCGAAGGTACCATCAAGGGTATGATGGACTCAAAATTAATTTATGTTAAACCAGCCCTTTTCCAACAAGAGCAAGGTCTACGCAGTATAATCCCGACTGGTACTGACGAGCTTTTAGTCCATAGCAAATTTAATTCCGCTCCACTATCGAGCTTTTTCCCTTTCACTTCGTTTGACCTCACTTCCGATACCGGTATTCTCTATGGTATAAACCGACACAATTCTTCCCTGGTGTTGTTTGACCGCTTCTCTCTCACCAACTACAATTCCGTCACTTTTGCCACCTCTGGTGCTGGCAAATCTTACGCCCTAAAGCTTGAAATTCTCCGGTCTTTAATGTTTGGGGCTGAAGTAATCGTGCTAGATCCAGAGCGAGAATATGAATATTTAGCCGAAGCTACCGGTGGGCGCTTCTTCAATATTTCTCTTTCTTCCGATCACCACATCAATCCCTTCGACCTTCCACCACCACAGGCCGATGAAAGTCCCCGCGACATTCTCCGTACCCATATTATTGAACTGATTGGTCTTTTCCGTCTGATGATGGGTGGTTTGACTCCCGAAGAAGAAACTATCCTCGACCTAGCTGTCCAAGAAACTTATGCCTTAAAAGATATCACCGGGGATACTGATTTTAGCAACCAAGAACCACCCCTTTTGACTGACTTTGAAATGGTACTAGCTGGTATGGATGGTAGCAATTCTTTGTTGGTTAGATTGCAAAAGTACACTTCTGGTACCTGGTCGGGCTTTATGAACAAGCCAACCAACGTCGATATCAGCCAGAAATTTGTGGTCTTCTCTTTGCGTGATATGGAAGACGAGCTCAAAACTATCGCCATGTACATCATCACCAACTTTATCTGGGGATCAGTCAGACGACGTCTAGCCAAGCGCTTGTTGGTGATTGACGAGGCCTGGTGGATGATGAAATCAGAAGACACTGCTTCCTTCCTCTTTAGTCTGGCCAAACGTGGTCGAAAATACTATCTAGGGATTGCCACCATCACCCAAGACGTCGACGACTTCTTACGTTCCCCTTATGGCGTGCCGATGATTACCAACTCCTCGATTCAATTTTTGATGAAGCAGTCACCCACGGCCATTGATAACATTCAAAAAACTTTCAATCTAACTGATCAAGAAAAGTACCTTCTACTAGAATCTGGGGTAGGGGAAGGTATTTTCTTCGTCGGTATGAAGCACGTTGCTATTAAGATACTAGCATCCTATACCGAAGACCAAATCATTACCTCAGACCCTTCTCAGCTTCTCCAAATACAGCGCTCACGTGATGAGCTAAAAGCCTCGCGTGGGTAGTATAATGGTATCAATACCATGGCTCTACCACAAAAAAACTCCTCAGTTGGAAAAGGACAACCAAATCCTGGCCAAGTTCGTAACGTAAAAACCTCGCTTAACGATGATTTTAAGTATATAAATGATTCTGCCAGTCCTTATGCTGGGCAAGTGGCCAGTAACGAAGATTTATATCGAGCACCTACCAATGTCCAGTATAGCCAACAGGCTTACAAAGAAAACGTCCTTGGCCCAGTTGGTATAACTAATAAACAATCCCGTAAAGCAAAAGCGGCTAATGATGAAAGTTACTCAGAAGAAATGCCCGACCGGGCCAACGACTACCGAGAAAGAATTAGACAAAAAGTTAGGGAAAGATTGGCCGGTAAAGCACTGCCAAGTAGTTTATCTTTGGCTAAAAACCAGGTCGCTAGAGTAAAAGCCACCACTATCAATGTTTCTGCACTGTCCTGGGGTATGTCCTTATGGTTTTTTGTGCAATTACCATTTGCTGTTCTGGGTATCATTACCTTAGGGGTAGTGGCTGGTGTAGAAAGTATTACTTCAGGCGAAGGTGGTATCTTGGCCACTATCGGTAAGTGGGTAGGGCAAATAGCTAGTGCTCTAGCCACATTTGTTGGTCTAGATTTTGCTGAGTATGCTATGGCTATTTTTACCGCCAGCTACTTGATTGCTATGATAGTGGGGTTGGGTACTCTCTTGGTTGTTTATGTGCAATATGAACTTGGTGGCTTAAGACCACTTTCTGGACAGGCTTCGGGAATGAAAATGGGGGCTTTGGCTTTGGCTGTTATGGGTTATTGCCTACCGTTTGTTAATGTTTTTCCTTTTGTGCTTTTAACTATGGCAACAGTTTGGTTACATCCGAGATAAAGTGTTAACTAGCTAGATTTTGGTGAAAAAAGTTTGCTACTATATTAAATATAGTATGAGATTTTTCTTTTTTCTGTTATTTATATTATTTTCACCTTCAGCTTTTGCCGAAGCCCAAAGTATTAATAATGCTATTTATGGTGACCAAAACCTCACCATTGAACTAGAACCTTTCTATCCCGGACCAGGTGAGGAATTTACTGCCAAAGCCAATGATTACGCCCTCCCAGTCTCTGGTGTAGGTATTAGGTGGTTTGTTGATGGTAAGTTTTTAGCTACCGAAAAAAATGAGCGACAAATAAAGCTGACTGCCCCGGCGATCGGCCAAAAGCTCACGATAGAGCTAATAATTGATCTCGCTTCAGGAGATAATGTGAGCGTAAAGAAAGTAATTGAGCCAATTTATTTAGATATTATAGTCGAACCACAGACTCGTACTCCCGCTTTTTATCAAGGTCGGGCTCTCCCTAGTATCGGTAGTACTGTAAATGCTACCGCGATAATCAATGGTGGGGAAATTTCTCCTAGTGGATTGATATATTCATGGCGGATTAACGGCAAAGCTTTGGAGGGTGGTTCGGTTCGGAGTAAAAATGTCACCTCTTTTGAAATGCCTCGAGGTAAATACTCTACCCTTAGCCTGGACGTAAGAAGGGTAGATGGTGAGACTATATCGAGAAAAGTATTTGATCTAATCAGCGCTGAGCCAAGTACTACTTTTTATGAAATAAATGAATTATATGGTTTGAGAACCAAATCTATTACAGATTCAATAACCTTAAGTGGTGCTAGTGTGTCGGTGCGAGCTGAACCTTACTATCTAGACTTAGAAACCTACAATCGACCAGATTTTCTAGAGTGGAGTATCAATAATTTAACTACCCCTAACCAGGCAAAAAATCCCTACGAAATAACTTTATCGGGAGCCGAAGGTAGTGGGACTTCAAATGTCGAATTTCATGTGCGTAATACTACTCAATTACTCCAAGGAGTTAAAGGTAACTTCCTGATAAATTTTTAGTATGAAACAAAAATATCTTATTATTTCAGGCCTGGTCATAGTTCTACTACTTCTAGCTATTTGGTTATACCTTATGTTTTTTGGTACCCCCAAGAATCCCGATGATATTTTTGCTGATCTTGGTTTTGGTGGAAATGAAAATGGAATAGTAGTAGCACCCCCGGAAATTAAAGAGGAGACACCGGTGGTAAATATGGCCAGACCTCGCCTCAGGCAACTTACCATCCGTCCGGTCATTGGTTTTGCCGAAGTACAAGCTACTACCTCAGACCCTATCTATATCTACTACGCCGAGGCTGGTACCGGACATGTCTACCAAATCGAACTTAGCTCTGGCACCGAAAACCGTATTTCCAACACCACTATCGCCGAGGCCTCCATCGCCAAATTCTCACCCGACGGCCAAGCTGTAGCCATCCGAGCGCGCAATGACCGTCGAGCCAATGAGTTAAATTTGGTTATCATAGACACATCTACCGGATCATTACAAACCAGCCTACTGAAAGAGCAAGTGTATGATTTTACGCTCATTAGCAGTAGTAGTTTACTTTACACGATAAGAACCAATGAGGGTCTGGTCGCCAGAGTAAGAGACTGGCGCCAAGAGAAAGAATCTGCCCTATTTACCATTCCTTTTTACGAAGCAATGATTGCTTGGGGGGAAACTAAAGATGGAGCTCATATAGTTTACCCCAAAGCTAGTCATCTACTAGAAGGGTACCTCTATAGCTTTACTAAAGGTAAGATGAGTCGATTACCAGTCTCTGGTTTTGGTTTAACAGCCATTAATAGCGGTGATTATATTACCTACACTAATACCAAAGAATATGTCCCCACTAGTTATATTTACAGTGCCTCTAGTAGCTTGGTAAGCCAAGCCCCGATCATCATGTTGCCAGAAAAATGTGCAGGTAGTAAAAAGGACACTAGCAGAATATGGTGTGGAGCTGATGATACCGCTAGAGATTTTGCGTTTCCTGATAATTGGTACCGGGGTCAAGTCTCATTTACTGACACCCTTTGGCAGGTTAACCTAGCTGAGCCAAGTGCTGATTTTCTGGTTGATACTTTAGCTGAAAGTGGCCGGGCCATAGACGTCAATAGTATGATAGTAGGTGACAGTGAAACAGCTCTTTACTTTACTAACAAGAATGATAATACTCTTTGGATGTATGAGCTATAAATTTTTTACACCTACTATAGCGGGCTTGCTTCTTTTGTTTCCTTTGATTTCACTGGCCGCCAATCCAACTTACACCCCCTTAGTAGGTATCCCCGGTCTGACCGATCCTGGTCTTAACTTTGGTGATTATATCAACGCTCTTTATGCTCTTTCTATTAGTATTGCCGCTTTGCTAGCAGTGATAAAGATAGTAATTGCTGGTATGAAATACATGCTCTCAGATATAGTAACTAGTAAGTCAGATGCTATCAATGATATCCAAGGGGCTGTTTTTGGTCTACTTGTGGTTATTTCTGCCGTACTTATTTTGACAGTAATTAATCCCAACTTAAAACAGACAGAGATATTCCTTGATCCAGTTGTAGATAAAACTACTCCCGGAGCAGGTGGAGGTGGTAGTAATTTTTCTGGCAATTTAAAACTTCCTACCGCAATGAATTGC
Source organism: uncultured Candidatus Saccharibacteria bacterium (assembly GCA_964425625.1). Lineage (GTDB taxonomy): Bacteria > Patescibacteriota > Minisyncoccia > Phycocordibacterales > UBA918 > OLB19. Next base: position 11,499 of record CAYRMI010000006.1, on the reverse strand, counting down.
GCTCAAATAGGTACTGGTACAACCCCCGATTATGACTGTGATATAGCGGTAGAAGCTTGTAAAATTAGTGGGGGTAAATCATCGCAAACAACTGTGGGTACAATTGACTGCTCTTATGGATCAAAAATAACCTACACCTGTAATCCTGATTGCGCTACAGTTACTGCTACATGTGCCAAGCGTGGTACTCCTTATCCTTCCCCAGATGGAAAAAAAGTTTTTTGTATTGTTCCTTATTAAAATTAGCGATGACGTTTGACGTAGAGCTCTTGGAGAATCCCCACTACATTACTGACAAAGAAATAGAGGGCGATGGCGGCGGAAATGAAATAGGCCGCAAAAAATATCATTACCGGCATGACGTAGCGCATCTGTAGTTGCATATTACGCATAAAATCATCCTTAAGGTCTGGGGTGGCCTTGGGATCACGCGGTGGTAGGGGAGGCATAGCTAACCTTATCTGGAAAAATTGGGTCACCCCCGCCAAGAGTGCTAGCAGTATACTTTTGCCATTAATATCTACCAGGCCAATAAAATCCATTGAGGCTAGACTGGGATTAGGGATAAAGGAATAAAGTAATTCAGTATTAATATCCGGTAAAGGGATACCACCCCCTTTTGACACCGCCAAATACAGCGCTATAACAATCGGTATCTGAATAAAAAACAGTAGGATACTAGCAAACGGATTCATGCCCGCCTCGGCATAAATAGCCATCATGGCTTTGGCCTGTTCCTCGCGCTTATCTTTAAATTTTTCTTTTAATTCTTTAAGTTTTGGTTCTATTTCACGCAGTATCTTTTGCGTTTTGGCCGCTTTAATTGAAAGCGGAAGAAGGCTCAATTTTACTACCACTACCGTAGCAATAATCGCCAGCCCTACATCGCCACCCGGGATTACATCAATAAAAAAGACCAGTGCATTATAGACTGGGTCAAAGAAGAAAGTATGCCAAATGAAACTCATGAATGCTATTCTACTGACTAATACCTAGAAGTGCAATTTCTTTTGTTAGTTCAGTGGTAAATTGTTTTTTAGACAATTTGATTATCGCTGGTTTAGCCACCACAATCAAAGCTCTTGGCCAATCAACCTCTCCATATGAATGTCTAATCAGCTCATATAATCGACGTCTTATACGGTTGCGATCGTGGGCTTTTTTAGCCACCTTTTTACCAACTACTACGGCACACTTAAAACCCTCACAGGGAGCGATTATCAGTGTCAGGTAGGAAGTATGATGACGTTTACCAACTTTAAAGTATTGGGTAAAGGCCGTTCTGTTTAAACGTTGTTTTTTAGGTAACATTGTTTGATTAGTATACCTAATTAAAAAAGCTCTTAACGAGCTTTTTTAACGGTGAGCTGAGCTCGACCTTTGCGCCGTCTAGCCAACAAAACTTTAGCCCCCGCCGTAGTCTCACTACGGACTAGGAAACCATGGGTAGTGGCTCGTTTTCTTTTACTTGGTTGATAGGTTCTTTTACTCATAGATTATTTAGTATTTGAAATACCGACACACTATACAGGAAAGTTTAAATAATTCAACCTGGCCGGTTGACCAAATGAAATGGGGGAGGCTTTTTGTTATACACAGTTTATACACAGTTGTTTTTTACATTTTTCCGAATGAGCGGTTTTTTAGTCATTTTTACTTAAGTATTTTACACCTTCCGCAATGCGGGTATAATGCTGAGTACTGTTTAGAATAGTTGATCAATTATGAATCCAATATCACACCCAAGTTCACCGCAAAGTATTGTCCGGACTGAACATATCGATATCAAAAAGTTGTGGGATGACGCTTTGGTAAAGATTGAATTAGCCATCACCCCTGCCAACTTTAAAACTTGGTTTAGAGATACTTATATCCTCTCTCTAGAAGACGGAACCGCCACCTTGGCCGTACCAAGTGTGTTTGTAAAAGACTGGCTCCAAGACAAATTTCAATCAATGATTCTAAAAACCCTGCGTGAACTATCTCCCTATGTTAGAAGTATTGAATATGATGTAGTGCAACGAAGCGACCGCCGAGGCGAAAGTAGCAAAACTCAGACTGTTAATGCTACCTTACCTTTAGAAGAGTACTACATCAACAAAAGCGACAACCTAAACCCTAAGTATTCATTTGAAAACTTTGTTATTGGCCCCTACAACGCCTTGGCTCACGCCGCCGCTAAGACAGTTAGTGAGAGACCGGGTATTGTTTACAACCCTTTGTTTATATACGGTAAAACCGGCCACGGTAAGACTCACCTTATTCAGGCCGTTGGTAATCAGGTTAAAAAAACTGGTAAGAAAGTTTTTTATGTTACCAGTGAGCGTTTTGCGGTTGATTATTTTAACTCTCTACAAAGCGGTACCGCCAACAGCTTCAAGGATAAATACCGTCAATATGATGTACTAATCATGGATGACGTACAGTTTTTGGCCACTAAAGAAAAGACCCAGGAAGAGCTTTTTCACCTTTTCAACGCCTTCCACGACACTAATAAACAAATTGTTTTCTCTAGTGATATCCACCCGGCCTTATTACAAGGCCTAGAAGATCGTCTCCGTTCTCGTTTTGCGCAAGGTATGATAGTTGATATCCCAGCCCCAGACTTGGAATCGAGAGCGGCTATTTTACGAGCCAAAGCTGCTCAAAATAGCATTAATCTAGCCGATGAAGTGGTTAACCACCTTGCTTACACTATAGAAGGTAATATTCGCGAATTAGAGGGGGCTCTTAATACTATAATGTGTCAGTCCCAGCTACTTGGTCGCACCCTTACCTTAGATGAAGTAAAAGTAATTATTAAAAACAGCTCCCGGCCACGAAAAACTTTAGCTGTATCAGATGTGGTTGATAAAGTAGCCCGTTATTTTGATATTGATCAATCTAGTATTTATGAAAAAACCCGCCGAAAGGAGATAGTAAAACCAAGACAAATAATTATGTATCTACTTCGGGAAGACTTTCAGGTTTCTTACCCAGCCATTGGTAAGAAACTGGGCGGAAGAGACCATACCACCGTTATACACTCCTGTGAAAAAATTAAAAATGAGCTTAAATCAAGCTCTGAATTAGAAGAGGAAATATCCCAGATACGCTTATTATTAAAATAAAAAGAGGGGACTCCCCCTCTTTTTTAAAAGCTGGGAAATCTTCTGTATAAAGACCAGGGTAAAGGTGGGGGTTACGAAAAAAATATTGTTGATATACTAGTTAGTAAGCTAGCTTTATCCACAACCATAAATAATGATTGCTTACTATCCCCACATTACTCTTTCCGTATCACCATATAAATAGCCAATTCTAGGATTAGTTGGGGATTAAAAAACCAATCAATACAACATATTTTTAAGATATGCACACTTCCACAGCCTTAATAGTAGAGAGTAAAATAGTTTAAATATGGAAATAATAATTTCTCGTCCACAGCTTACTAATGCCCTTGAGTTATTAACAAGAATCAGTACCAAGCATGTAACCTTGCCGGTTTTACAGTGTGCTTTACTGGAAGCTAGGGAACAGAAATTAACTTTAAAAGCGACTAATCTAGAATTAAGTATAGAAGTAGTAGTTCCTTGTAGGGTGGTCGAGGAAGGTGTGGTGGCAATACCGGCTACTACCTTAATGCAGAGTTTACAATATGATACCGAAAATGAAATTACCTTAAGGGTTGAGGCAGGAGTGCTTCTTTTGGAATCAAAAAAAACTAATACTTCAATTAAATCTATTTCGCATGAGGAATTTCCGACTATAAATCGTTTAGTTGGAGAGAAAATTTTAATTAACCGCTCTTTATTTTCTTTAGGAATTAAAACCACTGCTTTTGCTGCTTCTTTATCCTCTATCAAGCCAGAGCTCGGTAGTGTTTATATTCAACAAAAAAGAGAGCAATCTTTAACTTTTGTGGCGACTGATTCATTCCGCTTAATGGAAAAAACCGTCTCACAAAAAGGGGTGATTTTACCGCAAAATTTACTTATTCCGCAGAAAAACGCAGTTGAAATATCCCGCCTTTGTGATTTATTAGAGTCTGACCCGGAATTAGTAGTTAGTGAAAATCAGTGTGCTTTGTCATTTATAAAAGAAGGGGTTTATATAACCTCTCGTTTGGTAGCTGGTTCTTTTCCTGATTATGAGCAAATTATTCCTAAAGAGTATGTCACTAAAGTTACGGTGCTTAAGGGGGATTTATTGAAAGCTTTTAAAAAGACGTCAATCTTTCTCAATAAGTACCAGCAGGTGACGTTATCTGTATTGGAAGGGAATATCACACTTTCTTCACAAAACAGCGAGGTAGGGCATATTACAGACTCTATAGGGGCTTCTGTAGAAGGAGATGAGTTAACTCTAAATTTCAATCAGCAGTATATAGTAGATTCCTTGGGACATATCACTGATGAAAGTATAATAATGAATTTTGCTGGTTTAGGAAGACCATTAGTTATTACTGGAGTAAGTGATAAAAGTTTACGTTATTTAGTTATGCCGATGAACCGGTAAGGTTATGTTTAAGCGTCGTGGTGAGGTTGTCGCGATTAAGGATCTTTTTAGTAAATACAAAAATACCCTAATTGCTCCACAACAAACAGTAGAAATGGAAGTGGTGAGGATTGTGGGAGAAGTGTTGAATTTTAAATTAAAAGAAGACCAAGTAACTTACACCGTTTCTACTCGTACTGTCTATATAAAAGCCCCGGGGATGGTTAAACAAGAAATCAAGATAAAACAACCTCAAATTTTAACTGAGTTAAAAAAGCGTTTAGGGGCTAAAAATTCTCCGGAGATAATACTTTAATTACTTTCTGTGCTAGTGCTGAGGTTGCTATCAATACCATAGGTGGCCTTTTTCCAAGCCTGTACTCCATATTCCCAGTTTTCATACTGAGGATCATTAGCTGGATTTATTGGGTCTGGTCCAGTCGGGTTGGAGCGGTCAACAAAGTGAAGAATAGAATGTAAGTTTCGGTAAATATCAACAACATCAATTTCTTTACCGTCCTGAATTGTTTGGAGTAGGGCTGTGGTATCAATAAATTCACCACGCAAAATTGGCTTTAGTCCGACACGATTTATAGTTGGTTGAGTAAAACTTTCTTCCGGTAATTTTGCTAGCGCTAAATCAATAAACTTTCGCCACATCGGGGTTACAATCAATCCTGATAAACCAGCCCCCATTGGGTCGTTATTGTTGTTACCTACCCAGGTACCAACACTAAGATTGGGCGCATAGCCCATAAGCCAGGCGTCACGCATGTTATTTGTGCTACCAGTTTTTGAGGCGACTGAGCGATTAGGGAAGTTTACTAGTGAGTTGGCTCCCCAAAGTGGCGTGCGGGCTACATTGTCGGACAAAATATCGCTAATCATTAAGGCGGCGTTTTTATCAAGTACACGTTTGGTTTCAATTTGGTTTTCATCAATGGTGTTACCACGACTATCCTCTACCCGTAATATACTGCGGGGGGTAGCATAAACCCCTTCATTAGCAAATACTCCGTAAGCATAGGTCATGTCTAGTAACCTTACTTCACCACCACCAAGCACGAGAGTGAGTCCGTACCGTTCAGGATCATTTAAAGTTGTTAGACCCATATCAGCCGCTTGTTTAAGAGAGTCCTTAAGTCCCGCTAAGTAGAGTACTTTTACCGCTGGTATATTTAATGATTGGGCCAGGGCGTTACGTAAGTTAACTGGCCCGAGGAATTTATGGTTGTAATTATTAGGTGCATAGCAAGGGGATTCGGAGCTTAGGCTGTCTTTTGGACAAGCTGGCGAGAATTGAGTTTGGACATCATAAACTACCGTATCCGGTAGGTAGCCTTTACTGAAAGCGGTAGCGTAAACAAATGGTTTTATGGATGATCCTGGTTGTCTTAAGGCTAGGGTGGTATTAAAATTCCCATCAATCTCATCACTAAAATAATCACGCGAACCAACCATTACCAATAAGTCTCCAGTTTTAGGGTCAGTCGCTATTAATCCAGCATTATCAGCTTTAAATTTTTCCACATTGATAGCACCGTATTCAGCCACAATCTGTTCAGCCTCCTTTTGCAGTTCCCAGTCCAAGGTCGTGATAATTCTAAGGCCCCGTTCAGCAATTGCTTCCTCACCGTACTTACGAACAATTTGCTCGCGAATGAACATAACAAAGTGAGGAGCGCGTATTCCGGTGATGGCTTGTGGTTGGAAAACAACCGCTTCGGTTTTGGCTGTTTCATATTCCTCATCAGTAATAAAACCCTGCTCGTGCATTTTACTTAAAGTTAATTGTTGCCTAGCATCAAGTTGGGCTTTGTTATTTCCGTAAGGTGAGAGACGGGTGGGGGCTTGGGGTACTGAAGCAATATAAGCTGCTTCAGCTATGGTTACATCAGCCGATTTTTTACCAAAAAAAGCTTGGGACGCTTCTTCCACACCATAGACTGTACCGCCATAAGGAGATTCGTTTAGATAGATACTAAGGATTTCGTCTTTTGCTACTGACCGTTCGAGTTTAATAGCCAATATCCACTCCTTTACCTTTCGAGTAATAGTTTTTTCTTTTTGCAGTACTGAATTTTTTATTACTTGCTGAGTGATAGTCGATCCGCCTTGTCCGCCCAATAAGTCTCCTTGGCTAAAGTTGGTAATTATAGCGCGAAAGATAGCTGTGGGTTCAATACCATAATGGTTATAAAACTGGTCATCTTCAATAGCGATGGTGGCATTTTTGATGTGGCGAGAAATCTCAGTAAAGGGGACAACGGTACGTTTAACATCTTGATGCAAATCATAGAGTAAGACTTCTCCGGTTCGGTCGTATATCTTAGTGGATTGCAAAACTCGACGATCTTCAAAGGAGGCGATGTCTGGTATCTCAAGAGTAGATACCCAAACCAAAATTCCAGCTAGAGATATAACTGTCACTGCAAAAATTAAAATAAGTAAATCCACTAGGATTTCCTTAAAACTTAGTTTTTTCCACCATTTTTTTAACATAAAACTTGTAGATTTAGGGTGTATATTGCCAATAGTAGCACGACTTGTCTAGACAACTCAGCACCAATCTGTGCTAGAGTTATTTAATGAAATTATCAGAAGAATTACTAGCGCGTGGTTTTGTGGGGCAGTTTTCAGCTGAATCATTATCATTAATTATCGATGGGGAAAAGAGGGTTGTCTATCATGGTATTGACCCCAGTGCTGACTCAGCTCACGCCGGCAATTTTGTGAATTGGATGTTATTAAAACATTTAATAAAACATGGTCACACTATAATTTTCTTAGTAGGTGGAGGGACGGGTATGATTGGTGACCCTAAGCCTGATAAAGAGAGAATGTTGGTTGGTAAAGAGGAGATTGGCGAACGAGTCGCTAGGTTGAAGGCGCAGGCCGAACATATTCTTGGTGGTGAGCCAATTACTTTTGTTAATAACTATGATTGGTTAGCCAATTTAGACTTAATCACTTTTTTACGCGAGATAGGCAAGCATTTTACGGTTAATGAGTTAATTAAAAAGGATGCTATTGCCAGACGATTAGAGGGAGAAGTCGGTCTTTCTTATACAGAATTTGCTTACCCTTTATTGCAAGCCTATGATTATTTAAATCTTTACCGTAAATATGGTTGTACGCTTCAAGTGGGGGGGTCTGATCAGTGGGGTAATATCACGGCTGGGGTTGATTTGATAAGGCGTACAGAAAAATCTAGTGCCCACGCTCTAACGGTACCGTTGATTGTGGATAGAGCCACTGGTAAGAAGTTTGGAAAAAGCGAGGGTAATGCGGTGTGGCTCTCAGCTGAGAAAACTTCACCTTATGATTTTTATCAATTTTGGTTTAATGTAGCCGATGAAAATGTGGTTGATTACCTAAAGCTATTCACTATGTTGTCGCTAACAGAAATTTCGGACATTGAGAAAGAGTTAGTGCTTAATCCAGGAATTAGAGTGGCCCAAAAATTCCTCGCTCGGGAAGTAACTAAGCTAGTTCATAGTGAAGAGGTGGCCAAACAAGTGGAAACGGTTTCCGCCTGTTTATTTGGTGAAATAGCAATTTCAAATTTAACTTCAGAAGAGTTGTCACTACTCGAAAAAAATGCCCCGCTGTTTAAATTTAAAGATGAATTATCACTGATAGACTTGCTGGTAGAAAGCAATCTTGCTACCAGCAAAAGAGAAGCGAGAACTTTTATTGAAAGTGGAGCAGTAACTCTAAACGGTGTAAGAATAACTGACAATCTTTATTTATGTAGCGAAAAGCGTGATGGGGCGCTACTTCATCTCAAGCGCGGGAAGAAGCATGTCGCTTTAATTAAATTCATTCCTTAAATTAAAATCGTTGCCAGTAGGCAACGATTTTAATTTAAAATTATTACATTTCGTCAATATCATCAAAGGTATCAAAATCGACATCCTCCGCATCCTCTTCTAATGACTCATCAGTTTCTTCCTCACCCTTATCGTCCTCTTCCTCTTCCTCTTCTGTTTCAGTCACGATACCAAAACCTTCAATTTCATCCGGAATACTAATTTCATCCACCTCGCTTTCAACTTCATCTAAGACATCATCTGCCAATGCCGTGTCCTCGTCTTCAGGAGTTTCGACCTCAGCCTCATCTTCATCGTCTTGTCTAAAAAATACCATACGCTCATTAATTATTTTAATTCCTGTCTGTTGTAACAAAGTTGAGGAATAATTTCAACCCTGTTGATAGTTGATATTTAGCACCCCCTTCCTAATTCAGCCAAACAAGTTACCCCTACCGCAATAGCGTCATATTCATCATCTAGCGCTGAGGCTGGAACATTAACCACTAAACGTTTTACCATAGCGATTACGGCGGTCTTGTCACTTTTACCATAGCCAGTAGTTGCTAGCTTAATGGTACCTGGATTAAACTCATAAATTGCACAGTCAGCTTTGGCTGCCAAATATAAAATTACTCCGCGTGCTTCAGCTACTGATAGGGCAGTCTTGATGTTTTTGTTAAAAAACAAAGTTTCCAGGGCTACAACATCTGGTTGGTGGGTAAGTAAAATTTCTTCTAAAATCGTACCGAATTCTTTTAGTCGCAAAGCCAAGGTGGAGTTTTTGGTGGTGGTGATACAAGTTGAATAAATCAAGACATCTTTGCCTAAGTTGTTATCTAAAACTGCCACACCGACTCTGTCGTAGCCAGGATCAACCGCTAATACTTTCATAAATAAGATTACTCTGATATTTCATCAGCGGTAGTATAAATTTCCTGCACATCAGCTTGTTCTTCTAGAGCTTCAATTAACTCAGCCAGTTCTCCACCATCACTTTCACTAAGTTCTAATGATGAGGTGGGGCGGTAGCCGTGAGCCACTTTAGTAAAGGCCCAAGCAGCTGATCCCCCGACACCTAATTGATAGCCATGCTTACTAAGAATGTGTTTAATTTCTTGGTTGGTTCGGTTGTTGTTGTCTGTCACAGCGGTTATTAAGATAGCCACTCCACCTGGCCCATAAGTTTCAAACAAAACCTCTTCCAAGGTACTACTATCAGTCCCCGCTCCTTTAGCAATAGCTCGGTCGATGTTTTCTTTTGGCATTGAGTCTTTTTTGGCCCGTTCAATAGCGGAAGCCAAGCCAGGTGAATTTATGTCACCATGAGCGCGTCTAGATTCCATAGCGATAATTGTCGAGTGTTTAGAAAAAATTCGACTTTTTTCGGCATCAGTAGCGGCTTTTTTATGTTTAATTTTTGACCATTTATTGTGTCCTGACATAATTTATAAGTTAGTATTGGCTAAGTGAGAAAAACCTTCAGCGCTCACGGTGCGACCGCGGGGGGTTCTTTCTAGTAAACCGAGTCGAATTAGATACGGTTCGATAACATCTTCGATAGTGGCTTGTTCTTCACCAGTAGCGGCCGCAATGGTATTTAGACCCACTGGGCCACCAGCAAACTTGTGGGCAATTACTTCTAATACAGCTCGGTCTTGGCCGTTTAAACCTAAGGTATCAATCCCGAGCAGAGCGAAAGTTTTAGCAATGATTTCGCTTGACAATGGACTCTCCGCCAACTGAGCCATATCACGACAACGCTTAAGCAGGTAGTTGGCCGTACGGGGGGTGGCACGACTGCGAGTAGCGATAGTAGATAAAGAACTTGCTTCTGCTTCAATGCCTAAGACAGAAACTGAATGTTCAAGAATCTGAGTGATTTCTTCTGGCGCATAAAATTCTAGCCGGAAAGTACCACCAGAAAAGCGCGAACGCAAGGGAGCCGAGAGCATAGAAATCCGGGTAGTGGCGGCAACTAAGGTAAAAGGTGGTAAATCCAACTGGACGGTTCTAGCCGATGGTCCTTTACCAATAATAATATCAAGCACACCAGATTCCATAGCCGGATACAGCACTTCTTCAATAGCTTTAGAAAGGCGATGAATCTCATCAATAAAAAGTACGTCCCCAGGAGTAAGGTTAGTCAAAATAGCCGCCAGATCACCCACTCTTTCAATCGCTGGTCCAGAGGTGGCGCGTAAGTTTGTACCCAAGGTCTTGGCAATCAAGTGGGCTAAGGTAGTTTTACCCAAACCTGGTGGGCCATAAAGTAAGATATGTTCGGCTGCATGACCCCGTTCTTTAGCCGCAGTAAGGAGGATTCGGAGATTTTCTTTAGTTTTGGTTTGGCCGACATAATCAGACCAAGTTTGTGGCCTTAAAGTCTGGTCTAAATTACCAGTATCATCGCGAATTATGGTCCTCGGCAGGTCATTGGCTGACATGGATGAATAATAACAAATTTACCCAAACTTTGCTTAGTCAGGCTTAGAATTTAAGGTCAAAACCAAAGTGGGCAGAAAAATTCAATTAGTTGACAAAAAAATATATTTGTGCTAGTATAAAAAGATAAAGTGTTCTCTCCGCACAAAACCTGTGCCTGCTATTTTTTAAATTGTCATTCCAGACGATAACTCTCTAAGCAACTTGAGTACGTTGCGAGGGGTTCGTGGGCTCTCACCTTGAGTGAGGGTGCTCACAACTACCTTAGCGCGGTATTCACTTTCAATGCGGAAGCCTTGCTTAGAGAGTTATATTCTGGAGTTTTAAATAAGATCTTAACTAGATTCGACTATAGCATACTCTTAATTAAAAACAGCTTGACCGGAGCGGTTTTTTATCTTTCATCAGGTTTAGCTTATGATGTGAGCGAGAAAAGTATTGGTATCGGGTTCGTTTAGGGCAACTTTAGGTGCTTCTTCTGGAGTTTCAAAAGAGCCAATTTTTGGCAGTTCAATTACTCTTTCTAGTTCAGTCAGTGAAGTTATGCCGGCAATAACTTTTACTACCCCGTCTTCCGTCATGGTTGGGATGCCTTGTGGTCTCGCCGCTTCTAAAATAAGATGCTCACGCGGATCGCGAATAACTACTTCTTCCACCGCCTTATCCATCAAGACAGCTTCAAAAATCCCTAAACGTCCCTTATAACCAGTACCACTACAGGCTGGACAACCAATAGGTTTGAATAAGGTAAGTGGAGAGGTGATGG
>CAYRMI010000005.1:0-68441 GCA_964425625.1 uncultured Candidatus Saccharibacteria bacterium | reverse complement strand
CCATCCGGAGAGGTCATGACGGCGGCGGTGGCGGAGCCATCTTCATTGACGGCCACGAAGAGGCCATTGCCGTAGGTGACGCTCCGCCATTGTTTCGCTGAGGTGACGTTGCGATCAGTCCAATTGATACCTTGTGAGATGAGCTGGCCAGGTAGCTCGAGGTTACCATTAGCGAGCATTGCTAGGGTGGTACTACCGGTACTAGAAGCAATCGTGAGTGTATTGGCTGTACCTGCTGCTCCTTGGATAGTGAGGCGAGCACTAGGTGTCGTCGAGCCAATACCGAAGTTGGTACCAGTGAAGACGAGATCGGCTGAGTCAGTGACGGCACTTGCCCCACTGTTGGTAAAGAGTAGTCGGTTAGCAGTATAGGAAGATGGAGTGTCAGTAAGAGCGAGGAAGGTAGACGGTAGCCCGAGCGATGAGGTAGCGATCCAAGTCGGTACGCCACCCACTACCTGCAGGACTTGTCCCGTGGTACCGATGGTGCGCTTGGCTAGAGTGTTAGCTCCAGAAGCATAGAGCATATCCCCCGTGGCGTAGGTGCTTTGTCCAGTACCACCGTAATCATCATCAATCGCTGTACCGTTCCAAGTACCACTGGTGAAAGTACCACCAGAGATGGTGCCCGATAAGGTAGCACCGTAGATAGTTGGGGTGGTGAGAGCGGAGGAAGAAGCAAAGACCGCTGGACCAGTGCCAAGCTCATCGCTCAGTAGCGCGGCTAGTTGACTGGAGTTGGTGAAAGACGAACCAAAGCCAAGACTTGAGGTCGCTACCCAGCGAGTACTGGTGCCGGTGGTCTGGAGGACATAGCCTGAAGTACCAGCGGAAGAAGCACTGTCATAGAGATAGCCTCCGAGTGAAAGGTTGGTGGTCGAGGCGTTGGTGAGAGTACTGACACCAGTAGCAGTGAGGTTGCCTCCGATGTATGTATTCCCCGCTACCGTGAGCAGTTCGGCTGGTGTACTAGAGCCAATTCCCACTTTGCCGGCTTGGGTAATAGTGAAGAGTTCGGTGCCGGTACTTGAGGCCACCGCAAAAGGATTAGTGCCCGTTAGACCCTGGAGGAAGATTGAGGAAGAGACACTCGTTGAAGTGGTGCCAGCGCGTAGACCTCCCATAAATGAAGTACCGCCTTGGAAGATGTTGTTGGTAGCAAGTTGGTTGAAATCAGTGCGACCGGAGGTCATGACGCGGTTAGTGCCATTGCTCGAGACAGCCACAAAGAGACCGTTACCGTAGGTGACAGAGTTCCATGAATTGGATTGCTCAATATTGCGAGAAATCCAAGTGATGCCGTCGGTAGAGGTAATTACATTAGATGCCGAGCCGACAGCCGTAAATAATCCATTTCCGTAAGTCACGTCTGACAAACTAGTCGATGCCGAGCGAGCTGTCCAAGTAACACCATCAGGGGAAGTCATTACTCGATTACTACCATCACTTGAAACGGCCACAAAGAGACCCTTACCATAGGTGACAGAGTTCCATGAATTAGATTGAGCAGCAGATGAAGTGGCCCAAGTAACACCATCAGGGGAAGTCATTACTTGATTACTGCCATTAACTGAGACGGCAACGAAGAGACCGTTGCCGTAGGTGACGGATTGCCAAGCGTTATTTTGAGCAGCGGTTCTAGAAGTCCAATTAATACCATCAGGAGAAGTTATTACCCAGTCTGATGAACCATACCCTACAGCCACAAAGAGACCGTTACCGTAGGTGACAGAGTTCCATCCATCGTTATCTCCAGCCGCGACGCGGGCTGTCCAGTCAATACCATTGGGTGAAGTCATGACACAGTTACCAGGAATAAAACTGCAATCAGCTACAGCCACAAAGAGACCGTTGCCGTAGGTGACGGAGCTCCAGCCATCGTTATCTCCTAAGACAGATGAGGTAGACCAGTTAAAACCATCTTGCGAATACATCACCCTATCAATATCGTTAAGAAATCCATTAGCTACAGCCACAAAGAGACCGTTACCGTAGGTGACGGAGTTCCATCTATCGTTATCTCCAGCCGCGACACGAGCCGTCCAATTTATTCCCGCTGAGATAAGTTGGCCTCCGAGTTCAAGATCACCATTAGCCAGCATAGCAAGCGTGGTGCTACCGGTACTCGATGCGATTGTGAGCGTGTTGGCTGTACCTGCTACTCCTTGAATAGTGAGGCGAGCACTTGGTGTGGTTGAACCAATACCAAAGTTGGTACCGGTGAAGACCAGTGAAGATGAGTCAGTTACAGCGTTCCCTGCACCATTGATGAAGAGGAGACGGTTGGCGGTATAGGAAGATGGGGTGTCAGTAAGCCCGAGGAAGGTAGAGGGTAGGCCAAGACTTGAAGTAGCGCTCCAAGTTGGTACCCCACCCACTACCTGTAGGACTTGGCCGGTGGTGCCGACAGTGCGATTAGCGAGCGTGTTGGCACCTGATGCATAGATAAGGTCACCGGTTGAATATGAAGCAAGTCCAGTGCCACCATTGACAGCCGAGAGCGCAGTACCGAGACTCAAAGTAGAGATAGTAGTAGTAGCCAATGTACTAGTGCCCGTGATACGAGCATCACCCACCACGGCCAACTTGGTCCCTGGAGTACTGGTACCGACACCAACGTTGCCGTTGCTTAATATCGTAAAGACTTCAGTAACACCACTGAAGAAACGAGCAATGGCGCCGGCACCATTTTGAATGAAAGAAATAAGAGTACCAGAACTCGTGGCGGTCATACTATCGGCTTCATCACTACGTAAGAATGATGAGGAAGCAACGCCCCCCAGCGCAAGGGCATCGTCTGAGCTACTGGCCGAGCCGGCGGTAGTGGAATAATTTGCCACAAAAGCCGCTGGTACGGTACCAAGGATTTTGCGTGGACTCATTTCCCCATCCCAAGCGGGAGTTGAAGTACCTCCAATCTCCACGCCGAGGTACAAAGTCTGATTGAAATCGACTGAAGTCAGCGGTGTGGTCGAACCAAGCATCACGGAGAAGAGACCATTGGTCACTTGTACCTTATTGGCGCCTGTTAGCTCTTCGGCCCATTCCGCACTTGTCGTGGCAATGCTATCTGTGGTGAGGAGCCAAAAGCGCATGTTATACGTACCATCAGTCACCGCCACTCCAGCCGAGTCAGTTAGTTTACCTTGGTAGTTAATCTCCGGATTGGCTTGTGCCAAGACAGAAGCCGGGGCAAACGCCAAAACACTAAGCGAAACTAGGCTTAGAGCTAGGAGTTTGAGGAAGGTATGCGGTTTTACTAACGAAACGTTCATAACAGTTTTATGGGGTCGACTTGGTTACTTCACTCTCTTGTTCATGTATCGTCGGTACCGCCACAAATGGATACTCTAGTATTTTCCCCTCGCCTTGATCGTATTTGATAACACCACTAACGTCGTCGGTAAAAGTCACAGCTACTTCATCGGAAAATAAATTGGCGACATCGCCCGCATTTTTCAATTTTGTCTCACGCGCCAAGACCATAATCCCTTCAGCCATTTCACCTAGTGAACGAACCTCTGACTCACTCACAAAGACCGGTCGCTCCATCACTGTGGTCAAAAGTAAGGTGTCCTCTGGCTTGGTCACTTGACGCAAGACTCCTTCATCATGGGTAGCTACCAACGCCACTTTGGGTAAAGACGCCGAGTCACTAGATAGGCTCTCAGTCAAACTAGCCAATTTAGAATTAGGAAAAAGCGAAACGGTGTAGACACCAGCTCCAGCAAATAGACCTAGACACAAAACAGCCATCGCTACTGCCACAGCATCGAAACGCTGACGACGGATTTTTTGTGCCACCACAACATCAAGCTCCTTCAAACAATCTTTGGCCATAAGCTCACGCTTGCGCTCGGCACTGAGTTCGCTCTTGCGTACCTCTTCTAGGGCACCGGCTTCAGTGGAAAAATTCTGCAGTGAGACTAAGTCGACAAACCACTGTCGACCAATTTGTGAAGCGACAATTTTACCTTCACGCGCCAGGCGCGCTACATAGTCACGCGAGTAGGAGACGGACGAAGCCGCCTCCTTGATTGGGACCAAAGTAACTCCGTTTATTTCTACTGCTGTCGACATACGATTTACCTTTTATTATAAAAGTAAATCGGTCAAAAATCTGTTTTAAACTGTTAATAACTCGGGGGGGGTTATGAGCGTAAATTTTCCCAAATTTCCGGTAGTGAAAAATTGAATCGGTAGGAAGTAAAGTAGTCGGAAGCTGTGACCTCTATCACCCGCTCTAATCCTAAAATAGCCACCAGAAAACACAGACTAGAGATTACTAATAGCAAAATTATTAACTGATTGAGTAGCGGTCGTGAAGCCTCACCTATGAAGGCCGATGAAATTCCTTTTTGAGACGTTGCTCTTACTCGCGCCGGCGTAAAAGATGGCACCTGAAGCGAGAGCTCTGACTTAGAGGCCTTAATCTTTACGGGGTAGGTATATTTCTCGTCGATATCCTTGGTTTCAGGCTTAGTTGGCTTGGTTAATTCGCTAGGTTCTACTTTTGCCACCAGCCTATCGACAAATCTCTTACCATCAGAGAAAGGGGCTGACTTTACTTGTACCGACTTTTCTTCGTTCTTAATTAAAACATGGTTTATCTTTCCTTCTTCTGGTCCAAAAATATCAGTTAAAGCTAGATTTTCAGGGCTATCGTCGTAAATTTCATCGAGTGATGAGACTTTTAAACCACCAGAAAGAGAAACTTCCGGTAAAGGCTCCGTCTCAAGATCGATAGCTTTGCTAGTGTCTTTTATTTTTACCTTGGTTGCTTCGGCTATCTCGACTTTAATTTCCGCTGGCTCACGAACAGCGCGCAGAGGTGGCATAAGCTCGGAAGTGTCTGCCTCGTACTTAGTCGGTTGCCAAACAATACGCTTCAAAAAGCGTGCCTCTCCAGCCGTCCTATCCTGATGACTCAGACCTTTGACTGTCTCTTTGCGCAATACCGGTTCCACGTTTTGCCGAGATACTGCCAATTGAGGCTTGTTTATCATTATTTTATCGCCTTGACTAGATGAGGCAATTTTTTCGTAGCGATTATTTTTGTGCTCCTCCAAAGAAACCGGATTGACATACCAGGTGCGTCCAACTAGCTTGGCTTCTACCTTACTTCCACGACAAAGCTGTCCAACATAATCACTGGTATATTTAAAACGCTTGGCAATTGTAGATGCCCTGACGTACTCTGTGCCATCGATAGAAATTACCTCCATACCTACCTCAGAGTATAGCAAAAAACACTCCGCTGTAGAGTGCCCTTTGCTTTGGTATGTTTATAACTATGATTATCTCGTTTGGTAGATAGTGGCCCTAAGATGCTCAGCTAGCATACCTGGGTTGGCAGTACCGCGACTCTTCTTCATACCTTGCCCAACCAAAAACTGCAACGAAGCCTCCTTGCCAGCTAGATATTCTCCAACAACAGTACTGTGCTCGGCTATTACTTCAGCCACTAAAGTCTTAATCGCTTCTGGATCAGAAGACTGGAGTAGCCCACGAGTCTTGGCTAATTGTTCTGGATCTTCGTCACTAGCAAACAACTCAATCAACAAGTCTTTGGCAATGCGGGAGTTAATTTTTCCAGCCCCAACCATCCCCATGAGCTTAGCAAAGTTGGTCGACGACAAAGCTAGTAACTTACCCGAAGTTAGCAAAGCCAACAAATCAGAGGTCAAGTAGTTGGCAGCCAACTTGAGCAGGTCATTATCGTTTTTTAGGTCGGGATTTTGGACTAGTTCAGCAAACATTTTAGCTAGAAATTCTTGTCCAATGATGACCTCTATCTGGGAGTTCGGTAATCCGATATCTTCATATTTCTGGCGCATTTCTTGAGGCAGTAGAGGCATTATCTCGGACAGACGAGATGCACTAAAATACTTATGTTCACTGACTTTTAGCTTTGGTATGTCTGGGTCTGGGAAGTAGCGATAGTCCTTGGCGGTCTCTTTGCTCCGTTGGACAAAAGTCTTTAGTCTTACCTCATCCCAACCGCGAGTTTCTTGGCTAATAGTACCCCCTTGTTCTAGCACCTCGATATGACGCTTTATCTCGTATTCAATAGCACTCTCTACTGAGCGGAAGGAGTTAAGATTCTTTACCTCTACCTTGGTACCGAGCTCCTTGGTCAAACTGACTGAGATGTTGGCTTCCACGCGCATCTCTCCCCGCTCCATCTGGGCGTTTGAAATCTTGAGCGTCTTTAAAAGTAGCTGTAGCTCTCGGGCAAACTCACCAGCGGTCTTGGCGTCATGAATGACTGGCTCGGTCACAAGCTCCATCAGAGGAACCCCGGCCCGGTTGAAATCTACTAGACTCACCCCATCATGCTCATGCTGACTACGGGCAGTATCTTCTTCCAGATGAACTCGGGTAAGTTCTACCCCTTTGAGTTCACCGCCAGTCAGGAAAGGAAAAGCATACTGACTGATTTGGTAGGCTTTGGGGATGTCCGGGTAAAAATAATTCTTTCGATCAAATTCTGAAAAATCGGCCGTCTTTGCTCCCACTGCCTGACCAAAAAGCAGGACCATGGCAATCGCCTCTTCGTTTGGTACCGGCAGAGTGCCAGGATGAGCTAAGCAAACCGGACAGATGTATGAGTTTGGCTCCCCGTCGTGAGGATCATTTTTGCAACGGCAAAACATCTTGCTCTTGGTGTTTAGTTCAGCATGGACTTCAAGTCCAATGGTGGCTGTGTACGTCTTACTCATATATCTATCCTACCGATTAATTTATAAAAAATAAGCTACTAATTTTTTGGGAGTAAATTTGTAGCTAGAAGTGGAAAAAATACCCTTCCCTTTTTAGCTAATTTCCGTCTTATATATCTACTCTAAAATTTTCTTACCCATAGTGATGATTTACAGCACTACAAGGAGCCTTATTCTACAGTTTCTCTGAGGTGTCGCACAAGCGCATCACGTAGTTCTTTGACTCCTTCCCCGGCTTCTGAGGAGATTACAAACACACGCTTCTCATTTTTGTCAACCTCTTTTACAACTGCTTCTATATAGTCTTTATTAGCAAGGTCAGATTTAGTAAAAATAATCCACTCTTCCTTGTCGGCTAGCTCTTTTGCATAGGCAGACAGCTCCTCTCGAATGGTATAATAGCGCTCAAGCGCGTCCTCGGTCTCCAGTGAGACCAGATGGAGGATCATTTTGGTACGTGAAATATGTCGCAAAAAGGTATGTCCGAGCCCCTTACCTTCTGATGCTCCACTAATCAGACCCGGGATATCGGCTAGTGTGTAGCCATAGAGGTCGCCTAGGTGTGGCTCTAGCGTGGTGAATGGGTAGGCACCAACTTTGGCGTGAGCATTGGTGAGAGAATTTAGCAGAGTTGATTTGCCGGCGTTGGGCTGACCAACCAAACCGACATCAACCACCAGCGACAGCTCAATCTGAAACTCCCCTTCTTCACCTCTACGGCCCAGGGTGGATTCTTCTGGCGAACGATTGACTGCTGTCTTGAATTGCTCGTTACCAATTCCGCCACTACCACCTTTGAGAATTTTTACTAGCTCACCCTCTTGAAGAAGTTCGTAGTTTCGCTCACGAGCGACGTCGGTCACCAAGGATCCAACTGGTACGTCGATAATCAAGTCCTCACCGTTTTTGCCAAACTTACTTCCGCCCATACCATCCTCTCCCCGCTCGGCCTCAAAGTGCTTGTCGCCGGTATACTTGGCTAGGAGATTTACATCTCGCACTGCACGCAAAAAAACGTCGCCACCGCGACCACCGTTACCTCCGGCTGGTCCAGCCATCGGTCGAAATTTTTCATGACGCCAGCGGGTAACTCCGTTACCTCCATCGCCGGCATTTATATGTAGGGTAATTGAATCAACAAACATGGCTACAGTGATACCATGAAGGGACGATAAAGTACAGACTATCGACTAAAAAATTACGCGTAAAGTAATTTGAATGTAGCAATAATTTGGATTGTCATTTTTGTTTGACAGTTGGCGCAGGAGGTAACGACTTTTACTTTTGTACTCATCTCCATAGCTGTCTGTCTACTGCATAAGCAGGCGAAACCCATCCGTTTTCGTCCTAGACTTGGTCTGGTGCGCTATGCTCTTTTAGCATAGCTACCCTAAGCTCCTCTAACCAAGTCACTGAGCTCCTTCCCCTTAGTCTTGACGTAGCCAAATCGGCCAGCTAAAAAACGTCTTTTAAGACGGTTTTTAGCTGGCCGATTTGGCTTTTTATATATAGTTATATCTCCTCTCTAGAGGTAACGATTGCCAATGGTGCTGACGATCGTAACGATAAGCGATCCCACTAGCGCTGGCCAAAAGCCAGTGACGGTAAAACCATCGATAAATGATGCGGCAAATAGAAACAAGGAGGCATTGATAACCAAAATAAATAAACCGACGGTCAGGACAGTGATCGGAAAAGTGAGAATAAGCAGAATCGGGCGCACAAAAAGGTTTAGTAGACCAATAATTACAGCCGCGATGAGGGCTGTGTATAGTCCATCAATACTAATCCCCGGCACGTAGGTAGCTACTACCAAAAGCGTCAGGGCCGTCAACAACAACTTAGCTAAAAGATTCATACCTGATTATTATCTACCTGAATACCTTAGTTGGCAATTATTTTGTAGCCAGTAGAAAGTAGAGGCTCGGCTTTTTTGTACTTTAAGGTCTTGGTGTCTGTACCATTGCTGATGGTCACTAGGTCATTGCGGCCTGGAGTATTGGTGGCTTTGGCAGGACCTTGGGCCTTCGCTTCGGCTTTGTCGGCACCGGCCGCTGCTTGAGCAGCCTCGGCTTCCTTTTTCATTTCCGCCTCTTCTCTTTCTACCAAGATTGGCTGGAGGCGAGGAATAATATCGTTGATACGATCTAGTACCACGACCTGCATCTCCTTAAAGAGTCGCGTTCCCTCTTTGCGATATTCGATTAGTGGATCGCGCTGGCCGTAAGCACGCAGGTTTACACTGTTGCGAGTATAGCTCATGACTTCTAGGTGCTCTACCCAGAGTGTATCTATCATCTGTAAAGCAAAGCGTCGGAAGAGATTGTAAAACACCTCCTCGCCTAGTTCGGCTCGCTTAGCCGAGAAAGCTGCTCCACCATCAGGGGCGACGGCCTCTACCTCGGCCATCATGAGAGCCCCTTCATCTCGATCTTCAATAAGGAGCTTGTGTCGACGGGCATAGACGATTTTTCGTTGTAAGTTGAGAATATCGTCATAGGCGAGAATTTGCTTACGTGAGTCAAAATGGAAGCCTTCTATTCTCGTCTGGGCCCCTTCTAGAGTATTGGAGAGCATCTTCATCTCAATCGGCTGGTCTTCGGGAATCTTGAAAGTACCCATCAAGCCCTTTACCCTATCACCACCAAAGACACGCATCAGTGAGTCATCCATCGACACATAAAACTGTGTCTCGCCCGGATCACCCTGGCGACCAGCACGACCACGAAGCTGATTGTCGATCCGACGCGCCTCGTGGCGCTCGGTACCAAGCACAAACAAACCTCCGAGCTCTCTCACTTTATCTACCATCTCCGGGGTGGCTTCTGGTCCGCCGAGCTTAATATCAACCCCGCGACCGGCCATGTTGGTGGCTAAAGTCACTGCCCCAATCCGTCCAGCGGCAGCAATAATTTCCCCTTCCCGCTCATGGTTTTTGGCGTTGAGCATCGTGTGTGGTACGCCAGAGGAGGTCAGCGCAATCGATAGCCTTTCGTTGCTTTCAATTGAAGCTGTACCAATCAAAATTGGCTGGCCTTTTTCATGCACCGCTTTGACTTTGGCAATAATCGCGGCAAATTTACCCTTTTCGTTTTGGTAGATAAGGTCAGTATGATCAAGACGGGCAATCGGTCGGTTGGTCGGAATTGGAATAACTTCGAGGTTGTAGACGGTAAAAAATTCTTCCTGGCTGGTAAGAGCCGTACCGGTCATACCCGAAAGCTTATCGTACATGCGGAAGTAGTTTTGGTAGGTAATTGAAGCAAAGGTTTTACTTTCGCGCTGGATAGCTACCCCTTCTTTAGCCTCGACCGCTTGGTGCAAACCTTCAGACCAACGGCGACCCGGCTGTAAACGACCAGTAAACTCATCTACGATGACAACTTCGCCATCACGCACTACGTACTCCTTATCGCACGTAAACAGCGCCTTGGCCCGTACAGCGGTCTCTAGGTGGTGTACATACTTGATCCCCTTATCGGTATAAATGTTTTCTACACCCAAAATCTTTTCCGCGGTTTCAATACCGGCGTTGGTTAGAGCAATACTCTTTAGTTTTTCATCCATCGTATAGTGCTCCTCAGGCTTTAGTTGGCGAGCTATTTCAGCAAACTGACCATAAAGGTCTTCCGAATCGTTAGACGGAGCGGAGATAATCAGTGGAGTACGCGCTTCATCGATTAGAATCGAATCGATTTCGTCAACAATGGCGTAAGCATAGGTGCGTTGTCGTAAATTTTCTTTGTTGTATTCAATATTGTCGCGCAGATAGTCAAAACCAAACTCACTGTTGGTACCATAAGTAATATCGGCGGCATAGGCTTCTTGTCTAGTACAAGGACGCAAAAAGTCGTAGACGACCTTGTAGGAACCAACCTCATCGCGCACAGTATCGGCCTCGGCATGATTTGGATCATATAAAAATGAAGCGTCATGATTGACCACTCCAACCGAAAGTCCAAGGGCTGAATAAATTTGTCCCATCCACACCGCATCACGACGCGAGAGATAGTCGTTGACTGTCACCACATGCACACCCTTGCCAGTGAGAGCATTGAGTGAAGCGGGTAGGGTTCCCACTAATGTCTTACCTTCTCCCGTACGCATTTCTGTAATCTTGCCTCGATGCAAGATAACGCCACCGATTAGTTGTACATCATAATGCCTTAGCCCAAGGGTGCGTTTGGCTGCTTCACGAGTGAGAGCAAACATCTCCACCAAAACCTCATCGAGTGACTTACCACTTACTACCTCAGCTCTTAGCGCCGTTACTTTGGCTATAATATCTTCCGCCGAAAGAGCCGAAAAAACCTCTTCTTGTTCGTTGATTTTTGCTATTAACGGCTTAATAGCTTTCAATTCTTTTTCGTAAGTTGGGCCAAAAAATTTATCTAGAAATGTCATAGTGGGCCTAGTATATACGGACTTATGTATAAATACAAAAAGCAAAATCGCCGGTGGAGGGCGATTATGCTATCAGCTTTATCGGTAAATGGTAGACACCATTTACTGAGACTACTTTTTTGACTTCTTAGTAGCCTTCTTGGCTACCTTCTTGACAGCCTTCTTTGCTACCTTCTTGACAGCCTTCTTTGCGGTCTTCTTGGCAACTTTCTTGACTGCCTTCTTTTTTGCTACTGGCATGTTGTGATGAGAGTTTTTAGTGAATAAAGTTCGACCGCAAGACCTTCTCATTTTCAAAGAACTGTTCAGTGAGAGAAGATGTTTGCTTACTACTATTATCACGTGTAAAAAAAATTAACACAATCACTTTTGTAAAAAAAAGTTGTGGATAAAAAAATCTTGAAAAATATTTTTTATTTTTCAAAAAAATATTTTTCAAGATTTTTTCGCTGATGAAAAATTTTTTATAAAAAATTTTTCATCACCTTAATGCAAAATAAAATTCTCTAATCAGCTACCAAGCATACTTCCATTTCAATTTTTATTTTCGTTGCTTGCGCAACTTTGGCTTTTATAATTTCTACAAACGCCAAAACTTCAGTTGTACTGGCTCCACCGTATTGCACCAAAACCAAAGCTTGCTTATCATAAAGACCCACCTTTCCCTGTCGAAAACCCTTGAGATTACACACTTTATCGAGGATATAGCCAAGCGAAAGCTTTACTGTGTCGGGACCGGCTTCATACATCGGTAGCTCCGGATACAAAGCTTGCAATCGCTCTCCTTCCGCTTTTGTCACCAGCGGATTTTTGAAAAATGATCCAGCTGTACCGACGACTTTCCAGTCAGGAAATTTCTCAGCGCGAATTTTGCCTACTGCTTCACGAATATTTTTTTGTGATATTTCTTTAGCAGAAAAATAAAGTGCGAGGTCACGATAAGAAATATTTGGTTGTGCATTTGTAGTGAGCAAAAAATGTACAGCAGTGATGATGAAATTTTTTCCCATTTCTGTTTTAAAAATTGAATCACGATAACCAAAACTACATTCATCATTCGTAAATATTTTTATTTTTTTATCGGTGACAGAGTACACCTCCACGGCTTCAATCACATGTTTCACTTCTGCGCCATAAGCTCCCACATTTTGCACTGGCGTCGCTCCCACCAAGCCCGGGATAGCCGAAAGATTTTCTAACCCCCAGTAACCTTCCAAGACCGTGTCTGCTATTACCTCATCTAGCACCTCACCAGCTCCCACAACCAGTCGTACCTTACCTTCTCCTAAGTCTTCATAGGTACGTCCCTTGATGGCAATTTTTATCACCACTCCAGCGTAACCGGTGTCAGACACGAGTAAGTTGGAACCACCACCTAAGATTAAGTGAGGCAGTGCGTTTTGCTCCGCAAAACGCACTGCCTCACCCACCTCCTCTACTGTCTCTACCACCACCACAAAACGCGCCACACCACCCGTTTTAAAGGTGGTGTGCGCCGAGAGTGGTACGTTCTCCAAAATAGTGAGGGCCATACCCAGAGAAATTATTTACAACCGTCTTGTGGATCCTTACCTACTTCTATATTCTTGATAAAACATTGGGCCGTGGTCTTGAAAGTTGGCACCGCTTCACTCGCCCGCTCTAAGGTCTTTATTGATGACTCCTTATCACCAGCCTGGAGGTAGATAAACGATAATGATGCCCAGTTCTGCACTACAGTTGGATTTTCGGTTACACGTACCTCATAGAGATCTTTGAGAAAAGTCATCTCACCAGCGGTATTTACCGCCGAGATCAAGAAGTCATTTTGCGTAAAGAGTTTGTAAATGCGTTCATCGGTCGCCAAAGCCTTAGCTGCTGGCGCGTCCTTAGTCAGGAATAACGTAGCCGCATAAAATGTACGCGCCTCATCATTACGTTCATCCAGTTCGAAGGCTTCCTTAAACAGATCACGAGCCGCCTCGGTATTTCCTTGACTATATTTAATGATTGCTCTTTGCATCACAATCGATGGTTTGCGCGGTGAGAGCTCTTGTGCACGCGTTATCTGTCGCTCGGCCGCTTCCAAGTCACCAATCGATCGATAGAAAGTACTGGCAAAAACATGCACTCTCGCATCACCAGGCTTTTCCTCTATTAGTTTATTGAGCTCTTGCTCAGCCCTAGCAATAAACTTTTGTCTGACTTCTTCTGGTACTTCTTTATCTTGCATCATTCCCATCGCTTGCTGGGAGATTTGCTCGGTTATCTCCTGGTGGGCAAAGGAATTATTATCTAGAGCCTTTTCAAACATCGCCAACTTACCCGCTGGATCTGTCGTACGATAGGCACTGATTATATCCTCAGCTGCCTGCATACCAGGTATATGTAAGGTGTAAACTAACGCTACGATTGCCACCGCCCCCACTGGTACCAAAAATTGGTTGAAGATATTTTGATCTACTTTAAGTTTCTCAAAAAACTTAAACGGAGTCCCGACTCTACTCTGGATGAGCCCCAAAATAACCGCAAAGAAAATGTAGCTGATCAGGTTGTCAAACACCACCAAGTTGTGTGTTAGATAGCCCACTAAAATACCCAAAAGTACTCCCCGCTCTAGCACCGTAAAGGTTTTATCCTCTTTTCTCTGCCAAGGCACTACCACTAAGTAATAGAGACAGGCAGCGAAGATACTAAAGTAAGCGAGCAAGCCCAAAACTCCACCCGCCACCAACCAATCCAGGAAGATATTATGGACCCGATCAAACCATTGCTCTTGCCCATAGAGAAAAGGATCATACTGCTCATTGAAGATGTAGTTGAAGTTACCTTGGCCCCAACCGAGGATTGGTCTTTCTTTTACTCCTTCTAGCGCCATACCCCAAATCGTACCGCGTACTACCAAGTCACTCTTGAGGTCGATATTGGCCACTCGGGCGAGGTTGGGACTGCTTTGGATAAGGTCTGAATCACGCGCTAGATAAAATGAACCAGCTACCACCAAGAGCACAGCAAAGGATCCCCCCGCGTAGCGACGAAATTCTGGATACTTGGCGCCAAAGATAGCGATATAAGCCACCATCACTGTCGCCCCCGACATGAGACCGAGTACCGTACCACGCGTACCAGACTCTAATAATGAGAAAACAAACAAGACAATCAAAAGAGCATGGCCAGCTCGAAGCAGGGTTGAGCGATTTTCCACAAACAGCCAAAAAGCAATAAATATATGGAAGTACATATAGATAGCAAAATAGGCGGAGTTACCCAGAAAGCTCTCGATACGACCAGTGTAACCTTCAATTGAACCAGAGTATTGCGCCAAACCATACATCGCCACCAAAAAGGCCACCCCGAGCGTAGTGTGCAAAAATGCCCCCCATTGCTCTTTAGTTTTGAGCACGCTACCGAGCACTAGGGTGTAAGCAAAAACATGAACGAGAGTGACGTAGCCATCCATTCTTTCAAAGTTACTCCAAAAACTGGTCTGGGGATGCTCACCAAATAGGTTAGCCAAAAACATCACACCCAAAAATGAACCCAGGCTCAAGAGCAACCAAGAAAACTGCGGTCGGTATTTTGCCTCAATCAGCATCAACAAAGCCCAGGCGACCAACACCACCTCGACAATTATGCGAAAGGCAAAATTTTTACCAGTAATAAATGGGAAGAAATAATCATTGACCACAAACATCGTCAAAAACGGCACCGCAAACAAACCACCGTAGACCACCACTTTTAAAAAATCTTTCATATGGCTAAAAATATACCACATCGCATGGCCGACCGGATACTCTAGACGAGTGCTTAAAACTCTCATACAAATTATTTACTATATACTTTTACGTTTAAATGTGGCATAATATAAAAAGTCAGTTCCCCTTTCAATTACCCTTCAACCACCAAGGAGATGATGTGAAAAATATCAAAGTCCCCGCCCAAATAGTGGCTTCTTTGACCATTCTTATTCTGGTCATTCTCGGCCAGATTGACTTTGTCTGGCAGGAAGTATCCCCTGGCTACTTCACCCGACAGGTAGGGCCGCTGAAGTTCACCATCGATCGTTCGTACCCTCTCACCAGAGAGGTCCAGACCTTCAGTCGACCTTGTACTGACAATCACCAAAAACATTACACCGTGAGCTGGCTCAAAGGAGCAAGTCACGCTCTGTTTGTCTGGTGCGATGGCCGGCCCAACAAATTCCAAGAACTGCCAGCCTGGTGGGACATTTGGTTTAGTGAAGTGCCAGGAGAGTGGCCGGCGATGCCAAAGGCATCGCCGGCCATCGCCCCCAGTACCCTGGCTCTGGTCACTACCCCTTGACCAGACAAGAGACTATGTCCCACAGGGACAAAAGCAACCCCGACGCTTTTTCATTTTCCCAAATCAACATGGGGCAAGTTGCGCTTCGCGCCACTTGCCCCTTTTTCCTTACCACCCTACTTCAGGGCACGAGCACCCGTACCTGCCAAAACTCAATCGTCGTGAAGATTGGTTTGTCTTTGGCTTGTACACGCAAGATGAGCTCACTGCCATCATTGACATATTCGCCGATGACGGTACCTCGACCAAAACCTGGCACTTGCACTTCATTCCCCACCAATCCTTCACGTATAGCATGGGCAGGGACTTCCCGACAACACGAGATCGGTACCGGACGAAAGCGACGACTCTTGAAGTACATGACCCAAACCGCAGAAGGGTCGCCCTCCGACACCTGACAGACCACGCCGTAGCGTTGGCACTGTGAAGCTCCTTCATCAAGGCAAACATACTTCCCGACCAAACTTTCGACTGACACTGCTGTACCCAACATGATCTATCTCCTCATAAAACAAGAACAGGTAATTAGCCTATATTATTAAGCCAAGGAGTCAAGGGCTAAAAAAAGCAGGGCGGGGCCAAAGGCCCCGCCCTGCTTTTTCCCTACTAGTGATTTAACTTTATCTTCTTTTTTACCTCTACCTCATGCGCTTCATCCTCTTCACTAATCCGCTCTATATCATGCTCTTCCGCTAGTCCAAGCTGGACTTCCAATATCACCAGGTCTTCATCTTCCGGCGCCTTGGGGGCATGCCAAACCCCAGGCAAATTTACCCGCACTTCCCCGCTCGGCATAAAGAAAAATTCACTACGGTCATTATGACGTTGCAAAGACAGCTTTTTACCCGCTTCAATGGTAAGGAGTTTAACTTTCAGTAGAGGCATGTCCAACAGCACATCGTACATCCCCCATCTAGTCTTCACCCGCTGGCGACCATTGATAGCTGAGCTCGAACTATACTTCCCACCCCCGAGCTCAAACACCGGCTCAATCCCAAGCTCTCGGCAGACATCGAGCTCGGGGGTATTTTTGTTGGTCCGGTCTCCCCCGTTACCAAAATAATCCGGCTTGATCCGGCGCAAAGCTTCACAGACCGTCCCATCACTATCATCAACCACATGCACATGTGGAGTGTAAGCTTCAATTATTTTTTTGCGATCGGTCCAGGGCTGAAAGAAAAAGCCTTTCTTGCGAATCAACCACTCATCGCTATTTACCACCACATGCACCTCACCATACTCTCTGGCCGACTCAATCATCGCGATGTGCCCGGGATGTATCGGATCAAACCCACCCGAAATGACAATCTTCTTTGCTGGCATATTTTTTTCTTTCATCCCAATTACAACCAAGTAAAAACCTTCTCGGTTACCCCAAGTATGCAAAATTTAAAAAAAACTCCTACTTTTTTAAATCAGCCGAAAAATCACCAGCGTTGGTAAATGCCTTCCTATCTTTAGACTCATCCATCTCTTTTTTCACTCGCCTTAAACTCTTCTCCAACTTTGGCGTCATTTGTTCTGGAACATAAGGCACCTCCTTTCTAGCAGCAACCAACTGCTTAAAATAGTCGTTAATTAGCACAGTCAAGTTTAGACCCATATCTTCAGCCTCTTCTTTAATCGCCTTATCCAACTTTATTCTAATGATAGTATCCATAATCTGTAAATTATATACTTAACAAAGTACTTATCAATCTCACTTATTGACCAATCAAAAACAGCGCCCAAGAAAAAGCTTCGCTTTTTCGTGGACACCCCGTAACCTATTTCCCTTTTCATCTGTTAGAATAATCATCTATGAAAAAAGCCTTAATCACCGGCATCACCGGTCAAGACGGATCATACTTAGCCGAATTACTCCTAGAGAAGGGTTACGAGGTACACGGCATCGTGCGCCCTTCTAGCTCTATCCGCACCGCTCGCATCGAACACCTTTTCAATAATCCCGAGATTCATAATAAAACCCTCTTTCTGCATCACGGTGACCTAACCGATACTACCAATATCTCTACTCTTCTGCGTGAAATCGAACCCGACGAAGTCTACAACCTCGCCGCCCAGAGTCACGTGCGTATTTCTTTTGATCTACCAGAACTAACCGCGCAGACTGATGCCCTCGGTACCCTGACTATCCTCGAAGCCATTCGCAAACAAGGCCTCGGTCATAAGACAAAATTCTACCAAGCCTCCACTTCCGAACTCTACGGCTTAGTACAAGAAACACCGCAAAGCGAGACTACCCCCTTCTATCCTCGTAGCCCCTATGGTGTAGCCAAGCTCTACAGTTTTTGGATTATCAAAAACTATCGCGAGGCTTACGATATGTTTGCTTGTAATGGCATACTCTTCAATCACGAAAGTGAACGACGTGGCTACAACTTCGTCACCCGCAAAATCACCATCGGTCTATCCAAAATTAAACTAGGCCTACAAAACCATCTGGAGCTCGGCAACCTCGACGCTAAGCGCGACTGGGGCTACGCCAAAGAATACGTCGAGGCAATGTGGCTCATGCTCCAACAAGACACTCCAGAAGACTTTGTCATCGCCACCGGTGAGACTCATAGTGTGCGCGAATTTATCGAAGCCGCTTGCGAGGAGCTCAGTATCAAACTAGAGTGGCAAGGCCAAGGTGTAGATGAAGTTGGGATTGACCAAGCAACCGGTAAGACAATTATCAAAATCAACCCGCAATATTTCCGCCCCACCGAAGTCGACTTACTCCTTGGTAACCCCGCCACAGCCAAAGCCAAACTCGGCTGGGAAGCTAAGATAAAATTTGCCGACCTCGCCAAGCTCATGACTAAGGCCGACTATGAGCTGATGCAAAAAAACCACGGTCATTTTTACTTTTAGATTCAACTTGCCCTGGATCTGGTGATAAAACGGCCGGTCCCCCAAAGGGGGACCGGCCGTTTTATCACCAGGTTTAATTTCAACTGGCAAAAAAATAGAGGCCGGTAGCGCAAGCGCTACCGGCCCCCCGACTCCATCTACTTCTTCTTCTCCAGCTTGTCCATCAACCCCCGCCAGTTTAACCAAATGGATTCATCAGCATCCAAGCGGCGGCTAGTAGCTTGGCGACGATACCTCTCTCGACACTCGACATACGTCACCAAACACTGACTGAGTGCCGACAACGCCTCGACCTCATCCATAAAGTCATAACGCTCGCAGTGCTCGCGCAGGACTCGCAGATGCCCACACAAGTGGTGATACAGCAAGAGCTCAGTCACCTCTAGTTTGGGTCGTTGGTAGCGCTCATGCGAGAAGCGAGCCATGACTTCGTAAAAACCAATCTCGGCCACTGGCACTCTCACCAAACGCAGTTCTTCTTGTGAGTTGTTACGAAGCTGGTTGTACTCCAGCAAGGCCGGCGGAAAACTATTTCCCCAGGCTTCCTTGTCTGACAAGTCTTCCAAGTTGTGCTTGAAGTAGTAATCAAACTGTTTGACCCCCCTCTCTTTGAGATAACTCCAGACAGCTCGCGGTACCAGCTCATCAGCCAGCAACTTGGTTTTGACCTTGAGCATCGCTTGGCGCAGGTAGTCTGACCAGATGATGGATTGGGCCGTCGCCATGGCCTCCGCCATCAATTGCTCGACGGTTGCCTGTCTAACTTTATCGGACATTTGTTTCCCCTCTTGGTTGAAGTGAAAGATAACGTGAAAGAACTCCGCTATTAGAATACATCCCCAACCAAAAATCAAGCTTTTAGTGAGCGAGCGAACTCAATTGTTATAAATTTGTAGAAATACTGAAATTCATATATACTGAATTTATGAATACTATTAAACTACAACAGCGTGGCCTACTAACTTTACCCAAAAAACTGCGTGATGCCCTTTCCTTAGAAGAGGGTCAGATACTTAGTGTAGAGCGATCCGGTCGGAAAATCATCCTCGAGCCCCAAACATCATCAATTGATATAGAATTGGCCAAAGCCATCACAGAGGGGTTGCAGGATATAAAGAAAGGTAAATTTATTGAGTTTGGCACAATTAAAGAATTTCATACCAAACTAGATAAGTATGAGAATTAAATTTACGGAAGGAGCCATCAAGCAATACCGCTTACTTCCCTACTCTCTAAAAAAGAAAGCTGATAAACAGTTTGGTTATTTACTAGAAGACTTTAGACACCCCTCACTTAAAGTAAAAAAGTACCAAAGTTTTGAAAATCTATGGCAAGGCAGGATAGACAGAGGTTACCGCTTCTACTTTCACGTCGTCGAGCCTCACTATATTATTATTTCCATCATCAAACACCCAAAATAAAACTCACCACTGCGATAAAAGCGACCCTGTATCATAACCGTTAATTTGAATAAGGCTGAAAAAACTAAAACCTGCTAATTAATGACAATTTACTATGTATACTTACAAATTATCAGAAACAAGATTATAACCTTAAATAGAGCTTTGTATCAGCGGTGCAAAATTTTAAAATTAGCCTAAATAGCTGAAAAAGTCAGCTAGACTACCCCTTTTACCTTGCAAATTGTCAGATTTTGTGATAATTTACTATATATACTTACAAATTATCAGAAATGCAATTATATGCTTATTTTTAAACGTAGAATAGCGGAGCAAATTCTAAAACGGATCAACCATCAAGGTTTGATTGTAATTCTTGGCCCCCGCCAAGCTGGTAAAACTACTCTCGTCAAAACCCTGCTAAAGGACCTCGGACACACTGATGCATATTTTAACTGTGAGCAAAATGATGTGCGCCGAGCCTTCAAACTGGGAGATACCAAGCCCCTAAAAAACCTCATCGGAGAACGAACCCTCGTCGCTTTCGATGAAGCTCAAACCATCTCCAACATCGGCAAGATACTTAAACTCTTTCATGATACCTACCCGGAAATTAAAATTATCGCCACCGGCTCCAGCTCTTTTGACTTGGCTAACGAAATTAGAGAACCTCTCACTGGGCGAGCCGATGAGTTTATGCTCTACCCGCTCTCTCTGGCTGAAATTTCTGACACTCTTACTCTTACCCCAGAATTATTTACCAATCTTCTTCGCTTTGGTACTTATCCGGCAGTGGTGGCGGTGAGTACACCAGAAGAAAAAGAAGCTGAAATCAAAAGAATTGCCACCAACTATCTCTACAAGGACGTATTCACTTTTGAGGCACTACGTAACCCCAAAAACTTTGAAGACCTAGTGACCCATCTTGCCACCAGAGTCGGAAGCACGGTCAATACCAGTAGCCTAGCCAAAGCCATTGGAGTTTCGCCAGCGACCGTAGAGAACTATATTCGTCTACTTGAACAAGCGTTTGTAATCAAACGCGTATATTCGTTTGCCAGAAATTACACCAAGGAATTAAAGAAAGCCTACAAAATCTACTTCCTTGATAATGGCGTTATGAACGCCCTGACCGCCATTCCCGAGAGCAACAACCATAGCGCACTGGGAAAAAACTTTGAGTCCCTCATCTATACCGAATTTCTTAAAATTGACACACTAGAATCACTTCCTCCTAGGACCTATTTCTGGCGTACTTCGACTAAACTAGAAATAGATTTTGTGCGCACCCACGGCCATATAATTGATGCTTATGAGGTAAAGTACGGCAAGCCGGATGCCACTTTCACTACCTTCCGCAAACTCTACCCTGAAGCTACCACGCACACCATCACCCCCAACAACACCCTCCCCCACTGTACTATTCCGGCCAGTACCAAGTAGCTAGCCTAGCTAAGCTAATGCAACAACCGTAACAGTTTGTTATAGTTTTAAAACCTATGGAAAAAACAGCAAAAATATATGTAGCCGGACACCGTGGCTTGGTCGGCTCAGCGATTTTCCGAGCGCTCAAAGAAGCCGGCCACACCAACTTAGTCACCCGCACGAGGGCCGAGCTAGACCTACTCGATACCAAGGCCGTGCAAGAATTTTTTGCGACCGAAAAACCCGATTACGTTTTCCTGGCAGCGGCCAAGGTGGGCGGCATCATGGCCAACCAGACCTACCCCGCTGACTTCATCCGCGAAAATCTCCTGGTACAAAGCAACATGATCGATGCCGCTCACCATAGTGGCGTAGAAAAACTCCTCTTCCTCGGTAGCTCCTGCATCTACCCCAAGCTCGCTCCCCAACCCATCAAAGAAGAATACCTACTGACCGGCCCCTTAGAGCCCACCAACGACGCCTACGCTATAGCCAAGATTGCTGGCATCATTATGTGTCAAAGTTATCGTCGCCAATACGGTAGCAATTTCATCAGTGTCATGCCGACCAATCTTTACGGCGAAAATGACAACTTCGACCTAGAGACCTCGCACGTCCTACCGGCGCTCATCCGCCGTTTTCATGAAGCCAAACTATCGCAGGCTCCGAACGTCACCCTCTGGGGCTCTGGCTCCCCGATGCGCGAATTTCTCCATGTCGATGACTTAGCCGGAGCCTGCCTTCATCTCATGAATACATATAATGAAGCCGAGATAGTAAACATCGGCACTGGAGAAGACTGCACCATCAAAGAACTAGCAGAGACCATCAAAGAAGTAGTCGGCTACCCTGGCACGATAGAGTGGGACACCACAAAGCCGGACGGCACTCCCCGCAAACTCCTCGATATCTCAAGACTCCACGCGCTTGGCTTCCATCACCAAATCGGACTTAAGGAAGGTATCGCAAGGACCTATGAGTGGTACAAAAGCCAACTATAAATTCCCAAACTCTCCCCCACCGCCCATAATGCCCATTAGCTTGCAACGGGGATAACGTGACGGATGTTTTATTTTAATACTGATTGATAATTTTTGAGCAGGAAGATAACCTCTTTCCGTAAGTATTCTTTAACCCATACTTTTTCTTTTTCACCGGGCAACAACTCAGCTAGCCCGCGCAAGATTTCATTGTCTTTAACCTTTTCCACCACTAGAATGCAGTCATTCAGGTATTCTTTAATGGTTTTACCAGTTCTAACCTGAATTACTTCGGTATTTATATCCCAATGATTTGTACCAAAAAACCAAATATCATAAATATCACGCATGGCTGTTTCACTTCTGGTGGTCAAAGCTGCGAGCTTACTAGCAAAAAGATAATCTTTTTTACCAGCCAGCATAGAAATTCCTAGGTATTCCCTCATCTCATAGTGCCCTTTAATATCTGCTATTAGAATTCTTACATTCACTTCGATTTTCACGTTGTGATCAGCATTACCATAGGAGAGCAGAAAGAAAATAGTATTTCGCTTTATATAATTATCTTTAACCTCTCCATATTTCCCTAACATACTTTGGATTTTCTCGTATACTAATTTCTGCGTGAATTCATCTGTCGAAAAAAGGTCAAAGTCTAAGTCGACAGAGAATCGAGTTAAACCGTAGAAGAAGTAGGCGCAGGTACCACCCTTAAATCCCATGAGGGATGAGATAGAAGTATCCGAGTAGATATCCCGGAGAATCTGCCCCATAATCAGCTGGTGTTTTTCTTTATTGAGCATATTTTTCTAAAGATTTAATCTGATATTTTTTTAGTCGCTTGATTAATTGCTTGTTATTGTAAATCTTTACCAACTCAAGACAAAGCTCCCAGTTTATTGATCGTAGATTATCAAAGTAAAATTTTGGGGACAAATAGAGGGTATCGAGAAAGGCTCTTTCTGGTGTGGCTATGCTGTAATTATTTTCAACCTTAATACCAAGTGCATTGTAAAGTACACTGTATTTAAGCTTTCTAAAAGTAATTGTCTTAGTTCCAACTTTTTTGGTAATGGCATAAGGACCAGCTACAAAAATCGAGTCCTGGTGCTGAAAAATAACTCCCGCCTCGCGCAGGACCGTTTCAAAACTAATGTATGATGGCGTATATAAACTAGTGGCTAATTCTTTAGGATTATAATTTTTATCCTTAGCAAAAACACCACGAGTCAGACGTATTAACGACCCTTGTTTGACGTAATATTTAATCTTCGAAAGCAAATTTACCGTGTTGGTCTCCTCCCAAATTAAAGCAATATCCTTGACGGTCAGAATGGTTTTAGGAGATTCGTATAACTTGGCAATAAGGTTGTCTGTGGCCATATATCAATTTGTTTAATGGAAAGGTGAAATTTCCTCCTTTCCATTGTGAATTATTAAATAGAGACAGTCAAACCAGAAAAAGTGGACAAAGGGGTAAGTTGCATTTCTATTACTATCATATTTCCCAATCTAAAAGACGAAAAGGCACTAGAGGAATTTGAAGCAGCTATCACCACAAGCATATTAAAACGATGTCAAAAATAACATCTTTCTCAGATAAAACTCCCAATAAGTTTTAAGTCCTGCCCGCCTGCCGGCAAGGCCGGTCATATATTTTTCCACTCAATTGAAAAGCCCCAGAAAAGCAGAGCTTTTCTGGGGCTTTTAGACTGACCCCATCTCTCATCAAGGATACCCTACAGCATACCCTTGGCGATTGCTTGCGTGAGTGCAAACGCGACCGGCTCAACTAAATTCACAAACTCGCCGAGGTCTGCCCACCGAAAGTTAAAGGGTGTGCCCTCGAGCAAGGGTTCAAAGTCCTCATCCACGTGCAGGACATAGAAGTGCCAGACAGCGTGATAAGCCGGCAAGGGACCTATGAGTGGTATCTAGCTCAAACTTAAATAAGTTAATTCAGAATAATAAAAAAGAAACCTGCCAGGCTTGCGCGTGGCAGGGGGGGGGAGGAACAGAATCTAGGAATGGACTAGTGACTCCTACTTCATTTTTGTCGCCAGCGCCGCCTCAACGAGATCTGATGGCAACTCGCAAGGATCAAGCCAACCCTTGGCCGGCCATTCAATCAGACGAAGGAACTCGGCAATGATTTCATCCTGATCCTTCGGATTGTCGAAACTCTCCGGACCAGGTATCGCCAGAAGTTGATAATCGGCTTCAAATCCGAGTTCCCTACCCACGGTCACCATCATGCGATACAAACGGAAGAGGCTCGCCGGATAAGCCAGAAGAACCACTGACGCCGCCGGCAGTCCCAACTCGCGAATCAGTGCGATGCTGTTCCGGCAGTTTTCACCACCGTTGGTCGCCTTGTCTTCCACAAAGATATGTTCTAAGGGTACACCATACTGAGTGAACAGCATGTATCCCAAATAACTTGCTTCGGGGAGTTTGAGCCCTTTCAGCACTGGCCCGGAATCCTTCCCAAGACCGCCGGTGTACAGGATGTTCCCGACCGTCTGGCGACTCCAGATGCTAGCGGCAGTGGACACCAGACCAAGGTTGTTTCGTCCAAACCCCAGGAGGAGGTCTGCTTTCTGTATTTCACCCTCCGGCGTATAGTGTCCCCGGAAAAACTTGTCGATGCCAGCAACAAGTCCTTGCTTTGTACTATCTTTCATCAAATGCTCCTCGTATATGTGAGTGCACCATGCATCTCGACCTCAGTTTTATAACATAAATATACAAAAAAATCAACCCTTAGCCCAGCAACTAAAGCTTTGTGTATATAGTATTATGATTAATAACCATGTACCGGCGACTCAATCTTATTTCTAAGTCCCTTTTACCTACTTGGCTCTATGAAAAATTAATTGGCAACTGGGACCAAACCGGCTTTAAAAAATATTTCAAAAATACTGGCTGGATATTTTTAGCTAAAGTAGTATCTTTTGTTGTTTCTTTTTTTACTATTGCCATCGTAGCTAGATACCTAGGACCAGAAAATTATGGGAAGCTCAGCTACGCCCAAAGTTTCGTTGCCATATTCTCTATCTTCGCTTCATTAGGGATAGACCAAATCCTCTATCGTGATCTAATCGCCCACCCTGAAAAAGAACGAGAGATACTCGGCACTGCTTTTACCGCAAAGCTTTTATTCGGCACTCTTACTTTCGTAACTACGTGCTTTTTTGCCTGGTATATAAATGACGATATTATCCTCAGTTGGCTTATTGGTATTATTGCTCTGACTTTTATATTACAGCCTTTTGGTGTGCTTTCGCTCCTTTTTCAAGCCAGAGTAGCAGCAAAATATACATCATACGTAACTATTTTAATTTCTGTTATCATTCCCCTAGCAAAAATTTTGGTTATTTTCTTTGACCGAGGTATTTTATACTTTGCCGCCATTATTGCTCTTGAGGCACTCATCAATTTAGTTTGTAATGTCTATATATATGTATCCGTCTTTAAAAGCACCCCCCTCACTTGGAGGTACTCATACGTAACTCTAAAATCACTCCTATTAGACTCCTGGCCCTTACTACTTGCCGGCTTCTCTGGGTACCTCTACGGACGAATTGATCAGGTTATGATTCAGCACATAATTGATTCTGCGTCAGTTGGTATATATGACGCTGCCGTCAGATTAACTGAGGTTTTAGGATTCTTTCCCGGTGTATTTATTGCCTCCCTATTTCCAGCCATTATTAATGCCCGCACACATAATCACCAAGAATACATTAAGCGCTTCTGGACACTGGGACTTTTTTCTGTCGGCTTAGCTGGTCTCATCTCGAGTATAATTTTCATCTTAGCTCCGTTTATTGTTGCCCTGATTTTTGGGACACAATTTAGTGAAACAAGTACCGTCTTACAAATTTATATCTGGTCTCTGGTTGGAGCAATCTCAGTTACATTAATTCAGAGTTACCTAATTGCTGAAAATAAAGCCAAAAAAATCCTCTTTTTGACCGCGCTAGGTGCAATCGTGAATATAACTCTTAACTGGTTACTTATTCCCAGTTATGGTATTTATGGAGCGGCCTATGCAACACTGCTTTCTTATACAGCCTTAATCTTCACCTTTATTTTTATTGAACGAGAAATTTTCTTAACACTAGGAAAAACTAAAACGTAGTATAAAATAAGTCTATGAACAATTCTCGAATTACCGCTATAATTCCCGCTGGCGGTCGCCCCACCAATAAAATCCTCCGCCACACTAATCTGCCGGACACTATGTTACCAATCAATGGTAAGCCTGTAATCGGTTATATTCTCGAGGATCTTCTAGCACGCGGTATTACACGCACCATCATCGCAATCAGTCCTGAAGACCAATACACTGAACAATATGTAACGAAGAAATTCGGCTCAAAAATCAAAATTAATATTATCCGGGATACCGGCCCAAGTCGGGGTCTTGGACATACTATTAGTCAGGCCCTTGATCAGGTTGATTCTTTAGATCAGGTACTGATCTACCTCGGCGACACTGTCTACCGTGGCCCA
Organism: uncultured Candidatus Saccharibacteria bacterium; assembly: GCA_964425625.1. Classification (GTDB taxonomy): domain Bacteria; phylum Patescibacteriota; class Minisyncoccia; order Phycocordibacterales; family UBA918; genus OLB19. The sequence goes on along the minus strand of CAYRMI010000005.1, from coordinate 41,831 downwards.
TTAGACTTTACTGAAGATTTTGTGGTCACCAGCGCTGAGTTTGAAAATGCTTCCCAGTGGTGTCTGATTGAGGACAATGGAAAGACCCAGTGTTACATAAATAAACCAAAAGAATACGCCGGGACCGGCCAAGCCCTCGCAGGTATATATTTCTTTACTGATAATTCCGCACTAAAGGCTACCTCTACTTTAATCGACCAAACACACGACCGTCACGAGCTTCACCATACGCTGGATGCTTACCCAAAGCAGTTCAAGCTAATCCCAGCTGAAGGCTGGTATGACTGTGGCAATATTGAAAACTACTATCGCGCCAAGGTAGACTTCCTTAAAATTCGTAGCTTTAATAGCGTCACCTACAATGACCTCTATGGCTCAATTACTAAATCAAGTCATAAAAAATCTAAGCTGGAGAATGAGATTAATTGGTACAAAAACATCCCTCATGAACTTAAGATATTCACCCCGCGTCTGATTGATTATTCTATCAATGAAGAAACTGCCTCATACTCACTCGAGTACTATGGTTATCAATCATTGGCTGACTATTTCATTTTCAACCACTTTGATGACAAAGTTTGGCAACTCATTATTGATCGTCTCTTTGAGATTCTGGCTCTGTTTACAAAATACACTACCGAATTACCTTTCGCCTTCTATGACGATATATACCGCATCAAAACACTTAAAAGAATTGAAACTCTAACGGCAGACCCGGCCTGGAAGGAACGCTTCGAGTCTCAAACTATCACCATCAATGGTCAGGTCTACCAAGGATGGCCCACCTACGCCCAAAAGCTGTCTTCTCTTGTACAGTACCTTTATCAAAACTCCGCGATGACATTCCTCCACGGCGACCTACACCCAGCAAATATTCTCTTTGATCCTCATAGTCGGATTTTTAAGTTTATTGACCCACGCGGAAGCTTTGGTGAACCATCTATCTATGGTGATCATCATTACGATATTGCGAAGCTCCGACATAGTTTTTCTGGACGCTACGATTTTATTGTGAGCGACCTCTTCGAAGTCAAAGAAACTGAAGCTGGTTTTATTTACAACACTTTCCATGAAGTTGAGCACGAGAATATCGCCACGTATTTTGATACCGCACTTGTGGGTGCTGGTTATGACCCACAGGTCATAAAGGCAATTGAAGCGCTTTTATTCATCTCTATGATTCCCCTTCACAGCGACGCACCTTTACGACAGAAAGCAATGTTCATTACTGGTATTACCCTACTCAATTCAATCGATATATGAGAATAATTATAGATATAGACGGAACCATTACTGAACTCAAAAAAGAAGGTCAGACTTATGCGAATGTCCGGATGAACCCCGGTGCAGCTGAGAAAATCCGAGACCTCAAAGCCGCTGGACATACAATCATCCTGCAAACCGCACGACACATGAAAACCTGCGGTGGTAATCAAGGACAGGTTATCGCAAAAGTTGGCAAAACGACCCTCGACTGGTTGACTCTGCAAGAAATTCCATATGACGAAATTTACTTTGGAAAGCCTTACGCTGATGTCTATCTCGATGATCTGGCCCACACATTCACTGGCTGGGATAATTTACAACCCAATGACTTTGACGACACAAAAATTAATATTCTTATTCCGATGGGCGGGGCTGGTTCACGTTTCGCTAAAGCGGGTTTTACCGACCCCAAACCACTCATCACTAGTCGTGGCAAAGCACTCATTGAGTGGGCAGTAGCGTCGTTTGATTTCTTAATCGGTAAACCAAACGTTCAACTTATATTTGTCATCTCAGCTGAGCACGAAGCGACCTACCAAATGTCTGCAAAATTGCGGACATTATTTGGCGAGAACATTGAGGTAGCTATTGAACAGCCACCACTTAGAGGCCAGGCGACGGGATGTCTTGCCGCCTCATCACTAATCAACAACTACAATCAACTTATTATTTATAACTGCGATACCTATACCACAGGCAATGAACAGATGCTTGAGATGATTGAGCGCGATAGACCAGATGGTATATTGGCTTGCTTTGATGCCACAGACCCCAGATACAGTTATGCCCGTCTTGATGAATTTGGATATGTTGATATGACTAAAGAAAAAGAAGCTATCTCAAACCATGCGTCGTCTGGATTGTATTACTTTAGACGTGGCAGTGATTTCGTTTGCGCGGTTGAAAACATGGTAGAGAGAAACGACAAATCAAAGGGCGAGTACTACGTTGCACCATGTTACAACGAACTACTAAAGTCTGGTAAAAAGATAAAGATTTATAACGTAAAAGACAACTGGGTGCTCGGTACACCGGAAGAACTTGCGTACTTTGAAACAAACTACCCTAAGCTATGATTCTGTACTTTGACAGTTTTATTACCGATGTACCATTCAATAAGACTTTTATTGATGGTGACAAATGGATACGTCAAACCGTTCCTTCATACGCCATGCCAAGTAAAATTGATATAGCTAAGTACACACTTGCCAGCTATGCCAACTACCCTTGGTCACACGTCTTAATTCGCTTCAAGCTTGCTGACACTAGTCGAATAGCCGAGTTTGAAGAGTACGCCAGGTCACTTTTTCCAGAAGCTATCATTCTACAACCCAACAGTGCCAACCAGACCGAATATCGCAAATCCCTTTCAATTATTAACGAATGGGACGACGACTGGATTTGGTATGCTCCCAATAACGACCATCCCATCATTGCGCCTGATTTATCTATTATTGACACCACTCTCGCTAAAGCAAAATTGTTTAGCGAGACAAATGATTTCGTTTCCATCATATATTCCCACTTCAGTGAATTTACTAATGTAACCAGGCCCGGTAATCCATTCTGGAGATTATTTGGTCAAGACACTACAATTATAGATGAAGATGCAGATACTCTTTCCTATATACAAAAGAACGGTGAAAATGCGGGTATCCAAATTATAAATAAAAAACTCTTCACATACTGGTTTGATTCGGAAGATATGGGCGATGCCGTTATCTATAGATCAGAAGACGTTCGAAAGTTCCACCTCACCCCCAATCAACTTATTGTGATGCCAAAACGAGAGGTTGCAGCGCATTTTGACGGCTATTCACATACAATTAGGGGAATAAATGAAATCGTGGCAAGTCAAGTTCCACCTCTTTTCATACCAATAGGTTTTTTTGATAAAACTATCAAAATTGCTTATGGATATAAGGAATATCGTGAAGGTTGGACAAATATCAACCCTGCAGCAAAAAGATATAGTTTTGAAGATAAAAAGTATGGTACTGATTTAAAAATCGTATTAGAAGATATTCCCCTATTCTGGAAGCAGAGAATAAAAGAAATTGATATCAACAAAAATATCCCAGGGAACGCTTTAATCGCCTTTACTAAAAAAAATAATGACATAATCAAAAGTCCCTGGAAACTTGGGAACAGAAAAATTGATTTGGGTTATGTCTTTTTTATCTTGAGAAACATTAGATTTAGATTAAAAAATTTAAAACATTAATTTTAAGTTAATAAAATTATAAATCTTGCTTATGAAGTACAATATTGATAACCTTAGATAAATAAAAAACATATATGATAAATAAAGGTAGCCTATATAACACAATCCATTCAATAACTCCGCCATTTATGTTTTCTTTCTTAAAAAGTAGTTCTATATACCCAAAGCTACAAAAGTGGGCTAATCGTTTCCTTAAAAAAGACCGTTTTACCCCTACCTGGAATACTGTTCAAGGTGGAATCCTCAAAGGTAGGAAAATTTTTGTCTACTCGACAGGCGTATGGAAAGATATGATCAGTGGCGAATATGATGAGTTCTTTATAGACTACTTAAAGAAGTTAGATCTAAAAGGAAAAATAGTTTACGACATTGGTGCTCATTTTGGTTATAGTTCTATGTGTTTTGCTGAACTTGTTGGGAAAAATGGTAAAGTAATTGCTTTTGAACCAAACATTTATAACAAGAAAAGATTTGAATATTTTCTGACAGAAAATACGGACATGGAAAAAATTATTGAAATACACGACACCGCTATCTCAAACAAAACAGGTGAGGAAGATTTTAACTTTAATGATAACCTTGACGACGGCACCTCAAGTGGAAGTTTTATAGATAGTTCTCATACTTTTTATGAGAAAGATTCTTATGAAAAGAATCTTGGCTACAAAAAAGAAAAGACAAAAACGGTCTCGCTAGACTCATTGCAGGACATAGGCATAAACGAACCACCCTTTTTGATAAAAATCGATATCGAAGGGGCAGAGTATTTGGCCCTAGAAGGTGGAAAGCAATTCCTTCTGCGTTATAAGCCCATACTTTTAATTGAAATCCATTCAATTTTTAATATGCTAAAAGTAGGGCAAGTGTTGCATGAACTTAACTACAAAGTTGAACTACTCAAGGAAGAGAAAGATGGTAGATGTTTCATCGCTGCTACCTAGAAAAAACATTTATCAAAATAAATTAAAACCTTTACAACTATATGAGATCATTTAAAAATAAAATTAAGTACCTAATTGGAGACGATGTCATATATATACTCAAAGATATCAAGAATAAAATCTGGCCGGGAGAATCATATAAAGAAGAGATGAAAGAAAATGAAAAGAGGCGTTTATTTTATTCACAATTTATCCATAAAGGAGATCTGTGCTTTGATGTGGGAGCAAATACCGGCAATAGAGTTTCCCCTCTATTGCAATTAGGAGCAAAAATAATAGCTTTTGAACCTCAGGGTTCCTGTATAAAAATTTTAAAATGGAAGTTTGGAAACAAAATAACTGTTGTACCGCAAGCGTTAGGTGCCAAAGAAGGGTCTACTAATTTATATGTTTCAAACTTTTCTGGCTTATCTTCACTTTCACCTGAATGGATTGATTCTGTAAAAGATACCAGATTTAAAAATTTTGAGTGGAGTGAGACTCAAAATGTTGAAGTAAATACCCTAGATAATGCAATCAAAACTTATGGTATTCCTAAATTTATTAAAATAGATGTTGAAGGGTATGAACCTAATGTGCTAAAAGGATTAACATCTTCAATTAATTTAATATCATTTGAATACGCAACCCCTGAACAAACAGAGAATGTCATAAAGTGTGTCAAACTAATTATCGCAATCAATCAAGACGTCATGTTTAATTACTCTGTCGGAGAAAGCATGCAGCTTACTTTAAATAACTGGATTTCCGGCAATGAAATGTTGGAACTGGTTACAAAGCAATCATTTATTGATACAGATTTTGGTGACGTTTACGCAAAAATGAGGAGTGGTGTGAAAAATGAATCATAAACTCTCAATAATTATCCCTTGTTACAATTGTACAGCAACTTTAGAAGAAGCCGTGGCTTCAGTGTATGCACAAAATCTCAACACGCCATTTGAAATAGTGATGGTTGATGATAAATCAACAGACGAAACTGTAGCTCTAATGAAAAAGCTTAGTAACGTTCATCCAGAAATAAAGCTTTTTTATCACACCCACAACCAAGGTGGTGGAGCGACCAGAAATAGTGGTATCAAACATAGTCAAGGGGATCTTATTTTTTGCTTAGATAGTGACAACTTACTGTTTCCAAACACCATGCAGAAAATGATTGAATACTTGATACATAAAAATTGTGACGGGGTTGCGATACATGAAAGAAGATACTTCAAAGAAAATGACCAGACTCACTATAGCGCACACTATAATAAGATATCTAATGAACCAATAACATTTGAAAATCTGTTTGATGATACTTCAGCTCTGCTAGATAATTTCCTTTTTACCAAAGAAGCCTACAATAAAACTCAAGGGTATCCTGAAAAACATGGATTTGACACTCAGTGCTTTGAGATAAGATTTCTATCTGCCGGAAATACTGTGTATGTTTGTCCCGATACTATTTTTTTGCACCGACAAGCCATCCTTAGTAAAGGATACTTTCACCGAGTATATGAAGAGGGTTTATTCTCAATTAACTTCTATCTTATTTTTGAAGAGATTTTGTGTCTCTTCTCCCAAGATTCAATTAAAAATATTATACAGTATGATATTTTTTCTCAAAATAAACTCGGTAAAAATAATATTAAGGCCTTTTTTTCAGAAAGTTATAAGCAAATAGGCCGAGGTATATTTAGGCATGACTTTAAAAAATATCTTGTACAAGACGGTTATCTTAAATACAATAGAAATCTTGATGTTCCTAAAGGCGCAGAAGATAAGTTTATCAAAGCCGTCTTCTTGTTTCGTGAAAAAAAGTACCAAGATGCTCATGTTTTATATCTAGAGATAGCAAAGGAGTACCCAGACTCTAAAGTCATCATCTATAATATAGCTCGATGCGAGACTGCACTTGCGGGTACCATGGAGTCCCAGATTGAAAGTGAAGCAATCAAAAAAAGTTCCTGTAAACCAATTCCAAGAAAAATGGAGCTTGATGCAAATAGGTTTAAAATCCTCCTTGTGAGAATAAAAAATTTTTTATTCATGAATAAGTAAAGAGGCCTGACTAATTACCTTTATTAATTTATTTTACCTTATCAGCATCCTAATCCCCTCCTCAAAAGAAATTTTTGGTACCCACCCTAGCTCCTTCGCTAATTTACTTGAATCAATCGCATACCTGAAATCGTGACCGAGCCGATCCGTTACATAATCAATAGCGTCCTCATTTCTGTCAAAATGTGCCAGGAGGGTCCTTACTACTTCGATATTACTCATATCATGATCACTACCAACATTGTAGACCTCACCGGCTTTACCATTATTAAATACAAGGTCTATAGCTGATACATGGTCAGACACATGAAGCCAGTCTCGGCGTTGCAACCCGTCTCCATATACAGGAACTTTCTCTCCCGCTTTCAGCTTTTTAATAAAACGTGGAATCAATTTTGTATCATCTTGGTTGGGACCAAAATTATTTGAACATCGAGTAATTACTGTATTAAGTCCATAGGTTTTATGATAAGAACGAACCAAAAGATCAGCCGCTGCTTTTGAAGCACTATATGGGTTATTAGGAGCAAGTGGATGCACTTCAGTAAAGGCCGATTCATTAATTTCCAGTGAGCCATAAACCTCATCGGTTGATATCTGGTGAAAGCGCAACACTTTATGCTGGAGTGCGAGACGTAGCAGAATATTTGTACCCATTACATTTGTTGAAATAAATGCATCTGGTCGCTCTATGCTTTTGTCTACATTACTCTCGGCCGCAAAATGGATAATCCCCTCCGGCTTGTATTCTTTAAATAACTTATCGAGAGCCAATTCATCGGTAATATCAACTTGCGCAAATACATAATTTGACATTGATTCAACCGTTAAATTTGCTCGCGAAGCGGCATACGTCAGTATATCTACATTAACAAAAGTAATATCTGGATATACTGGCACGGCAAAATTAAGGTAATTACTACCAATAAATCCTGCCCCGCCCGTAACTAAAATAGTCTTCATAACCTAACTTTTCTTGAGCTTGAGAGCCTTTCGACGTAAAAAGGTAGAGGCTTTATAAAGACTCTCAAAGGTCCCAATATCAAACCATTGCTTCTTAAGGAAGACTGCTTTAAGAGTACCTTCTTCAATATACTTGTTATTTATGTAGGTTATTTCATACTCGCCGCGGGCTGATGTCGGTTGATTTTTCATCTTGGCAAAAACTGTATTGTCATACAGGTAAATCCCCGTCACAGCGTAGTTACTTTTTGGCTCAGTTGGCTTTTCTATTATCTCTAGCACATGGTGTTTCTTATCTACCGTAGCCACCCCAAACCTTTCTGGGTCTTTTACTCTTTTTATAAAAACTTTTGCGCCAGTCGTGAAATTATGAATATGTCGGGAGATGTCATCTTCCACAATTCCATCACCCAACCAAAACAGTACATTGTCCTTACCCACAAATTTTTTAGCTAGCAGTAAGCCTTGGGCAATCCCCTTTGGTTCTTTTTGAATCACAAAAGAAACTGAACATCTCTTTTCGTCCGCAAACAACCTTTTGAAGTGAGTGATATACAAGGGATTGGAAACAATCAAAACATCTTTGATCCCAAAACTAATCATTTTCTCTACCGCGTACTGGATGATAGGCTTATCATAAATCGGCAAAAGATGCTTATTTAATAGCTTTGTCACTGGAAATAATCTCGTACCCTCTCCACCGGCTAAAATAACTGCTTTCATGTGTAATATTGACTGTAATAAAAAGGCTGATAAAAATATGATACCATAGAAAAATAACCTACCATAAAGGCACTATCCATGACAAAAACAGCATTAATTACAGGAATTTCTGGACAAGATGGTAGTTATCTAGCCAAGTTACTCTTAAGTCAGGGATATATGGTTCATGGCATAACCAGAGACGAATCTGATACTCTATGGCGTCATGAATATCTAAAAATAAATGGTGCTTGCCACTTACACGCAATTGACCTGACTGATGAAGTAGCTGTACAAGCACTTGTAGACGACATTAAGCCTACGGAGATCTACCATCTCGCGGCTCAGAGCTCAGTTTCCGCTTCAATCAAAGACCCGATACCAACACTTCGGTTTAATACGCTTTCAACCTTTTATCTACTTCAAGCCTGTGCCAAAGTGAATACGGCCATTAAATTCTTTCATGCCTCATCCTCCGATATATTTGACCCATCCTTGACTGCACCACTTTCTCAATCTAGCCCACTTGGACCATGCACTCCATATGGCACCTCTAAAGCCACTGCCCACCTCTTGACCCAGAGTTTTCGCAATAACAGTAATCTTTTTGCTGTCAACGGTATTTTGTTTCCACACGAGTCACCTCTGCGACACCCTGGAGCCTTCACCAAATCACTTATTCGCCAAGCCATCGCCATTAAGCACGGCGATACAAAACCCATAGTCCTTGGTCAAATATTAAACGGGCGCGACTTTGGTAGCGCAAAAGAGTATGTTGAAGCGATGTGGAAATCCCTACAGGTCGACTCGCCACGCGACTACATCATTGGCACCGGAATACCAACTACAATCAAAGATATTGCCGATTATGTTGTTGACTCAATCGGAATACCTAAAACAATGATTACATCTAGGGATAACCAAACTGAAGAAAAAATTACCAAGATATACGCTCATACCTCTCAAACGGAACAAACACTAAACTGGAAGGCTAGTGTTACAATCTATGAAATCCTCGACGAGATGATCCGATTTGAACTCGAACAAAATATGCTGGAGTAGGGATTGCCTAAGAAAGTATGAAAAAAATTAAATTTTACTACCATTTATATACCCAAGACCGAAAAGCTTTCTGGTACCAACTCTGGATGGTGTACAACCGTTATCGTATCAACACTATCAAATGGTTTTTTGCTAAAGTTTCCACCGCTAAACGTGAGTTTGTTACAACGCATACGCGACCGATGTCTGCCCAAAAAATTCACACGTGGTCTGACCCTCTCAAGTCAACATCTAAAACAGCAATTGTTTTAGAAGGTCGACTGATTGCTGAACAAAATTTTACTATAGAAACTGTCCGGGTTTATAAAAAGCACTTTCCTTCAACAATCATCATCGTTTCAACCGACATTGGTAGCGATCCTACAATTATTTCTGAACTCAAAGCTGAAGGAGTGAAAGTAATCGAAAACGAGAAACCTTCTATTGCTGGTATTGGTAACATAAACTTCCAACTTGTTCCCACCCTAAGTGGCCTTGAGGCTGCCAAGCTAGCCGGAGCGGAGTTTGTCTACAAAACGCGTTGTGACCAACGTATGTACGGCGTTAATATTAACGAATTTCTGCTTAATCTTATTCATGCCTTCCCCGTAGCACCGGGCTTTAAGCAAAAATATCGTATTATTGCTTCGAGTTTTTTAACTCTTAAATATGTACCTTATCTAGTTACTGATATGTTCCAGTTTGGTCATATCGACGATATGATAGAGTATTGGAGCGCTGCGCATGATACACGTAGTGCCCCAGCAAAACCCATACTCACCGTACAAGACGTCATGGACGCTCGCATAGCAGAATCTTACCTAGCTAGCGAATTTCTCACTCGCATCGGTCGTAGTGTCTCCTGGTCAATCGAAGACTCATGGCAGGCTTATGCTGATCACTTCTGCATTGTAGACCGAGAGACTCTTGATTTATACTGGTATAAGTACGACTCCTATAAAGAATATCGAATGAAAGACTACAGTGGGGTATCTAATAGTCACCTCCTCACCTTTGCTGAGTGGTTCAATTTGTACAAAGGCTTAAGCAACAAGCAATCAATACCCCAAGAAGGACTCTCACTTGGTCGTCTGGAACAATTACCAAATCCCTCACTAATCAAATAATAATATGCCAAACTTTCCATTAAAAAAACAACTACTAAAAGTACCCTTTGTCATTCCTATTTACGTCTTTATACGCAAACTCATCTCATGGCCGCGCTTTTTTGCAGATCTTATACAGTTTAAGAGTCTTAATGATGAACGTTTTACGGTAAAATTTCGCCACCTCTTCCCCTTACTACTAGACAAAACAGCCACCACCAAATTCGATCCTCACTATATCTATCACCCTGCCTGGGCAGCGCGTGTTGTAGCGCGGGTTAATCCAGCTAAGCATATCGACATTGCTTCGACTCTACATTTCAGCACTATAATATCTGCGTTTGTACCAGTTGAATTTTATGACTACAGACCTGCAAACCTCAATTTACCAAACCTGATATCAAAACATGGGGACCTCACCAAACTACACTTTGAGACAAACAGTGTTCACTCCCTCTCTTGTCTACATACTGTCGAACATGTTGGACTAGGACGTTACGGTGATCCAATCAATCCGAAGGGTGACATTGAAGCAGCTAAAGAGTTATCTCGTGTTCTTGCACCGGGTGGTACCTTTATTTTTGTAACCCCAGTTGGCAAACCTAAAATAGCCTTTAATGCACACCGTATTTACTCGTACAAGCAAGTACTTGATCTATTTCCTGAATTGATTCTCACTGAATTCTCTATGGTGCCTGATGACTATGAAGTGCGTGGTTTGATAGAGAATGCTAATCCGAAAGAAGTAGAGAATCAGGAATGGGCATGTGGTTGCTTTGTCTTTACAAAAAAGTCCTAGGCGTTAGTAACGTTTTTAGGGAGAACGAAGTTATAGAATATATATATGAATCTAGATGAAGTCCCGATACTAATTATTCCGTTTAGACGGCCAGAAAAAATCAAGCAATTGATTAAAGCACTTTCACTAGTTAAACCAAAACATGTCTATATACTCGCTGATGGTCCCCGACCAAATAATCCTGAGGAAGCTCTTCTTTGTGCTGAGTCAAGACGGATCGCTACCGACATTCCCTGGGAATGTGAAGTGAAAACTCATTTTAAGGAAACCAATGTTGGATTGACCCCTAATATTGTTGAGGGTATCGATTGGTTTTTCTCTCATGTCCCATACGGCATTATTTTAGAAGACGACTGTGTTCCTGATCCAAGTTTTTTTTATTTTTGTGCAGAACTACTTGAATATTATAAAGACGATCCAGAAATCATGCATATCAGTGGTAATAATTTTCAAGAAGGACGTCAGCACGGTGATGGTAGTTATTATTTTTCACACTACAGTCACAGCTGGGGATGGGCGACGTGGCGCCGAGCTTGGACAAAATACCATGAAGCTGTAGCTAATTTTCCCGAATACGATAGGTTAGGCAGGATCAACGAATTACCATTTTCTTCAGCCGCTAAACGATATTGGTTAAAACTACTCCGCAATAAAGCTCACTGGGATGCTTGGTGGTTGTATACGACATGGTATTATCGCGGACTTTGTATTTTACCCAACCAGAACCTAGTCTCAAACCAGGGATTTGGCAGTGACGCGACACACACCATAGAGCTAACGGCACAAGCAAACTTAAACACTATCCCGTTGAAGAAAATTACTCACCCAACAACCCGCAAAATTGCTATTGATGCAGATAATTTCACGTTCAAGGTCATGTTCTTTGTGCCTTTATGGAAACGTATCGTATTAAAGCTAAGTGCTATAATGTCCACATTATGGAAATAAAAAGCCCACTGACTGGAGGCAAATCCACTTACGAAAGTAGTATATCTACTAAGAGAATTATCGATTTATACAAGCGCAATACTGATGTTGCACGTTTTTTTACTGGCCTTGATTCAGTTTCTATTTACCGTTGTGATGATACGGGCTATCGTTTCTATTACCCACTTAATGTGGCTGGGGATGGTCTTTTTTATGAGGACTTATCCAAAGAAGAACTCTACTACGTCACACGTAAGTGGGAGCATGAAGTGGCAGATACTTATATTAAAGCCGGCGATACTGTTTTTGAACAAGGATGTGCTACCGGTGCTTTCCTGACTTATGAAAAAGAAACTAAAAATATTATCGCTTTTGGTTCAGAACTAAATGAAGCAGCTCGCAGTGAAGCGGAGATGAAAGGTATTTCCTTTACTCAAACCAAAGAAGCCGATGTCAGCTGTTCTTTTCAGGTACTAGAGCATATTGCCGATGTGAAAGGGTTCATTAATGATGCTATCAATGCGACTAAGGATAATGGCTATATTATTTTTGGTGTTCCTAACAACGCCGGCTTTCTCAAAGACGATCAATACTGTTTTCTTAATATGCCACCACACCATATGGGACTTTGGACTGCTGAAGTGTTCGCGAAGCTACCGGATTACTTTCCACTTGAGCTCGTGACAGTACACACTGAAAACCTACAGCCCAATCATTATCGTTCGCATTATCAAATTTACTTTGGTGACAAACTTCGTCCCCTTGGTATTGTTGGACGCATTTTGAATAAGATTATTTTTGAGGTTTTTGCCAAACCCTTCATTGCTAACAAGGCGAGTTCCTTACCTGGTCATACAATAGTTGCTGTCTTTAAGAAGAAACATGAGTAAACTAAAGGAACAATTTATGGAGGATAATTTCTTCCGACCACAGTGGTACTCAGTATTGGTAAATCCCTATTTTATTAACCGCTTTACCCTTTTTACCGCTATAAAAAAATTTGCTAAAGAAACAAACTCAGAGGCAAAAATCTTAGACGTTGGCTGTGGTATTAAACCCTATCGAGAACTTTTTTCTTCCCCTTCTTATACTGGCATTGATATAGCCGGTGGCGGACATACCGACGAAGCCAAGACGGTCGATGCTTTTTATGACGGTAAAAGTATCCCCTTCCCCGACCAATCATTTGACGCCATTATCTGTACTCAAGTTTTGGAGCATGCTGATGACCCTGAAATATTAGTTAAGGAATGTGCCCGGGTCTTGAAACCGAACGGGCGGGCTTTCTTCTCCATGCCCTTCATGTATCCGGAACATGAAGTCCCTTATGATTTTCGTCGCTTCACTCGTTTTGAGCATGAGCGACTTTATAAAAAAAATAATTTCACTAATTTTTCCATTAATCAGACAACTGGTATTTTTGGTACCTTTGCCCAACTACTAGTAATCTGGGCTTTTGAAAGTATTACTTTCAGAGCGACTATTTTAAAAGCATTACTATCGCTTTTTATTTTTGCCCCTATCCAAGTACTTGGACTAATACTTGACTGTCTCAATCAAAAATCTGGCCCCACTATGGACTATGTAGTAACAATCAAAAAATGAATGTATTAATTATCGGCACAACCGATATCTTGGGCGGCGCCGCCAAAGTATCATGGGAAATAAAAAAAGCCCTCGAGCAAGAGGGTCATGAAGTAAATTTATTTGTCGCTGATAAACGTAGTAGTGAAAATAATGTTCACATTATTCCACGCTCTAAGTGGCGTAAGGTAATCGGTTTTTTACTCGCTTCCGAAGACTTTATCTCAACCGATTGGCTACTACAAACTCCTGAATTTAAAAAGGCTGATATTATACATTGCCATAATATTCATGGTCGATTTTTTAATCTCAATACTCTAGCCAAAATGGCAGAAGTAAAACCAGTGGTCTGGACTCTGCATGATGAGTGGGCTATTACCCCACATTGTGCCTACACCCTAGAAGGTACTGCCATGAAAAACGGCCTGTATGTTTGTCCTAGTATTGATACTAATCCACGCCTACTTTGGGACAACACTAATACCTTAGCCAAAGCCCGTATTGCTCTATATGGAAAGCTTAAACTTCACCTAGTCACTCCTTCGTTTTGGCTAAAAGAGCGAGTAGAAAAAACTATCTTAAAAAACCAAGACGTTAGAAATCTACCAAACGGTATAGACACCAAGACTTTTGTTCAAACCAATAAAAACATTGCTCGAACCAAATTAAACTTACCACAAGATAAGAAGATAGTTTTGTTTTTGGCAACGGCCGGTAAGGCTAATACTTGGAAGGGTTGGACTTATACCGAAGAAGTGATTCATCAATACCAAAACCGACCAGATGTGCTTTTTCTTAACGTCGGAAATTTTACCCCAGAGCACCCGGAACCAAATGTAGAGTACCGTCTCCATGTCAAAGACCCAGCCGAACTAGCCCTCTATTACAGCGCAGCCGATGTCTTACTATTTACTTCCATTGCCGAGAACTTTCCTTTGGTAATACTAGAAGCCATGAGTTGTGGATTGCCGGTAGTAGCCTTTGACGTAGGTGGTGTAAAGGAGGTAATGACTGATGGAGAGAATGGGTATCTCTGTCGCTACCGTAATACGGATGACTTAGTTACTGGACTAAATAAGATTCTGGACTTAAATGAAACTGCTCTACGTGACATTTCTCATGCCTCCGCTAATAAGATAAAATCTCGATACGACACCAACCATATGACAGCCAATTATTTGGCACTGTATAAAGAAATATTAAATTCATGAATAATGACGATAGACAAAAATTAATCACCACCATCCTCAAGCATGAGGAGTTACGTCCCTTGTCGCGTTTAACTCGACTACTGAAGGACCCGCTTCATGCTTTTCCGTATTATGTAATTGCTGCGCTATCACATTTAAAACCCTTCCAAATTAGCTTTAAAACTCTTTGGGGTACCAAAATGACTTGCTTTTTACCCGAGGGTAATACTTTTTATTACTATGGCTACTGCGAAGCCAACCTCACTAATTTTTTCCTTCGTTATTTAGATGAAGGGATGACGGTAATAGACGTCGGGGCTCATGTCGGTATTTATTCTATGTTGTCTGCAGAGCTAGTTGGCCAGAGTGGTCAGGTATTTAGTTTTGAACCAACCCCGTGGACATTTAAACTGCTAGCGGAGAACACTAAGGGGTTGGCCAATGTCACCATCTACAATCAGGCCATTTCTGAAAGTGCCAAAACCCTTACCTTCGCTGATTATGGCCCAGGCTACGGTGCTTACAACAGCGCCAGCCAAGGTGGCGCACCCGATCTCAAAATCTCCGCCGAGCAAATTGAAGTGCCCAGTATTTCATTAAGTCATTTTTGCCAAAAAAAATCCCTGCACCCCGACCTAATTAAAATTGATTCCGAAGGTTTTGAGCATGAAGTCCTGCTCGGCTCTTTGGCTATCTTGGATAAATCTCTTACCAAGCGACCGATTGTCACCATAGAAGTCGCCGGTGGTACCGCGTGGGCGGATAACAGCCACCAGGCTTTTACCCTCCTTCTGTCTCTGGGTTATGACCCCTATGAAATTCATCCCAATGGATTAATATCACCCCATACCTTTAAAGATACTTACACCTACGATAATTTATTATTCATCCCCCAAGAACGAACCGCCGAATTTTCTAAATTACTTCTATGATCATAGTCAATCTCAAAGGCGGAACGGGCAACCAGCTCTTCCAATATGCGCTCGGGCGAAAGCTGGCGCTAAAAAATAACGACGTTATCAAACTTGATGTAACCGGATTAGCACGAGCCAATATGGTCGGTGATATTTACCGCCCGTTTGCGCTCGATAGCCTTAATGTGGTCAAAACTATTGCCACGCCAGAAGAAATAAAAAGGCTTAAGTACCCTTACGGAATTTTCTCCAAAGCTTGGCGCTTTTTGCGTTTCAAATTATCACGCGATAAAAATACGCTATTTAACCCCCAAGTCCTCGGCTTCGTTGGCGATATTTATCTTGATGGGTATTGGCAGTCACCACTATACTTTGCTGATATTCGCGATACCCTGCTTAAAGAATTCACTTTAGCCAAACCTCTCTCAAAGGCTGGGGCGACTTTTGCCGAGTTGATTAAAAACTCTCAAGCAGTAGCTCTACATGTGAGACGGGGCGACTATATAAAAAACCCGCAAGTGCAAAAAGAATTTGGTCCATGTACCCTTAGTTACTATGAAGCCGCCATGGCGGAAATAGAAAAGACGGTACCCTCTCCTACTTACTTCGTCTTTTCCGATGACCTCCCCTGGGTAAAGGAAAATTTACCAGTGGGCGATAGCGCGGTGTTTGTCAAAGGTGAAGGCATGACTGATGTTGAAGATCTGATACTGATGAGTATGTGCCAACACAATATCATCGCCAACAGCTCTTTTAGTTGGTGGAGTGCTTGGCTCAACCAAAATCCGAGTAAGGTAGTAATCGCCCCAACTCCTTGGTTTGAATCCCAACCATACGACAAGGACTTAATCCCAACTGACTGGATTCAATTGCCAAAATAAAAGCGTTAGAGACTTGTCTCTAACGCTTTTATTTGTTGTCCCTCTCTTGCAAGAGGGCAAGCCCGAAGGCGTTTGTAAAACTATTTTATCACACCTCATGTCTCTATATCTATGGACGTATTTAATCATACGCTTTATTATGTAAGTACATTCGAGATTTTCCCGCGACCCCACCAGTCAGGGTGGGGAATATTTTTACTTACAGAGTTAAGAAAAAGCCAAGAACTTATCGTTGCCAAGACAACAACGAAAAACTTGCGTTGATACAACTTATAAGTCATATTTAACTTATGACCACTTCTTTCAAGAAATTCAAAGCCAAGGCTCTAAAAAATCCGTTGGTAAAATCTGAGTACGAAGCCCTCGATTTGTCACTGAAAGTGACAAATCGGTAGTTATACATCCGCTAGAAATGAAAAAGGCTCCTAAGGCACCGACACATTTCGGATCCCTTTTCGTATGAAGTCATTTCTATAGTAGTATATTAGTATGACTATGCCAAGTAATTCCCCCTCCCCACTTGTCAGTATCCTCATGCTCACCTACAACCGAGCGCATTTTATTGGTGAGGCGATAGCTAGTGTCTTGGCGCAGACCTATAGTAATTTTGAATTGATTATCATTGATGACGGTTCGACTGATGACACTGCTAGTGTGGTTGGCGATTTCAATGACTCACGTATTAAATATATTAAAGAACCGACCAACCTCGGCTTATTGGTACGCCGGAGAGAAAGTTTCGCGCAGGCAACGGGAGAATTTGTCGCTGTCCTCGATAGTGATGACAGCTGGACCAGTAAAGATAAACTCCAACAGCAAGTGACTTTTATGGAAGAACACCCGGACTGTGCGGTGGTGGGTACTTTTATCACTCTCATCAATGAAACCGGTAAAGAGATAAAGCAGACTACTTATAACGTAACCGACAAAGATATTAGAAACAATTTCCTCCTACGCAATCAATTTGCCCACTCCAGTGTCCTTATGCGCACGGCTTTGCTCAAAACTATTCCGGGTTATCGTTTCCCGCTCTCGGAAGACTTAGACTTATTTATGCAACTGGGTACCGTTGGTACTCTGGCCAATTTACCAAGCTATCATGTCGCCTATCGGGTCCATAATATTAGTGAAAGTAGCAGGAGGCTGTCCCTGATTGAAGAGGTGCTCAAAATTATAAAACTGCATCAGTCCTCCTACCCCAAGTACATAGAAGCTTGGCTTAAGTATTCTCTCTACCGATTATGGTTGAAGCTCAAACAGGCTGTAAATTAGTGTTTTCTATACCTCAAGTAGCAAACCTAATTTTTCGTTAAAAGGCCTCTTCTGGGGCTATTTTGGCGCATTCTGTGGGGTATAAGCCTCTAGGGTACTCTCGTACCATATTCTTTAGGGTATTTGCATCCAAATCTTACCGCAACGCCAAATCACGCACGTAGCCTGAAACAGAGTCATAGCTTTTTCATCCGGACCTTATTACTTATGTGTTGCAATTAATTATTGAACTTTGGTATCAGAAACTTGATTTATTACCCGAACTTGATATAATCAACAAATCACGACGAAAAGGGTTCCGAACGGCTAACTACCTAAGGACCCCTTTTCATTTACAGCTATCTTTTTTCTTGTATCGTCTTCCGACAAGTCAGCGTAATAGGTTGCTCCAATTGATTTATAAAGTGAAGATGCGTATTTTCTTTTTGGAAACAAAACTTTCTCTAATTTACCCTCTTCAATCAAAAAGTCTACCAACATTTTATAGTCACCGTCACCCGATACTAATACGACTTTATCGAATTCTTCTCTACGATACAGTCGTTTCATAATTGAAAAGATAATATCTGAATCTACATTGCCCTTCTTTTTACCAAGCATTGCGGAATTATGCTCTCGAAATACAAGAATGAAACCCGCGCTTTGTATTTCTTCATATAATGATTCAAACTTACCCCCATCCTGGACATAGCCTAGATAGTAGTACGCCTTAGTAACATTGTATTTCCTTTCTAAGTAAACTCGCAACTTAGACAAATCAACTTTCCAAAAGGGTTCACGTTTAGTGGTTCCCATGAAAAGATTCTGACCATCTATATATGCGATATTATTCTTCATATCGCAGTAAGTATATCAACAAATTTTAGAAAATACCGTCCCAAGAAAGTGGTATTTCTGGTTGAAATAAATTGATTAAACCCTTGATTTGTTATTGAAGGTAGTGACGTGCTAATTATCAATCGTCTGTCCATTTGGGCACAAGTTAGCTCAACGCCAAATCACGCACGTAGCCTGAGACAGAGTCATACCCTTTCTCAATCGCCTTCTTTTTAATCCGCACCTTATCTACTCCAGATACTCTGAAGCGAATGACGTCTGACTGTTTTCGCTCATAATCTTGTTCAGCCAAAATTAAATTCGGCAAATCAAGAATAATCTCCGCCAGATCTTCAGCCAGAAACTCTTGATCAATAGCGGCGTCTTTAGCTACAAAATGAATAGTGCCAGAGGCTGTCTTCTCAAGTGAGTACGGATATAGCTTATTTTTTATTGTAATACTGGCTTTTGTTTTCATATGATTGCTCACGACTTGTCATTTTTTATTTTGGTCACTACAGCTAGTAGTGAATCAAAAGATTCCTGCGACTTTTCAAGGGTAAACCGTCCGGAACGTCTCTTTGAGAGATGTAGGGTATTTCTAACATCTTGAAGTTCTTTATTTGTTCATATAGTTTTTTACCGAGAAAATTTCTCTTTTCCTTTAACAAATCGCTAAGCCATATTTGAGAATCGGACTTTGGTGTACTTTCCCTAAATGCTAATACAACTATTTTATTAGCCTTGCTAAACTCTGCTGGAAGCTTATATGGATTCTTGTATTCTTGAACCAGAAATTTAATTTTTCTCTTCTTGGCTCTAAAAAGAAGCAGGGCTTCAATAATTGAAATATTATAGAGAATGATAGTTCGATTTATGTCGTCAACATATTTTGATTCAATACTTTGAGCCGTAACCCACAACCAAGAAGTGAACTCTACTGACTCAATAATATTTTTTCTGAACGCGACTGGAGATATAAAATCAAAGTCATTTCCTGCCATATAGTATTACTACTTCTTGGCTGATTCTGTCATTTTTATGAGTTTTGACAGTGAAGAAGCGCCTTCCTTTTTTAAGACGGTAGATAACTTTGTGTCGGAACGATAACCCAGATCAACTTTATATTGTTTCACAATTGTACGAACTAGAGTATCTCCTCTTTTTTGTCTAATTTTTCCTCCACTAATTTTTGAACTAGTATTACTCATTACAATTAATATACACCAAGGTAATAATTTTGAACATAGATATGTACCAATATAAAATATGTCAATCAAGCTTCCTGTTGAGTATAAGACTCTACTCTTTCCTATTGACTAATTTGGTCCCACACACTATCATGTAGGTACATTCGGGATTTTCCCGCGACCTCACCCGCAAGGGTGAGGAATATTTTTATCCGGGTAAAGATGGCAAGAACAACTTTCATTAGTATAACTTATAAGTTATATTTAAATTATGTCTATTTCTTTTAAACAATTCAAAGCCAAGACTCTAAAAAATCCCCTAGTAAAATCTGAATACGAAGCCCTCGGACCTGAATATGAAGTAATTAAAACTATCATCAAGGAACGCACTAAGCGTGGTTGGTCACAAACAGAACTCGCCGAAGCTATCGGTAGTCGACAACCAGTCATCTCTCGCCTGGAACGTGGCGACGGTAATCCTTCCCTGCAGACACTTGTCCGGATTGCCAAAGCTCTCGATTTGTCACTGAAAGTGACGATGCGGTAGTTATACGTCTCCATGAAATGAAAAATGTCCCTAAGGCACTAACAACCTTAAGATCCCTTTTAGTTATCGAAAAATTATTGTACCATTCATATTAAATGGACAAAAACTTAAAAAATTGCGCTTTCATAGACTCCCAAAATTTTTATTTAGGCGCTAAAGCTGATGGTTGGACTGTAGACCACTACAAGTTCTGTCGATTTCTGAAAGAGAAATATCAATGTAGTGAAATTTATTTATTCATAGGTAATCTACAGACCGAGCATTCAAGAATGTATACAGAATTCCAAAGAGCAGGTTACATTCTTATCTTCAAAGATCACGACCAAAATGCTATTTCAAAAAAGAAAGGCAATGTCGATGTTGACTTAGTATTTGAATTAATGAGACAATTTGCTGAAGAGTCTGCTGATAAAAAATTTGTTCTTGTGTCCGGAGATGGAGACTATTTTAAAGTAGTTAAATACCTTATTGAAAAGAAAAGATTTCTTAAAATATTGCTACCAAATAGACAATACGCATCATCTCTGTACAAAAAACTTGGCTCAGAATATTATGACTTTTTGCTAAACAAAAAATCTCACATTGAATATTTACGTAAAAATGAAAAGGGCTCCTAAGGCACTAACACCTGTCGGATCCCTTAACGTATGGACTTAGTTATTAGTATACCAAAACACACAATATCTGCAAGTACGCGAGGAGTGACGGAAAATACAGTTAATTTACTAAAAGTCATGCTCTATACTGTTTTGGCGCGTTCTGTGGGGCGTAGGCCTCTAAAGTACTTGCTACCATATCTTTTAAGGTGCTTTCTGGTTGCCAGTTTAGACTTTGCTTCGCTAGGGTAGACTCGGCTACCAAAAAGGCTGGGTCGCCGGCGCGGTGCGGCGCCACCTCGGCTTTAAGTTTTCGACCCGAGACGGCTTCAAATTCAGCAATCAGTTCGCGCACACTGTAGCCGGTGCCACTCCCAAGATTGAAAGTACCATTTTTCTCCCCCGCTAGCGCCTTTAGGTGGGCTTCTACGATATCGGAAAGGTGAATGTAGTCGCGCACCCCCGTCCCGTCCTTGGTCTCATAATCATCACCGAAGATAGAGAAGGTGTGGCCGGAGGTAATGGCTGAAGCTAAGAGTGGGAAAACATTTTGCGCTTTCTTTTCTTGAAATAGGAGGCCAGCGTCCCCCGCTACATTGAAGTAGCGGAAAATCGTGTACTGTTTTATTTTCCCTAGTCTAGCAAAGTCACTTATCATCTGCTCGACCATAAGCTTGCTCTGGCCATAGACATTGACTGGTGCCAAGAGCGACTGCTCGGTTACCGCTTCAGTATGAAGTGGCGGTGCGTACACAGCGGCGGTAGAAGAAAAAATAATCTGCGGTATAGACAGTTCCTCCATCACCGAGAGTACATTTAGCGAGCCCACCACATTAGTATAAAAATATAAAGACGGATCAAGCTCACTCTCACCCACCGCTTTTTTGGCGGCACAATGAATGATGGTATCAAACTGGTATGGCTGGCAAACCTGGCGTAAAGCTTCGCGGTCAGTAATATCCCCCACCACTACCGGCACGGTCTCGGGTAAGACCGTGCTTTGGCCAGTGGAGAGGTCGTCAAACACCACTACTTTATGACCCTGTTCATGAAGCTCTGCCACACAAGCGGAGCCAATATACCCCGCCCCGCCCGTCACCAAAATTGTCTTTGACATACTACTTTATATTACCGAATTACCGGAGAAAAAGTTTTGTTACTTTTTTGTCTCTTCCACAAAACCCCATTCAATTAACAAATTACGATGCAGGAGGGTCGAAAGTTCAGCCACATCGGGTCGAAAGTACCCTTTGAGTTTTACCTCAAGCTCTGGTGGTATTGGTACGCGCAGAGCTAATTCATTGGCGGTTGCAACTAGTGCTTTGGGTGGCTTGAGGAAAAGATAAAGTTTGAGATAACCTTTTTTAATTAGACCTTTAATAAAAGTGAAACCGCGCTTGATAAAGCCGGGACGCTTTTTTTCATCTACTTCTTCCACAATCAAATGCCGAAGCGCAGTTGGGATGTACGTTTTGTCTACACCGATGTGTGCAAAGGCTAAAGCCACTGCCTTGAGTGGATCGTGACGAATATCGGAAGCCAAAAATACTAGAAAGTCATTCGGTGAATAATAGCTAAAATAATGAACTAGTTGCCGGCCGTAGCGAGCCCGCAATAGCACTTCTGGATTTTGCTTAAGGAATTCGGCCAGAGTCACAGATCGTTTTATGCGTCCTTGGCGTAGAGCTTCTATATACTCTACCCTTATACTAACTAAAGGATTTTCGATGACCGCCAAAAGATGAGCGTTGGGGTAAGTACGAGAAATCAAACCAACTGATTGTGAGCTGGGCAGATAGTCATAAGCCAATTCCCCACAAACCATTCCTTCGTCATGAGCAAAATTACCCTCATACCAACCTACTCCCAAAGCAAAAGACTTAGCCTTAGAGAAGAAATGGGTTGGCGCTTTGGGTAAGGACACACTCGGGTGTTCAACGATGTAGGAATACAAAAGGGGCGCTGCCGTATGCGAGCCAAGGCCAATAAATGAGATGAGAGTACGTCTGGCGTGCATAATAAAAATTAGGTCTTTATTTCGGGAACTGGTTCTTGGCTAAGATCGGCTAAGAATAGCACTTGTTCAATACTATCTCGATAGGCTTGTTCATACTCATCGCGATTTTCATGAAATTTATTCCTAATCATATCTTGAGCTGCCTCGACCATCTGTCGGCGCAAGATCACGTCGTTAAGTAAAATATTTAACTTAAGACTGAAGTCATCAGTTGAGCCCGGCTCACACAAAAGAGCCGATTCACCATCAATAAAAATATCTTCACGCGCTGGCGTCCGCGCCAAAATAAGCGGAATACCAGCCGCCGCGCCCTTGAGTACAATCTCTTCACTTTCGGCGTTGGTATCAGGCACAATCAGTACATTGGCCGATTTAAGGTAAGGTACGATATCACTTTCAGGTAATTTTGTTTCAAAGACTACCTGCTCACGTATCTTGAGCATCTCAGCTCTTTGCGCAAACTCTTTTTGCGCATTTCCATCACCAATCACTATCAAACCCAAGTGTGGGTTACGCAGACCAAAACGTACGCTATCAATAGCAGTAGTAAAAGCTGCGTCGTGATTTAGTCGCCCAACGTAGAGTATAGTAAAAACAAATGGCTTGTACTTTTGCTTTAAATCAATTGTTTGCCCGGTTTTGATTAGGGCCTCATAATTATTAAACCTTGGCAGAAGCGCTAAATCTAAAATCGGGAATTTTTTGGCTAAGCAGTCATAAATAGCTCGCGTGTTAGTACGTACACTCTTGCTTCTTTTTAAAATAAAATTTGCTAGGTAACGACGCCAACGATTATTTTTTATCAGCAAAAAATCCTCGTTTAAGTAGTTTTCAAGAACGTGAACCTGGTAAGGTTTGCCATACTTATAACTTAAATACCACGCCAAAAGAGCCGATTCAAAAGGATCTCGCGCCACGATTAAATCTGGTCGAAAACCTTCAGCAAAAACTAGTTGATTGACTGCCAGTTTCCAACCGGCTACTGGCGTCCACCACCAATTATAATCTGTGGCAGTATAAATCCAAACATTTTCGGCTACTCGCATCACTGGCGACTTAGGGGGAATGCCCTTACGTAAAATCAAAATATGCACCTCATCAAACAAATCAGCTAAATTGGTATAACCATCAAGCGACTGTTGGGAGGGGTTAAGTAAAGACTCGTCACGGGAAATAAACAAAACTCTAGTAACCTCTCGATTAGAAGTAACTTGGTAGACAGCATCATCATTAAGAGCCTCCTCTACAGAGACATACTTGGTTTTGTCTTCGCGCTGGCGGTCTTTTCTGAGCGCATATTCTAGACCCGAGCGTTCATAATCAGAAGCGTCGGTACGTAAAAGATCTCGACGAGCCATATCACATATAGTATACCGTGATAAATAGCAAATGTACGAATCAGCTGTGGGATAGAAATAAAATTCTAGCGCACAAAATCTCTAATCGCTTTAGCTAGCTTATGTGGGTCATGGCGAATCAGACTGCGCGTGAGAGCGTCACCACTCACACTCACGATAGTTTCCTCGGTCAGTAAAGGTAACTCAACAATTTTTATTTGTCCCATTTGGCAATTATTTAAAACCTGATGATCCCCAGCCATTTTGTACTTAGCCAACAAATCAACCGGTAGCGGATCCGAATTTAGAAGCATAGCCACTGGTGCCTTACCTACGTAGCGAATTATTTCATCTAGATGCTCCTGCGCATTCATTCCGACAGTCTGACCAGCTCTAGACATAAGGTTGCACACATAAATCAAAGTGGCCCTAGAAGATTGTACTGCTTCGGCAAAACCATCAACCACACAGTTAGCTAAAATACTAGTATAGAGATCGCCAGGCCCCAAGACAATAAGATCGGCTTTAAGTAGCGCTTCCCTGGCCACCGGATTTAGACTAGCTCTTGGCATAAGCGATAATTCAGTAATACGCACAGCTTTTCTTGACTCGTCTTCCCATTCATCGATATCATTCTCACCTACCACCACCTGACCATCAGCATAAGTCGCCCGCAGGTGCACGTTGTCGGTGGTCACAGGTATCACCTGACCCGCGATGCGCAAAATCCGTGAAGCGGCTTCTATAGCCAAAACTTCACTACCCAAAATATCCGTCAATACCGTCAAAAATAAATTACCAAAATTATGACCATACAGACCCTCTCCACGACTGAAACGATAGAGAAATAGCTGTCGAAGGATATCGCTATAAGTCTCACCTTCGGCTGCCAAGGCAGTGAGAGCATTGCGAACATCGCCAGTGGGCAACTGTCCAAATTCGTCACGCAACCGCCCCGTTGAGCCCCCCGAATCTGCCATACTGACAATGGCTGTGAGGTTAAATTCTTCACTGTAACGCTTTAGCCCGCGCAAAATGGTATGGGTACCGGTACCACCACCGACGACCACTATTTCCTTTTTATCCATTTTTGTTATAACGACAGGATTAGACAATTGGTGACGACAGGGCTTTTGGCTCCCGAGGCAAAATCATTATCACAAAAACAGCAAATAGTAGCAGAGCCAGAAAAGCCCCGTAAGAACGCCAATTCTTGGACTTATTACTATCCGGGGTGGCTTCCTCTCTTTGTTTAATTTGACCTAAAACCAACGGGTCAACGGTTGTCGCAAGTTGGAAATTCTCGGTCAAGGACGTAACGGCCACTACTGGAGTTGTCGGAACTAGCGACACTTCGCCGGTAGGTGGTTGATTGGTAACCGGTGCCGGTGCTTCCGCCATGACCCGGGGAATAAATTCTCTATCTCTGCCGATCGTGTACGGAAGCGAAGTAATCAGAGAGCGAGTGTTGTCATATAGAGCCACTAGACTACCTCTTGGTTTATCTTCAAGTCTCTTACTGGCGACAGTAATTGTTCCTTTAGGTAAGATAATTGAGAGCGGTGGCAACTCTACTGTTTTAATACCAGCTAAGCGGTAGCCAGAGACGTCAATATCGTATGGTGCGTTGTTGTGTAGCTGTATATCACCAGCCTCATTTCTAGTTAGCGAAACGGTCACCGGTAAGACGGTTATTTCATGCCTGGCTACTTGGTTGTGTTTGGCGTACTTCCCCACTACTGTCACTACATAAGTACCGGGATAGTTGTACTGATGATTGGCTTTTGTACCGATAGCAGTATAAGTATCACCAAAATTCCAGGTATATACGAGCGAAGCACTTATAGTATCGCCAATACCGGAAGGGGTGACGGTAAAGGAGATTGGTTGATTGACATAAGCCACGGTCTGACCAGAGACACTAAGCGATAGCTCACTGTCGGCATTACGTAGCAACACCGTCTGGCCACTAGAATTACTTTTGCTTTTAGTTACCACACCCGATGTACCAGATGGGCTCTTGGTTTTGGTAGCAGTAACATTTTCTTCTGCTTCTGGCACCGCTTCAGCTTGACCACTGTTATTTTTACTACCGGGAGTTGGCGTATCTGTCACCCAACCAGAAGTGGTGTATTGGGCCGTTTCTTTAGTAAGGTTGTCGCCACCAATACCCTCCCAGTTTTCTCCTCCGGCCACCTGATCAACGGTTTGACCCTGGGCGTCACGAAGTTGTAATGTCGCTCCGGTATTGACTAAGGCCCCAGTGTAAATCAGCCAAGCTAAGCCAGACGCTGACTCATCACTGGTGCGCTCCAAAACAGCGTATTGATTGGCTCCGATTTCACCTTCTAAATTGATAGCTAAATTCATCCCATCGCTCAGTGTAAAGCCACTTAAACTAAAGGCTGAGTAACCACTGTTGTATAACTCAATCCATTCATGATTGGCCGAAACCAAGTCTCCCATCCAAGCCACTTCGTTGATGGTCACTGAAGCCGATACTAAACTTGGAAGGAAAAGGTAACCGATTACTAGAGTGAGGGCGAAGTGGCGCATAGAGGTAGCTTAAGTGGCAAAGGGTGAGCGTTCATTGCTCGGCTGGCGGAACATTTTTTCAATTTTTTTAGGCGCCAAAGGATCGTCAGCCGGTGGCGCTGAATTTTCTAAATTTTTGAAAGCCTCTTCGGTTTCAGCTACCATCCGGGCGAGCTCAGCTTTGGCGACTGCGGTATCCGCCTTTATTTCTGAAGTTTCTTGTTTTTGTGACAAGGTATTGTTTCGCTTTTCTTGCACCACCAATTTGGTCACCAGCGCCGAATGATTGGGTTGGATGGTGTTTCCGTTAGCACTCGTTACCTTAGCCAAAACCGATGCTAGCTCGGCTTTAGCTACTGGAGCTTTATTTTCTCCCCCTTCTGATTTTGGTTTTATGTCTGATTGTTCTATCTTATTATCGGTTGGCTTTTTATTTTCTCCGGCGCTGATAGAAGCTAGTACGGCTTTTAGGTCAGCTAAAGCTGGTCTATCGCTATGACGTTTTTCCTCCCTTGGTTTATCAAACCGCGGACGGTCAGAGCGATGTTCTCCGTTAGGCGTATCTTTGTGACGATTTTCTGGTCGGTCAGCACGACGTTCTGATATAGGCAAATCTGTGCGAGTAACTTCTAATCTTTCGTTTTGACGCTGGGTTGCTGGTACAGCAGATGGTTTATCTCCAGCTCTCTCGGTGCGACGCTCGGTCATAAGGAAGTTAGCCCGAGGGTTGGTTTGACCTTCTTCAGACCGGCGTTCGTTTCCAGTATAAGCGGTTGGTATCGGTGACTTACTGGATGGCGGTACGATACTAGTTGGCACTGGGGTGAAGCGCTCTGACCGTTGGGACATATCACTTCTTTTTTCAGCTGGTCGCTGTTCTATTGGTCTTGCATTATTTTGAACTTCTGGTTTTTTCTTGGCTGGGGGCTTTTCTTCTACCACTGGAGTATGGAGCTTCATCACCAAATCTTCCACTACCTCGCGTGACTTAGTGTAATTACGCCGACTGGCCGCTATTACCATATCCTTGCAAGACACGTGTGGGTGCTCTACCGGTGGTAAGGTAACCGCCGAAAAAGGCTGGGAACCAATACCGTCTATCATAAGTGTGAGATAAATCTGCGCGAAGCCGAGGTTTACCAAATCGGCCGCCAAAAAGCGCGGAGTAAAGACTGTCTCGAGGACCTCGGCATCAAATGGACCAACGCGAAAAGCGACGGTCGTACCAACGTTACCAAAGACCGCATCGCGTACCTCTTCTTCCATCTGCGCGATGTACTGGTGCGCGATGATAAGGTTGAGATGGTACTTTCGTGCCTCTGAGAGGATGTTGGCAAAGGTAGCGTTGGCAAAAGACTGAAATTCATCGACGTAGAAATAAAAGTTCGGCATAGTGCGCATTTGCTCCACCGGCAAATCAGCTCGACTCATGGCGGCTAGGTAGATACGCGTAGTGAGCATCGAACCAAGTAGGTTGGCATTAGTCTCCCCTACCAAACCTTTAGACAAGTTCATGATGAGAATCTTCTTCTCATCCATGATTTTACGGATATCAAAACTCGAATGCGGTTGACCGATGATATTACGAATCAGTGGGTTGCCGGTAAACTGACCAATCTTATTTTGGATAGCGGGCAAGGCTTCGGCGGCAAAGCGATCAGTGTAATTAGCAAACTCCTCCGTCCAAAAAGCCTTAACGGCTGGGTCTTTGATATAAGCTACTACTTGGTTGCGGTAGGCCTTATCCGAGAAGAGTCGATTGACTGAGAGTAGAGTGGTATCAGGATATTCAATCAAAGCCAAAAGTGCGTTAGTGAGGATGTATTCCATACGCGCACTCCAGGCATCGACCCAAATCTTTTTAAAGGTTGACATGAGGCCAGATACCACCAAGTGACGCTTATCGGGACCGACGTCTTCCATCACGTTGAAAGAAATTGGATTAGCTAAATCAAATGGCGCAAAATAAATAACGTCATTTACTCGATGCTCTGGTACGTAGTCAAGCAAAGTCTCGGCCGCCGAACCATGGGGATCGATAAAAGCCATCCCTTCACCGTTTTGAATATCCTGCGCTGCCATATTTTCCAAGAGCGTCGACTTACCCATACCCGTCTTACCCACCACATACATATGACGTTGTCGATCACGGGCTTTGATACCAAAAGGCACTTGCCCACCCCGCGCATCGGTCTTGGCAAAGAAAGTAATTTTCTCAGGATCAAAGCTCATAAATTAGTCCCTATAGTATAGCAAACAAAAGCCCCAGTGCCTGATGGCACTGGGGCTTAAGAAAACCCTAAAAAGGCCTCGGGCTAGCCCGAGGCCTTTTTAGGGTTTTTGTTTATAACTATCGAGAAAATCTTTCTACCGCATACTGATAAAGTTCATTTACATCGTCGTTGCGATTGACTGAGCCTAGGATAACAATGGCCAGAGTACGGTTCTCTCCTTTGACCGGCAGTCGGTGTAGAGTCACTGAGGTTTGTCCGGCAGCGATTGTTTCTCCCACCTTTCCACCAATAAAGTTGTCGAGTGATTCGACTTTATTAAAATTGAGTAACTCGCCAAATTCCCCACTGACGTAAGCGGTCTTTAAATTTTGGTTGGCCGTCAGGTCAAAGATAAACCGCCGGTTAGTGAAGATATATTGGGTGAGACGAAGTAAGTCACTAACGGTAGAAATATTTTCGGCCGATAAGCCAGAAGGGTCAGCAAAGACCGTCTTTGAAAGACCAATTGCTTTGGCTTTTTCGTTCATGAGCGCGATGAACTTTTCTCGGCCTAGCTGGGCGGCAATCACTTCTGAAGCCTCATTGGAAGATTCAACCAAAAGTAGTTGGAGTAGGCTATACATCGATACTTTGGTACGGTCACCAAGTCGCGGGACCAGCGACTCAACAAAGGTCGGTTGTGTAACTGACACGTTATTATCAAGATTTATATACTCAGCCGCCACCAATGCGGTCATGAGCTTAGTGATGGAAGCAATCGGTGCCACGTCATCCAAATCACTCGCGGCCAAAACTGTACTACTCTCGACATCGGCAATCAGATAATGCGGTGTTTCAAGTTCAGGAATTTTTGGTTCATACAAAAAAGTTTCTTCCTTCTCCTCCAGTTCGTGTACCAAGACGGGTATACCGACTTTGACTAAATTATAAATACGCTCGGCACTCTCGTTATCAAGGCGGATACAACCGCCGGAAAAACCAGTTGGCACCGGTTTGCCATCGGGATACTCGGGCCAACCATGGATAAAGAAATTACCCTGAAAAGCCATACTCCATGGTTGATAAACTTGACCAAAAGACGAAAAGTGATTTTCTTTTTTGAATTCAATTTTGTACAAACCAGCCGGTGTTTCCCACCAAGAGCCTTCCTTACCTTTACTTATAATCGGTATACTCTCTACTAATACTCCTTCTTCAAAATATCGGAGCGTCATAGCTGTCAGGTCGGCCTCAATAAAAGTAATCGCTTCATCTATAAAGGCATCCCTAGTCTCAGCAAAAAAGCTTGGTTGACTCATGGCTACCTGCACACCATAGTTGAGGGGTTTCACTTCATTGGTGAGTGGATTTATTACCGACACCGTTGGTAGTGAGGCGACATTGTACTTGGCATAAGTCTCTACTCCAATTGTGCCCAGAGTGACGGCAAACAATATAGCCGTGACCGAAACCACCGCCGGGGCGACATATTTTATTAGTGCTTGGGTGTAAGTCGGCCTTTTTACTAACTCCTTTTTTTTGTACGGAATTAGCATCCCATTTCCAAGTCTGGGAATATCTTCTTCATAGCTAACAGCATAAAACCGACGCTCTTTAAAATCGTCTTCCATCATTCTAGTATCATACCGTATGACCTTAGGCTAAAGTCTAGCTTAGCCACAACCCAAGTTACCTTGGGGTCGAGGTGGCTACTTCGTAAATACCCGGCGCCAACAAAGCTTCCTTGGTGTAAATATTGCTCGGCGCCCAAAGCATCCAAGATATTACCCCCGCGTCATAGCTGGCTTGGATCTGGGCCCGCACATCAGCCGCGTCATAGTCTCCACCATAATCAAAGTCTTGAATCCAAGTACGAAACTTATCAGCCGTATAGACTGGTTTGCTATAGATGGCTGGAGTGGAAATACCTATCCGTTCATGTAAGAAACCCTGCATCGGAGTGGTCGAGGCCAGCATGCGATTTACCCCCGCCTGCATCGCATAATTTACTACCTTATATGGGTAGTCATTGGGATTACCTAAACCAAGAAAAGACTTTGGGTAATGCGAGGGATAGACCATCGGTGCCACAAAATCAAAGTACGGAGCGGTCCTATCTTGTACTTGTCCGATAGATAAGTCATCAAAATTGGTGGTGGTCATACCAAAGAGATCGGCTGAAGTCCAAGGAGTAGTAGAGGCTCGACCGGTGTTTTCGTGGCGTACTGAGATGTAAAGACTCTCGTCCGCTAGTCTTTCGGTCAAATACTTAAAGAAAGCTTCTAGATTGGCTTGTTTATCAGCCCCGTACTCTGAAGCCAAGCTATTTGGAAAAGCGATGTCGCTCATATTGCCATCACTGGGGTAGCGTACGTAGTCAAAATTAACCTCATCAAAACCAATATTATAGGCGTTAACTGCTAGCTCTAAAATATGGTCCCAATACGGCTTAGCTCCTACATCAATAAATGACAAACCTTTTCCATCGTGCCAGACCGCTCCATTGGAAGCTTTCAAAACTGCTAACTCTGGATGCTTCTCCGCATAAAAGGGATCTTGGAAGACGGTAATACGACCAATCACAAACACCTCTTTCTGATGTAATAGGGCGACCAAATCCTGCATGTCATGAGCCCCACATCGAGCGTTTTGCCAAGCTGGTTGCCAATGATCGGAGACGGGCGGGAAAGAAATTGTGCCGGAGTAATCTTTGATGTCAATCACGACACTATTTATCTCGGTTTCCTCGATCAATTTGATTAACCGGTTACGAAAATCTTTGGTTCCAGCCACACAGGAAGTCATGTAGATTGCCTTCACTTGAGGCGGAAGCGGCACATGAGTGATAACCGGGCGATCATCCACCACCACAGGTGGTGCTTGATTTATCTTGGTTGACTCAGTATTTGTAGCCACGGTTAAATTGGTTGGGCGTACATAAACTAGTTCGCTTTTTGGAATAGAGGCATAACTAGCCACCCCCGCCATTAGGGCGATACCAACAAAGGTGAAACCGACATATTTATACATAGATAGAGCTATTGTAGCTCAGAATCCTTAAAAAGAGGCTCAGTAGTCTCCACAAATGAATCCGTGCCTCGTTCGCCGTTGCCTTTGTCTATTTTGGCCAAATAGACGGCTCGCCGCAAAGCATAACCAATCAAAATAAGAACGAAGCCCAGTCCAGCCACAGCATACTGGCGCCAAGCTTCAGGAATACCCAAAAAAGGTATTAGGGTAAGCAACATTCCAGTCACAAATACAAGAGTTTCTTTGGTCATAACAGAAGTGGTTGCAGTATACCCTACCTCCCCGCCAAATAAAAATAGTGGATAAATCTGCCCCCCCACAGAACCCAATTGACGCCACTTCTGCAAAGGGTACCCCTCCGCAAAACTTTTGTTAGAGTTGAAAGAGGAGAGAAAAAATTTCGTCAAAAAAAAGTACTATAGGTAAAAATAGCATTTCACTAAGTGGGACCATGACTTCCCTCACGTCAAAGATTATTAGGACGACGGCTATAACTACTCCAAGTATATATAAATGATAGTTTCGTCTCGTCTCAAGCTTTTTTCTCAGTTGTAACCAAATGAAGCATTCAATAATAACAATAACCGGGATTGATCCTAAGGCTATCAACAATGATGAGATTAAACCCCAACCATCGTCATTTATGAGACCAAACCATGCGAACGCAAAAAAACCGAACCAGTACAGAGCATAACCACTAAATGCGCCAGACATAACCTGAAAGAATTTAAGTAGGTACAGTTTAAACTTGTCCATATATGCACTTATTTTATCACAACCACAAACTCTCCGCGGACATGGTCGGGGTGGTCGGTGAAGTACTGCAGGACTTCCTCAGGCGTCCCCTGCACTACTTCCTCGTGCATTTTGGTAATCTCGCGCGCCACTGTAACCTTCCAATCGATTGGAAGGTTTTGCTCGACCTCACTCATGTTCGGTCTTGGCGTGAGATGAGTATGGATAGAGGTTAAAGTCTTCATAATCCGGTGTGGGGATTCATAAAATATGACCGGGATTTCGTAGTCGGCCAATGACTTAAAGAATGTTTCCCGACCTTTCTTTTGCGGGACAAAGCCGAGGAAAATAAACTCATTGCCCGCTACTCCAGCAATTGAAAAAGTAGCTGTCAGAGCCGAGGCGCCCGGGATGGCATCAACCCGTACTTCAGGAAGTTCCTGGCGTACCTTGGCCACCAAAAACACGCCCGGGTCAGACACACAGGGTGTACCCGCATCAGACACCAGAGCAATGTGCTGGCCAGCTTCTAAGTCAGCCAAAATCGCTTCATGAACCCCTTCGTTCGCGTGAGCATCGTAGCGCTTGAGCTTAGCTTTGATTTCGTAATGGGCCAACAACTTGCCCGTCACTCGAGTGTCTTCACAAAGGATGTAGTCTACCTCTTTGAAAACACGTAAAGCGCGCAGAGTAATATCCTCCAAATTACCAATGGGCGTAGCGACGACTGAAAGTCTCCCCGGTTCTTCTTGTTTAGTTTTTTCACTGGCCATATTTAAAATTAGACTACCACATTAACAAAAAAGAACTAACTCACCAATTTATGTGTTCTCTTGGCGTACCAATACTCTAGTTTTGACTGAAGTGATTCGGGGAGCAAAATAACTAGAATTTTTACTATCTCCGTAAACCATTGTTTTAGACTTACCCTGTCCCTAGTGGCTGTGACATAAATCGCCTGCCTAGCGTAGGTAAGACCGCGCGCTTCCCATAAATAAAAAAATAACCGCGGGAGATGGTATCGCCCACTAACAACAACTGGGCGATTGATTGAGACTTTTAAAAACTTACTGACCTCCCCTTTGGTCGTGAAGTTACAGGGCTCAGTCAAAGCTACTACTTCTCCTTCATATATATCTTTCACAAAATCTCTCATCACCTCAGCCAAAGTCGGCTCCGATGGTGAATAATTTGGTGGGTTATTAGCCGAAAAATAAATAACTGATTTATCGGCCATATGATTATCACGAATCCACTTAATAGCCGCCATAGTCCTCACCCGAGATGACAGAGAAAGAACCTGATCTTTGTCATACATTCCTTGGGCCAAAACTAAGATGTCATACATACAGATTAGGAGATAAGCTGGGTCGCCACCTCTGTGACATCTCCCGCCCCCATCACGATAACTACCCCACCGGCCGTGGTATTTTCTTTTACTGCTAGTGTGACTGCTTCTTTAGTTAAGAAAACTTTGGCTGGTATGCCGGTCTTAAGGATGGCTTCGGCTAATTGTTCACTACTAACGCCAGAAAGATTTTCCTCGCGCGCAGCGTAGATTGGTAGAAGAAATACCTGATCGGCTTTGGCTAGAGCAGTCACAAAGTCAGCAAATAATTCTTGTGTCCTAGTATAGGTGTGCGACTGAAAAACTACTGTCACAGTACTATTTGGATAAAGTTCCCTTACTCCGGCTAGAGTGGCCTTGATTTCGGTGGGATGATGGCCATAATCGTCATAAACCGGGATTCGCCCACCCTCATTCACAAACGTCCCTTTGTATTCAAAGCGACGCCACGTCCCGGCAAAATTTTCTAACGTCTGTTTGGTCTCTGTGGTATCTAGCCCCAAGCAACTAGCTACCGCCATAGCAGCTGCGGCATTTAAGCGGTTATGAAAACCGGGTAGATGTAGAGCGAGTGTGGGATCAATAAATTTCCGATAGTCTATTACCTTAGCCGCCACTCCCTCTAGCGCCGGAGCAATGGCGGGGTTACTAGAATCAGTCACTATAAAGCCGTCTTCTGGCACACTCATGGCTATCGTATGAAAGGCATCCTGAACATCCGCCAAGTCTTTATAATAATCTACATGTTCAAATTCGAGGTTATTTATAACCAAGACGTTTGGTCTCAAGTGCAAAAAATCTCGCTTGTACTCACAGGCTTCCACCACCGCGTACTTGCTCTTGCCCCCGCGAAAGTTACTGCCAGTCTTGGAGCGCAGTGAGCCAATTATAGCCGTCGGGTCTAGACCAGCCTCTTCCAAAACATCCGTCAGCATGGCGGTGGTAGTGGTCTTGCCGTGGGTACCCGAGACGGCGATTAAATAGTATTCGTTGGCCACCAGTCCTAACGCCTCAAAGTAATTCATCATCGGCACACCCAGCGCTTTGGCAGCTACCATCTCTTCTTGATCATGTGCCATCGCTTCGGTATAAACCACCATATCGATATCTTCGACGATATTCTCTTTCACTTGGGCGGGGAAAAACTGCACCCCCTCTTTCTCTAGTGCGTCGGTTATCTGTGAGCTAGCTCTATCTGAACCACTGACCGTCTTTTTTTCTCGCAAAAAAAACCGCGCCAAAGCCGACATCCCAATCCCCCCAATGCCGATGAAATGTATTTTTTTAATATCGCTGAGTTTCATATCATTTTTTTATAAGGTACTTCATATACCATCTTTTGAGTAAGGTTCGACCTTACTCAAAATCATCCGCTTTCCAGTCATAAAGTGAATGTAGGTGTTTTTGGTAGGAAATAAATAATTCTTCAAATAACGTCTTATTAATTACAGCGTCAGATAACCTCCCCGACTCACTACCACTATAGACCGACAAACTAGTCCAAGGATTACTTTCCGCCTTACTAACTAAAGTTTTTACTTGACTTGGTTGTATTGTATCAAATTCTTCCCTTATTGGGTTAAGGTGTATATATTCAAATAAGTATTTAAGATACCTGTCATCAGTCACATGTTTTATTTTGTATTTCCCCTGAAACAAAGAACCTGTACGTTCCTCCTTAATGTTAAAGTACATCGTATAGCCGGTGGCAACTTTTTGCATAAACAAACTCACCCCTCTATCGATTACTGGAGAGACGAGCAGATGATAATGATTGGGAAGTAGTGAAAAAGAAGATATTTTAACGATTGGAGTCCGTGGTTTTAAAATTAACTCTGGTATTGAATAATCACGTATTGATTGACTAATATTGGTAGGAGACACATCATTAGACAATAACAAAAGTAAGAGAAAACGCTGGTAATCATGCACATCATTAAAGATAACTCTCTTATCAACCCCGCGATTATAGATATGGTAATACTCATCAGGTATGGAATGAATGCGAATACTCATTCTTAATATTATATAACCAAAACTATTTTTGAGTAAGGTTCGACCTTACTCAATCTTTCTCCTTGCATTCTGAGTAAGGTCGAACCTTACTCAGAATTTCATTCTCCGTCTTCATAGGTATCAATTACCCTCATAAACTCATCGTTGCGTTCGTACTCGTTTTTGAACATACCAAAGGAAGCAAAGGCGGGAGAGAACAGGAGGACGTCACCGCGCTCGCCTAAGGCGAGCGCGGTCTTTACTCCTTCCTCGAGCGAGGCGCACTCTGTAATTGTAGTACGGTTAACCGTACTATTCGCAGCGTAGGCTTCTTTAAATCTATCTGTCCCAGTCCCAGGTAATAGCACCACCGCTTTAACTGACTCAGCTATGGCTTGGAGAAGTACTGTAAGATCTAGTCCCTTGTCCGCCCCACCCATGAGCAGAATCACATTTTTCTCGCTAGTTGGCGGATTGTCGACCGCTTTGATACCGGTTGCGGTAGCCGTCGGGGTGGTAGCGTTGTTATCATTATAAATTCGTACCCCATCTTTCTCCCCCGCTAACTGCAACCGTCCGGGCACACCCGGGAACGAAGCCAGTCCATCAAAAATCTCTTCATCACTTAGGCCAGTGGCCTTAAGCGCCTCGTAGGCCAAAGCAGCGTTGAGGCGGTTATGTTCGCCCGGCATCGACAAAAGACAATCGTCGGGAATTACCGAGGCATCCGCCAAAATCACTTCTTGCCCGAGTGAGCCAGCCAATTTTTTAGCTCGTTCAAACACCGCGGGGGTGGTAATAAAAACTCCACTATCATCTTGATTGAGAAAGATCTGTGCCTTGTCCTGAAAATATAAATCCATCGCCTCTTCATAACTCTTACCTCCGCGCTGATAGTAATTTAAATGATCATCCATGAAGTTGGTAAAAACTGCAATTTGGGGCGAGATGCCTGCCCAGCCGAAACCTTGCAACTGCCAGCTATCTAGCTCCATGACACAGAGAGAATCTTCGTGGGCATGATTGAGTAGTTGGAGATTGGAAACTCCACGCACATTCCCGCCCAGTAGTACTTCCTCCCCCGTCGCAAACGATAGGACATGGTGAATCATATGAGTCACGGTGCTCTTACCACGCGTGCCAGTAACCCCGATGATAGGTACACGAGAAAGCTCAGCAAAAAGAGCCGCGCTTTGGACCAGTCGCACTCCCTCCTCTTTACACTTAAGGAGGACCGGTTCCTCAAGAGGAGCGCCTGCTCCTACTACCACCAAGTCTGCCTCTTTGAAGTCAACAAAGTCGTACGAACCAAATTTGAAAGTGATGTTTGGATATTCGGCCAAAGCATCCACGGCCGGTTGCATCACACTTTGTGGTGCATCATCAACTACCAACACCTGCCCACCAGCTTCTGCGATATAAGCTGCGTCACCAATTCCTCTTCCGATTAGTCCTACCCGCATGAGGGTAACCTTCTTACCCTGAAAATAGTCTACTTTTTTCATTCTTCTATCATACGCAAAATTAAGTAATTTGCCACCTAATTACAATTTTGTGATACAATCACAATCAACCTATGTCAAGAAAAACAAAAGCCATTCGTCTGTCATTTTTTGTTATCCTGATTCTTGTCGTGGTTGCTCTAGCTTTTTGGTTGACTCAATTTGTGACTAATGACACCTACTCCCAAAAACTCATTCAAGAATTTGGCTATCTCGGTGTGCTTATCATTAGTTTCATTGCTGGACTAAACCTCTTCATTCCAGTACCAGCAGCCACCTTTGTTCCAGTCTTTACTGCCGGTGGTATGAATCTGTTTACCATCATAACCCTACTAGTCACGGGTACAATGCTAGCTAATTTGCTTTCCTATGGCATCGGTCGATATGGTAGCGGAATTACCAAGACACACTACCCAAAGATACAAGAGAAACTCCTCACTCTTTACCACAATCAAAAGAAATACGCCCCTTATTTAATTTTTGGCTTCACTGCTCTCATGCCGTTACCAGACGAGGTTTTCCTCATTCCGCTTGGTATTATTGGCATCCAATTTCGTAGCATTATTGTCCCCTTACTACTAGGAACTATTTTCTATCAAACTTTCGCTGCTTTAGGCGTCGATAACATCTTCAAATACCTACTAACGTAAATCTTCAAGGTGGTGGAAAAGCCTGTTGCATAATTTGTAATTTGTTATACTTCTAGATATGCAACCAAAAAAATTAGAGCAATATAAATACTTTCAACCGATTGCTTGGACATTATGTCTGAGTTTTGCCGGTTTTGTGGGTATGCTTGCTCTGGAGTTAAAAACTACCGTAATGCAAATGGAGCAAAGTTCTATTAGTTTTGAACAAAGACTAAAGGCGGTCGAGGATGTAGTCGGAGTTAATCCGCTTCCAATTCAATAATTTATTTCTCATCACAGTAAACAATCACCGGCCCTAAGGCCGGTGATTGTTTACTTCTAACCATACCCCCATCCTGTTCACAAGTTCACAACGGAATTTTCCTCCCTTCGATCGGAATCAGAAAAATCGCTTGCGCGATTTTCAGCTCGCGCGCACAGTAAAACCCTCAGTGCGTGACCAATTTTTAAGGAGAAGAACGACTATAAAAATGAAATGCCCTTGTGGTGCGCTCTAGGGGTTCGCACCACAAGAGTATTTCCAAATTCATAGTCGGCTACTTGCCTCCTTGAATTCTGGGTCAACCTATCTCCTTACAGGAGCAGTACACCTTTTGGTCTTTCTGTTCGTAAACTCCAGAAATGCTCAAAAGGTCCTGAAACAGTTTCCCAAACTGTTTCAGCCTTTCGAGTTAAGTGAGCAAATGAGACACGCAGTGTCGACTATTGCGAACTTATACAGACGCAATATTAGTTTCGACCTCACAGGGAGAAAATAATATATGCGGGCTGTACATCATGAATGCTCTAGCCAACTCCCTATCGCCTGTCTCGCCAGCTTAATAACGGCGATTCGCTACACGACCGGATAAATCTTGCCTCAAGGCAAGATTTATCGCTCGCGCGCACAGTAAAACCCTCAGTGCGCGCTCTAGGGGTCGAACCTAGGACCTTTCGAGTATCAGTCGAATGCTCTAGCCATCTGAGCTAAGCGCGCACTGAGGGTTTTACACCTCATCTATCCTCTTCGTTTCGTGTCCGCTACTATAACAAATAAGTCTGAAAATTGTAAGGGCTAAATTACGCATATTAAAAGGCCGGTCAATGAGTTTTCAAAAACTTATTGACCGGCCTTCGTGGCCTAAGGAAGCCAGTTGAGATGCGGGTGCACCAACACCCGCCACAACAAGATTAAAAAGACCACAACGATCGCCAGTAACAGGCCGACTTGCCAGCGCTTCGGATGGGTTGGCTGGTGGCAATGCCAGCAGACATCCCTCCAAGAGCTCTGAAGCGACCGCTTGATGGCAGTGTTCCAGGCCTCGATCAGGGCCGGAATATTTTTCATCTCATTTCCTCCTTATTGTTTAGGTAGCCAAAATCATCGGTAACAGAAAAACCAGAAAAGTGAGAAACCCTACCAAGGGTTTCCACCACCAGCGAAACTGCAAATTTTTCATGAACGCAAGGCCCTCGCCGTTGTTAATCGGCATATATTAGAGCATATTTAGCATCTACAGTCAAACTGTGGAGGTTTATGACTGTCTAATAGTAAAATAAGCTATACTTAATTTTATGAAAAATACTTACTTGACCAGTCTTTTACTACTTTGCCTCTTACCCTACCCAGCGCTGGCAGCCGGAAGCCTCCAGAACTTAATGAAAAATACCATCATCGTCATCAGTGATACTGTCATCCCTTTTCTGTTTGGTATTGCCTTCTTGATGTTTGTCATAAACGTCATTCGCTACTTCGTCATCGAGGGTAGTAATGAACAGGGTCGCGATAAAGCTAAAGACCTGGCGGTGTACAGTGTAGCCGCTTTTACCTTTCTGATTCTTTTTTGGGGAATAATAAATCTACTAGTTGATTCTATTGGCTTAAAGGACCAAACTCAACCTTGTCCTGATTTTATTATGAAATCAGATCCAAAAGCCTGCCCTTAGCTCTTAGTAAGGAATGCCAAACGACAAAAGGCCGGAAACGCGAAGCGTTTCCGGCCTTTTGCATCAAAATCACAAATTACAAAAGTTTAGTTAAAGCGATAATGCTTTTTCTCTCTTTTGTCTTATCCTTTGGTCCGGTCTTTCCCTGGAGTCCAATACCATTTCAGAGAATTGAGTATTATTTCTCGTTATATGCTCAATTGAGGCATATAACATCGACCAATTAGCCATCTATCATGAGAGTTACCTCCACATGAGTGACGTGTCCAATTGGAATTAATCCACGACCAGCTTCCGCTAGCCGTGCCTTGTTACGACTTAGTCCTTGTCATCGAGCTTACCGTCGGCCCACACTAGGTGGGACTTCGGGTACTCCCGACTCCCCTGACTTGACGGGCGGTGAGTACAAGGCTCGGGAACGTATTCACCGCGGCAATGCTGATCCGCGATTACTAGCAATTCCGGCTTCATGAGGGCGAGTTGCAGCCCTCAATCCGAACTGAGGATGGTTTTATAAGGATTTGCTCCACCTTACGGTATTGCGTCCTGTTGTACCACCCATTGTATCACGTGTGCAGCCCAAGGCATCTAGGGACATGCTGACCTGGCGTCATCCTCACCTTCCTCTCCCGTGAGGGAGCAGTCTCGCCTGACACTTGTAACAGGCAACGAGGGTTGCGTTCGTTTCCCCACTTAAGGGAACAGCTCAAGCCACGAACTGACGACGGCCATGCATCACCTGCCATACACCCTCGAAGGCTTCTCTGGTTTCCCAGAGCGTGCAGTATGGTTTCTAGCCTTGGTAAGGTTCTTCGCTTATCGACGAATTAAGCCACATGATCCACCGCTTGTGCGAGCCCCCGTCTATTCCTTTGAGTTTTAATCTTGCGATCGTACTACCCAGGCGGTCTGTTTAACGCGTTAGCTTCGCCACAGAGAGGGTCGATACTCCCTATAGCCAACAGACAACGTTTAGGGCGTGGACTACGCGGGTATCTAATCCGCTTCGCTACCCACGCTTTCGTGCCTCAGCGTCAATAAAGTCCCAGCAAGCTGCCTTCGCATTTGGTATTCCCCACGATATCAACGGATTTCACCCCTACACCGTGAGTTCTGCTTGCCTCTGACTCATTCTAGTTATACCGTTTCAAATGCGATTCTGGGGTTGAGCCCCAGGATTTAACACCTGACTAATATAACCGCCTACGCACCCTTTACGCCCAGTAAATCCGGATAATGCTTGGGGCCTCTGTATTACCGCTCCTGCTGGCACAGAGTTGGGAGCCCCTTATTCATGAGGTAACGTCAATAAACTTCCTCCCTCATAAAAGGTGTTTACGTCCCTAAGGACTTCATCCACCACGCGGCGTCGCTCCGTCAGGCTTTCGCCCATTGCGGAAGATTCTCGACTGCAGCCTCCCGTAGGAGTATGGACCGTGTCGCAGTTCCATCGGTGGGGGTCAGGCTCTCACCTCCCCTAGCCGTCGTAGCCTTGGTAAGCCGTTACCTTACCAACAAGCTGATAGCCCGCAGGCCGTTCC
>CAYRMI010000004.1:0-69913 GCA_964425625.1 uncultured Candidatus Saccharibacteria bacterium | reverse complement strand
GGTATAGTGGAGAGATTAAAAGCCCAAGAGCGACAGAAGTGGTGGACTTATACAATTTTTTGACAATTGCATCTTTTAAATTTATAATACTAAACATGGTGAATAAAAGACATGAAGATGAACATCAGGATGATATAGAGGTCACCACGATAGACATTGAAAAACCCGAACCTGATTTAATTGATTTAGAAGCACGAGATAAGGATATTATCAGTTCATTACGAGAAAAGCTTAAACACTGCGAGAGCGAGAAGAGAGAGACTCTCGAAGAGATGCAGCGCACCAAAGCGGATTTCCTTAACGCCCGAAAACGTCTAGAAGAAGAAAGACTTCGCGACAGAGAAAGAAGTAAGATGAACCAAGTAGAAGAATTAATTCCTCTCTGCGATAGTTTTCAAATGGCTATGAGTGATCGTGAATTATGGGAGAAAGCCGATGAAAACTGGCGAAAGGGCATCGAGGGTATATACTCTCAGTTAGAAAAACTACTAACTAAGTATCAGGTTGAATTAATTAATCCACTAGGTGAGCAATTTAATCCGCATCAGCACGAAGCCCTAAGCACGACAAAAGTTAAAGAGGAAAAGGAGCACGACAAAGTTATCTCAGTGATACAAAACGGTTATCAAATTACTCACTTAAACGGAACCACTGAGCTAATTCGTCCAGCTAGAGTATTAATTGGCGTGTATGAAGATAAATAATTATAAAATTATATTGTAAAAATTATGGCAAAAATACTTGGTATTGATCTAGGCACCACCAACTCAGCAATGGCTATCATTGAAGCCGGTGAGCCGACTATTATTGAAAACAGTGAAGGCACCAGAACTACTCCCTCAATTGTGGCTATCTCAAAGACTAATGAAAGACTAGTCGGACAAATCGCTAAACGACAAGCCGTCACTAATTCCAGCAATACTATTTACGGCATCAAGCGCTTCATGGGTCACACCTACGAAGAAGAAGCCGTGCAGAAAGATAAGAAAATCGTCCCCTATGAAGTAAAGAAGGGAAGTGATGGTGGAGCCATTGTTGTTATGGGAGGAAAAGATTACCGACCAGAAGAAGTATCGGCTATGATTCTTTCTAAACTTAAGGCCGATGCCGAAGCCAAGCTTGGTGAAAAAATCACTGAGGCAGTTATTACTGTGCCTGCCTACTTCAATGATACCCAACGCAAAGCCACACAAGATGCTGGAAAAATTGCTGGCCTAGAAGTAAAACGTATTATCAACGAGCCAACCGCTGCTGCTTTAGCTTACGGTTTCAACAAAAAGAAAGATGAGAAGATTGTTGTCTACGACTTTGGTGGTGGAACCTTTGACGTTTCAGTCCTAGAGGTGGGTGATGATGTGATTGAAGTGCAATCAACTGACGGAGATGCTCATATGGGTGGACGAGATATTGATCAAACGATTATCCGTCATCTAATTGCAGAATTTAAGAAAGCTGAAGGAATTGATCTATCTCACGATAAGCTAGCTTTAGGTCGCCTAGATGAAGCCGCCGAAAAAGCTAAGCTAGAACTCTCTTCAACGACCGAGACCGAGGTCAATATTCCCTTTATCACCAACGATGCAAATGGCCCTAAACACCTTCTAATTAAACTTTCACGCGCCAAACTAGAAGAGCTTGCTCATGAGTTTATTGATAAATCGATCGAAATCACCAAGCGGGCTTTAGAGGCTTCTGGTCTAAAGAAGGAAGACATTGATGAAGTGATTATGGTTGGTGGCCAGACTCGCATGCCGGCGATTGTACAAGCGGTGAAAGAATTATTTGGTAAAGAGCCAAACAAGACAATTAATCCAGACGAAGTGGTAGCTCTTGGAGCCGCTATTCAAGCTGGTATTTTCCAAGGCGATGTTCAAGATATTACTTTGGTAGATGTTATTCCGCTTTCTCTTGGGATTGAGACTATGGGTGGTGTAAACACCAAGTTGATTGAAAAGAACACTCATATTCCGACCAAGAAGCAACAAATCTTCTCAACCGCCGCTGACAACCAAACCTCAACTGAGATACATATTGTTCAAGGGGAAAGACCAATGGCCAATGACAATAAGTCACTGGGAAAGTTCGTACTCGATGGTATTCCACCAGCTCCACGTGGCGTACCACAAGTCGAAGTAGTGTTTGATGTCGATAGTAACGGGGTACTCAAAGTGACCGCCAAAGACAAAGCTACTGGCAAAGAGCAATCTATCCGGATTGAAGCTAGCTCCGGACTAACTGAGGCTGATATCGATCGTATGAAGAAGGAGGCTGAGGATCATGCTACTGAAGACGAGCAGAAGAAAGCAGTAATTGAAGCCAAAAACCAAGCCGAACAACTTATCTACACCGCTGAAAAAGCTCTCAAGGAACATGGTGGTAAGATTCCCGTCGAAACCAAAACAGAAATTGAAACTAAGATGTCTGAGTTAAAATCAACTATGGAGAAAGGTGACAAAGCTGAAATTGAAGTGAAGACTGAACTGCTTTCAACTTCTCTTCAGAAAATTGGTGAAATCATGCAAAAGGCTGCTGCCGAAGAGGCTAAAGAACAAAAAGAAGATGGACCCAAGGAAGATATAGTCAGAGACGCGGAAGTAACTAATGACGAAAAATCCGATAACAAATAAAGGCTTGCCAGGACATAAAAACCTGTCATAATCGACCTATTATTAAAGATTAGTCCAACTCTGTCACTATCATGAAAGACTACTACGAAGTCCTCGGACTCAAGAAGGGCGCCGCCAAAGACGAAGTCAAAAAAGCCTTCCGTAAACTAGCCGCCCAGTATCACCCAGATAAGAAAACCGGTGATGAGGCTAAATACAAAGAGATAACCGAAGCTTACGCTGTCTTGGGTGATGATAAGAAAAAAGCCGAATATGATAGCTACGGGCATGCTTTTTCTGGTGGCCAAGCACCGGGGGCTGGTTTTGGGGGTGGTTTCAATTGGACAGATTTCGCTTCACAAGG
This sequence comes from uncultured Candidatus Saccharibacteria bacterium, assembly GCA_964425625.1. Classification (GTDB taxonomy): domain Bacteria; phylum Patescibacteriota; class Minisyncoccia; order Phycocordibacterales; family UBA918; genus OLB19. Next base: position 66,943 of record CAYRMI010000004.1, on the reverse strand, counting down.
TGGTTTCAACGGTCAAGGTTTTGAATTCGATATAAACGATATCTTCGAAAACTTCGGCTTTGGTGGTGGACGACAAACCAAGCAATCTAGAGGTCGTGATATCTCTATTGAAATAAATCTCAACTTCAAAGAATCAATTTTTGGTACTTCTCGCAGTGTCCTGATTACTAAAAATTCACTTTGCTCAGAGTGTCAGGGTAGTGGGGCCAAAACCGGAGCCGGAACAACCACCTGTGATACCTGCGCCGGTAATGGAAAAATTCGCGAAACGAGACAAAGCATCATGGGTAGTTTTACCACCGTCCGTGAATGTAATATCTGTCACGGTAAGGGCCAAGTGCCAAAAGAGCGCTGTGGAAGATGTGCCGGAGCGGGTATTGAACGCAAACAAGAGGAGATTGGATTCAAAATACCAGCCGGTATAGAAAATGGGGAAGTGATACGCATGCCAGGCCGGGGTGAGGCCATGCCTCATGGTCAACCAGGCGACCTCTACATCAAAGTCGGAGTAGAAGGACATCCGCATATCAAACGCGAAGGTTCAACCCTCTTGACCACCCTACCAGTAAAGCTAACTGACGCGCTCTTGGGTAGTACCTATAGCGTAGAAACTCTAGACGGAAATATCGAAGTGAAGATACCAGCTGGCATAACTCATGGTGAAATGCTCCGCGTTAAAGAAAAAGGTGTACCGACCGAAAGAGGTCGCGGAGACTTCATGATCAAAGTCACTATCGCCATGCCCAAGAAGTTGTCCAAGAAGGCTGAGAAACTCGTCGCGGACCTGCGCCAAGAGGGGGTTTAGAAATACTACTATGTTAGAATTATACAATTCTGGGTGTTTTATTATTTATTAAAAAATTGCTCTGTTAGCTAAACTAAAAAATGGTCCAAGCATACCCTTTGAATAAAAAGAATTTTAACGGGCAAATTATTATTGTGGGTTTTGGCTCAATTGGTAAAGCGGTTCTTCCACTGCTTTACAAGCATATAAATTTACAGGACAACAAACAAATTACGATTATTTGTCCTGATGAAAAGAATCGCCACATCGCTGAGAAATATGGCGTAAAATTTATTACCTTAACTCTTACGAAAGAAAATCATCAATTAATCCTAGGAAAATACATAGGTAACGGTAAGCCTCGGGGATGCATTATAAACGTCGCTAATGAAGTCTGTTCCAAAGACTTGATTGCGTTTGCAGCGACAAATAATACCCACTACATAGACACCGTAGTAGAACCATGGCCAGGCTTTTACTTTAATGACGGTTTAGATCATGCCAGCAAATCAAATTTTGCACTTCGCAAATCACTACACGACTTAAAGCCGATTTTATCGAAAACCCCGACAGCAATATCGTGTTGTGGCGCAAATCCAGGAATGGTTTCTTGGTTTGTAAAAGCTGCTTTAATACAACTAGCAACAGATTTAAATTACCCAGTAGAAAAACCAAATAATAAAGATGGTTGGGCTAGACTTATGCAAACGCTCGGTGTAAAAGGCATACACATTGCAGAACGGGATACTCAACGTCGCGCAATGCCAAAGCAAACAAATGAATTTATTAACACCTGGTCGATCGAAGGTTTTGTAGCTGAAGGACTACAACCAGCTGAGCTGGGTTGGGGAACGCATGAGAAGATTCTGCCTTATGATGCACACAAACATCAAACTTCAGATAGTCCTTCAATTTATTTGACGACATCAGGAGGAATGGTCCAGGTAAGAACTTGGACTCCAGATCAAGGTGAACATATAGGTTTACTAATTACTCACAACGAAGCAATTTCTATTGCCGACTATTATACAGTCTCTTCTGGAGATGAAGTATTATATCGTCCGACTTGTTGTTATGCCTATCATCCTAGCGATGCAACCGTCGAGTCAGTCAGAGAATTATTCTTGGAAAGAAATTGCGAACTTCAAGATAAAATCTCTTTATTAGATGAAAGTGAAATTATAGCAGGCCAAGATCAACTTGGAGTTTTGCTATATGGTCACGAAAAGGGAGCTCTATGGTATGGTTCGACCCTTACTATAGACGAAACACGATCACTCGCTCCACACCAAAATGCGACAGGTTTGCAGGTTTCCTCTGCCATATTAGCTGGTTTATTCTATATACTAGAACATCCTAACGAAGGATTAATTGAAACCGACGAAGTTAATCACGAAGAATGCCTTGAAACACAAACACCATATCTAGGAACAATCTCTCACCATTACACCGACTGGAAACCTCCTCAAATAGCAGACGAAGATCCCTGGCAATTTTCCAACTTTCGCACTAGTTCATAACATATATAAGTCTACATAAAGCACTGATTAATTTATAATATCTAAATGGACACAAATTTAATTGTTACCTATCTAATAGAATTTTCATTTATACTTTCTACATTTTTTATTTCATTAACCTGGGCCATATTGATTGGCAGGCAAAGTGTTATAAATTTGATACTAGGAATATACCTGGCGATAGCACTATTTTTGTTCTTTCCTTATCTTGATTCAATAACAGCTAAAATTGCCTCAGAGTTTTCTGATCTGCCTTCTGTATTGATATTTATCACTTTTACTGTTGGGGGATTTTTTTTAGCCAAAAGAATATCGCCAGCAGAGTATCGGGAAAATAAACTTGAATCTTTTCCAAAAAAAATATTATTGGCGACAGCTCTTACAATTCTAGTCTTGATAGTAAGCTTTTCTATCTTACCGGCTAGTTTTATACTATCAACTCCAATTGAAGTGTTAGATCTATTTACTAGACCGGCGCTAACTTTCTGGTGGCTCCTAGCACCACTATGCCTATTGGCAATGAACTGACTTTATTTATTATGTTAGTATTTTTAAATGATTGAAATCATTACTAACAATTTACTGATCTTCGGTCTAATTGCCGGAGGATTACAACTTCTCGGCTATATATTTTACATTTTTGACGAAGACATAGACCCCAACCCCGTTACTTGGTTCATGTTTGCTTATGGAACAGCTCTACTAACTATCCTCGAATGGGACAAAGATGCTACTTTTGCTGAACTAATTTTACCTTTGGTATGTTCGGTTCTAGCGATTTATGTTTCAGCCATTTGTTGGATAAAAGTAAGAAAAGGAAACCCTAGCCAATGGTGGCCAAGGGATTGGTGGCCAGAGGAAAAATGGGAACGTTGGTCATTTACTAGTGACATCATTATTACCATTGCCTACATATTTGCCTGGGCGCTTGCCGTGTCTGCTTTTATAAGCACTAATCATAAGGAGTTGGCAGTGTTTATGTTCTTATTCTTGTCAAATTTGTCTACATTCCCATCATTTTACCCAATCCTAAAAACCACCTTCCAAAACCCTGAGCGTGAAGCAGCTCTTCCCTGGTTTATCTGGTCTTTAGCTTACCTAACACTTGGACTGGTTACCTACTCAACGCAAGGTGATTTCTGGCATATATTAATGTTTTATCCAATTTCCAATGCCTTTCTGCACGCCTTGGTAGGTGTACTGGCAGCACGTCGATAACTAGCCAGTTAACAACTTAATCGTTTACTTTAATCATAAGGTAATTTAAAGTATTAGACATTGTGTCACTATATATTAAAAAAAGCCAAATTATTGGAAGCGGTTTACACACTGATAGCAAAATTATAAAAGGTAAAAGAATTGGTGTTATCCATGGTCCAGTAGAAATAGTCCATAAGTTTACTGGAAAGTTAATTAAAAATAGCCTTAACTGGATTGGTATTGGACGATATTCTTGGATCAACACAAATGAATCACCCTTTCGCTTTATAAATCATTCCTGCGAGCCGAACGCTTACATAATAGGTAAGCGAATTGTTGTGGCCTTAAAGAATATTGAAGCTGGTAGTGAAATTACCATGGATTATTCTTTAACCGAGGCCGATCCAGATTACCTTGTCCCCGGTGGATGTCGATGTAAAAGCAAAAACTGCCGTCACGAAATCGGCCCAATATTTTCACTTACACAAGAACAATTCCAAAAGGCTAAACCTCTAATCACTCCACCTTTTCAAAAAATTTATAATGTCGAAGCGAAAAGAAATCACACCTCACACAAATAAAACATTTTGTTTAAGGTATACTAATTGTGCACCTTAAATCTATGAGTAAGCAAACCGTAGTCAGAATTATTTTCTCTACAATGATAATAATAGGGATTTTTATCATTTACTACACAGTAGTAGTATTAGAAGACTTTAATGTTTTTACTAATCCAGAAGGTCCCGATACAAGCGACTACTTTGCGGAAGAAGAATTAGAGGAATAATATTTAATTATGCCCTTTCAAGATATCGCTATCTGTGCCTGGAGTGAAACATCATTCCTATTCTTCTCGGAAAATATTTGGGGTGACTTTATTTATTACTCTCACCTCCTGCCAGCTTTATCATCAATCCTTATATCACTTTTCCTTTTTCTAAATGCCAAGCAAAATAAGGCAGCCCAAGCCTTACTCTTTATAGGCTTAAGCTTTACCATCTGGACAATGATGGATCTTTTTCTTTGGGCTTCTGATAGCATTAGCTTAATAATGTTTACTTGGAGTGCAATGGCGTACTTTGAACTCTTTGTTTACATTGGTAGTTTGTATTTTATTTATGCCTATATTTCAGGAAAGTTTCCGTCTTTTAGAAAGGAACTACTGATTTTTTCATTTTTCATTCCACTATTTCTGTTTGGCCATACATCGCTTAATCTTTTGGGTTTTGATTTAACTAATTGCTGGCGAGAAGCTATCGAAGGTCCCCTATGGCAAAATTACATATACTATGTTGAAATTTTAGTTGCTTTATGGATTTTTGTATACGTTGCAAAATATTTAATTTCTGAAAAGAGAAAAGAAAAAAGGCAAGAGATATTAATTATTTCTACTGGAATTCTGCTCTTCTTGTTTCTCTTTTCCATTGGAAATATTGTCGGTAGCATTGAGTCTGATTGGGAAATTGGTCAAATCGGTCTTTTTGGTATGCCCATGCTAATGATCTTTGTCAGTTATGTTGTAGTTCGCTATGAAGCTTTTCGGGCAAAAATCTTTGCTGCTGAAGCATTGTTCTCTGGTTCTTTTGTACTCCTCTTATCTATTCTATTTGTTCGCACCATAGACAACGCTCATCTAATTGCTATTACCACCCTTATCCTTTTTTCAGTATTAGGATTTTTATTGGTACGTAGTATTAAAGCCGAAATTAAACAACGTGAAGAAATCGAAAGACTAGCCACCAGACTTGAACACGCAAATAATCGACTTAAGCAATTAGACAAGCAGAAGTCAGAATTTGTTTCGATTGCCTCACATCAACTCCGTAGTCCTCTTACCTCGATTGCTGGTTATGCCTCTATGCTCCGAGAAGGGAATTATGGTGTTGTACCAAGTAAAATGGTTGAACCACTAGACCGTATCGAGCACTCAGCTCGCTTCATGGCGGAGTCAATCGAAGACTATCTCAACGTCTCACGTATAGAGTCTGGTAATATGAAATACCATCTGACGGACTTCAACTTACGCAACGAAACAGAGTTAATCTGCGACGATATACGAGCTGAAGCTCTCCGTAAAGGACTCGTATTACTCTTCCGTACTAGCCTCACCGGTAAAGGGATAGTAAACGCCGACTTGGGTAAGGTCCAGCAAATTCTTCATAACCTCATCAATAATTCACTTAAATATACTCCGAAAGGAACTCTAAACGTGGTCGTGCGAGATGATATAAAAGCAAAAAGAATTTATGTCGATATTGTCGATACTGGTATCGGTATGGACCAAGAAACGCTAGACAGCATTTTCCAAAAATTTGAACGAGGCAACAAAGCCAACACGGTAAACGTAAAGGGAACCGGACTTGGACTCTATGTAGCACTAAAAATGGCCGAGGCCATGGGCGGAAACATCACCGCTCACTCCGAAGGAGAAGGTAAAGGTTCTCGGTTTACCTTTGAACTGCCACTCCAAATGTAGCCGTTTCTTCAAAACCACTTTTCTGGTAGTATGACCTTATGAAAAAAAGACTATTAACTGGATTACAGTCTTCCGGAAATTTGCATATTGGTAATTACTTTGGAGCCCTAAAACCCTTTGCTGATATTTACCAAGACTATGAAAGTCACTTGATGGTAGCCGATCTTCATGCTCTCACTAGCGTGCGCGATGCCGCTGGCTTACGACAAAACATCATCGATGTAGTAAAGGACTATCTCGCAGTTGGAGTGGACCCAAAACAAGCCACCATCTTCAAACAGTCAGATGTGCCAGAGCATACTGAACTAGCCTGGATATTTGAATGCCTGGTCACTGTACCGTTTCTTATGCAGGCCCACGCCTACAAAGATAAAGTCGCCAAGGGCATCGAAGCCACGGCTGGTCTGTTCAACTATCCCATGCTTATGGCCTCAGACATTCTGCTTTATGACGCTGAGGTGGTACCCGTAGGTGAAGACCAACGCCAACATATTGAGTATGCTCGTGAAGCCGTCACCAAATTCAATAATGCCTACGGGGAAACTTTTACCCCACCACAAGAGATGATTTTAAAAGGTGTCGGAATTGTGCCCGGTACCGACGGACAAAAGATGAGCAAGAGTTACAAAAACACCATTCCACTATTTGGTAGTCGTGAGGAGATACAAAAAGCCGTAATGAGTATCGTTACTGATTCTAGTGGCGAAAGACCGGAAAACGTCTACGCTATCCACAAACTCCTCAAGGGCGAGTCTGAACTAACAGCCCTCTACGAAGAAAACAAAGGTAAATACAAAAACCTTAAAGATGCTTTGATTGAAGATTTAGATACATTTATCTCCCCAATGCGCGATATTCGCAGTAATATAACAGACAGTGACGTCAAAGCTATTCTCGAGGAAGGAACAGCTAGAGCCCGTGCCATTGCCAGCGCCAAGATGGCTGAAGTTCGCCGTCTAATTGGTTTAACTATCTAAATTTATGAGCGAAGCCCTGACCACCAACACCGAGAGCCCATCAGCCAGACTACTGGCCAAATTCCGTGAACTCTTTGCTGGGATAGACGCGCAAGATAATACTGATTTACAAGCAGTGGCCGAAGAAATAAAGCGGTTTATATTTGACCAATTAGTAAAGAGCGGCAAAGTTGACCCCGACAAAGCATACGAAGTATGGCTACAAGAGTCTTTCCCCAATCCAAACCCTTTGGACAATAGTCGCTCAATCGAATTAGCTAAAAATAATGAACTCATAACTGAATCAGACGCATCAATATTCCTAAAAGCAAACCTGCGACAGCTAAACCGAGCCTATCGATTATCAATGATGGGAAACTACACTGGAGCACATCTTACTAATGAAATACAAAGGTTGTTAAATCAAGAGCAAGTAACCTTAGATGAATATCGAGAGCTATCAGACAAGGTAATGTATGTGTTATTCGGTTCTAATACACTATGAAAAAGCGTTGTGCCTGGGCTGAAGGAAAAGGTGAATTATACGAGCGCTATCACGATAAGGAATGGTCTGTCCCAGTCTATGACGACCAAAAGCTCTTTGAGTTTATCGTCTTAGAAAGTGCTCAAGCTGGGCTCTCGTGGCAGACCATTTTGAATAAACGCGAAGGCTACCGTAAAGCTTTTAAAAACTTTGACCCCAAGAAGGTAGCAAAAATGACTACGGCTGAAGAATCAAAATTACTAGTTGACCCCAGTATCGTCCGCAACCAACTTAAGATATCGTCGACTATCACCAATGCCCAAGCTTTTTTAAAAATTCAAAAAGAATTCGGTAGTTTTAGTAATTACATGTGGGCATGGGTAGAGAACAAGCCAATTGTAGAGAAGCGTCTTACCCTCAAAGACCTACCTGCCGTCACATCACTAGCGACAGCTATGGCCAAAGATCTCAAGAAGCGTGGCTTCAAGTTCCTCGGCCCCACCATCTGGTACGCCCACATGCAAGCGGTTGGCCTAGTCAACGACCACACTACTGATTGCTTTCGTTATAAGGAGGTGAAGAGATTAAAACGATCAGTATAATAAAGCAAGCTTATCAAGCAAAAACTAGACTGTGTTTGGTTTGATTTTTCAGTTAATAATTGTATAATCAACTCCATACCGCTGACGCAGCTGACTACTGCTGAGGTGAGGTGGGAACGGTCATATTATCTATAATTGGCTCAGTAAATACCTCCGTCTGGCACGACACGCCACCAAAAAGAGCCCACACTCGCATACGAGTAGGGAAGTAGGGTGGCACCGCGGATAACTCCTTATCGAGACCGCCCCTACAGATTTATCAAATATTCCCCCTAGGGGGAAATAAGAAAAATCTGTAGAGGCAATTTTTGTTTCTCAGATTTAACCAAACAAACAATATGACTCGAACTCTCATCAGTGCACTCAAAAGTGAAGTGGGAAATGAAGTGACGATCAAAGGCTGGGTAGATACCAGGCGCGACCAAGGCAAGCTTATCTTTTTTGATTTTCGCGATATGACCGGCAAGGTTCAAGGTGTAATCCTCCCCAATGCCGTAGAGACACACGAGGTGGGTTCCAAGCTACGCCCCGAGTGGGTAGTAGCTGTAAAGGCTAAAGTAAATGAGCGACCGGAGCGAGCGATTCAGGCAAACAAGCAAAACGGTGATATCGAACTCGAAATACTCGAAATAACTGTCCTCAATGAAGCTGAGACGCCACCTTTTGATATCAGTGGCGACGGCAAAGAAATTAATGAAGAAGTACGTCTTCGTTATCGTTATATCGACCTCCGTCGTGAACGCATGCAACGAAATATTCGCAATCGACATAAAGCCATTCAATTTGTCCGTAGTTTCTACTCCAATGAGGGATTTACTGAGGTAGAGACCCCAAACATGACCAAATCTACTCCAGAAGGATCACGAGACTATATTGTGCCATCACGCTTATACCAAGGAAAATTCTATGCCTTGCCCCAGTCACCCCAACAATATAAGCAACTGCTCATGACCGCTGGCTTTGAAAAGTATTTTCAAATCGCGCGTTGCTTTAGAGATGAAGATACGCGTGGCGATCGTCAACCAGAATTTACGCAGATTGATATCGAGATGAGTTTCGTTGAACAAGAGGATGTTATGGCTATGAATGAAAGAATGATTACGGAATTGGTGAAGACTCTTTATCCCGAGAAAAAAATTCAGCAAGTGCCATTCCCTCGACTGTCTTATCAAGAAGCGATGGAAAAGTATGGTTGTGATAAGCCGGATTTGCGCGAGGATAAAACTGATCCAAACCTCCTAGCCTTCTGCTGGGTAGTTGATTTTCCTTTCTTTGAAAAGACCGAGACTGGAGGCTGGACCTTTACTCACAATCCCTTTTCTGCCCCCAAACCTGAGTACAATCAGCATTTACTAGAAAAGAAAGATATTGAAGACATTGTGGCGGCGCAGTATGACATGGTTCTAAACGGCTACGAAATCGGTGGCGGAGGTATTCGAAATCACACCCCTGAAGCCCTAGTAAAAGTGTTTGAAATAATGGGTTACGAGGCCGAACGAATTCAAAATAACTTTGGTCATATGCTAAAGGCTTTTGCTTCTGGCACACCACCCCATGGTGGCTTGGCTTTTGGTTTTGACCGCTTAATTATGTTACTCCAGAACGAGCCTAACATCCGTGAAATCATCGCCTTTGCTAAAACCGGTGAGGGGAGAGACTTACTGATGGACTCCCCGTCTGAAGTCACTACCGAGCAACTGATTGAACTAGGTATCTCTATTAAACCTAAAGCGTAGTTACTTACTAGACTAATGATTAAACAAAGCGCGGACGCCAGTCGGCGCTGTATCGTCGCTTAATGGCTGAAATGCTATACTACTGCCCATATGCTTAAAATCACCACAACACCAAAATCATTTGCCGAAGTAGCCAGTAAATACTGCAAATTAATCCTGACCGAGGAACCGGCTTCGGCCCACCGTTTTGTTGAGGCCGCCGATGGCTCACTCAGTTACCGGCTTGGGATAGGGAAGTGGAGCAAAGTAGACGCGCGGAGTTTTCGCACACTAGTGCGAAGCTTTGTCCAGACAGCCAAAGGCCACCAAATCGAACACTTGGCCATTGAGTTTCCGGCCGGAAAATATGCCGAGCTTGCACAATATGATGAAGCTTGGCTGGCTTCGACGCTAGTTGAGAACTTACTACTGGCCGATTATGAATTTACAACCTATAAAACCAAAAAGCCTTCACCAAAAAGCCTAAAGGAAATATTAATCTGTGGGCTCAGTTCCAAAGAAGCCTTGATGGGATTTAAGCGTGGACTGATTGTGGGTGAATATACCAATCAGGCCCGCAAAATCGCCAATACTCCAGGCTGTGATTTATCTCCATCTGCCTTTGGTGAAGAGGCTAAAAAACTGATGACCGGTACCAAGGTAGAGGTAAAAGTACTAAAGGAAAGTGAGATCAAAAAACTAAAAATGGGCGCTCTACTAGCAGTGGGGCAGGGAACCAAAAGCGAGACTAGATTTATTATTGCTGAGTACTGGGGAGCCGGTAAAACTAGCAAAGTAAAACCGATTGTTCTCATTGGTAAAGGAATTACTTATGACACCGGTGGGCTCAATGTCAAACCGTCTGGTTTTATGCATGACATGCACATGGATATGTCGGGCGGTTCATCTGTCCTAGCTTCTATCGCTATCGCTGCCAAACTCGGGCTAAAGAAAAATATCATCGCTCTAGTCCCGACGGCTGAAAACGCTATTTCTGACGATGCTATGCGGGCGGGGGATATTGTCACCGCTATGAACGGCAAAACTATCGAAGTCTTGCATACTGACGCTGAAGGTAGAATGGTCTTAGTCGACGCCTACACCTACAGTGAACGTTATTCACCAAGAGTGATTTTAGACGTCGCTACACTCACTGGAGCCGCTCTTGTGGCCCTAGGCCAGCACGCCAGTGCAATTATGACCGAAGATACGGCTTTGGAAGCGACCCTACGCGAATTAGGGGAGAGCAGTGGCGATCTAGTTTGGCCACTACCGCTCTGGGACGAATACAAAAGCAGTCTCAAAAGCCATCGCGCCGATATTAGCAACATTGCGACCAATTTCTCCCGTTTTGGTGGCTGTATCGAAGGTGGAACTTTTCTTTCCTTCTTTGCCCCCAAAAGTACTCCCTGGGCACATATCGATATTGCCCCGCGTATGGACAGCATCGCCAGCGACAAACTAGCCAAAGGAGCCACGGGTGAACCCATCCGTTTACTGGTCAGTTTCCTCGAAAAATACTAAGATATCAATATGAATCCCGAAAACTTCACCACCGAATTCATCCTGAGTGAGGTCAAAAAACTGCAGTACCTTTATGGTCTAAAACAGGAAATTCGCTACGGCCAAACCAGACCAGATAATGATCTAACCGAATCTGTCGCGGAGCATATCTATGGCATGCATATCTGTGCGCAGTACTTCTTGCCTTTGGAAAATCCGTTGGGTGACTGGGATCGAGTAAGCATTTACGAAATGATCACCTTACATGATATAGATGAGATTGAAACCGGTGACACAATTGGTTATCTAAAAACCGATACTATTAGAGACGGGGAAAAGATAGCCAAGTTAAAAGTACTAGCAAATTCACCACATCATTTAAAAACAAGCTTTGAAAAGCATATTAACGAATATGAAAATCAGGAGTCAATCGAAGCAAAATTTGTAAAAGCCATTGATCGGTTTGAGCCACTTATTCAAGTTTATAATGAATTTGGTAAATTTGTTATCAACAAAAATAAAACTACTCCCGAGCAATCCAGGAGAATCAAAGACTCATATATTGAACCATTTAAAATAATGTCAGTTTTTAACCATACTATTCAAAGAGCCATGATTGAAGAGGGTTATTTCAACCACACCTAGGCCGAAACATCAGCTGTCGGCATGATATTATTTAAACATCATGCCTCCGACCAGTGTACCTGGATTTTCAGTTAAAACCTCAGTCTTTGAGGGACCTTTGGAGTTGCTCTTGGATCTAGTCGAGAAACGCAAGCTCCTCATTAACGATATCTCATTAGCTGGCGTAACCGATGAGTACATGCGACAAGTCAGTCTCATGCAGGAGCTATCCCTACCCAACACCGCCCAGTTCATTACTTTGGCCGCCACTCTGCTCCTCGTCAAATCCAAATCTCTTCTGCCGGTGCTTGATCTAACCGAAGAGGAGGAACAAAGTATCGAAGAGCTCGAAGAACGTCTCAAACAATACCAAATTGTTCGTGACGCCTCACTACTTCTGCAAGCCGGATTTGGTAGACAAATCCTCTATTGCCCAGTCTTTACTCCACCGAGCACGATAGTATATATGCCCGATCAATACTGCACTCTAGCCAGCTTACATTCTTCCATCTACGAAGTCTTACGAGACCTACCTAAAAAGGAAGAACCGAGCCGGGCGAGTGTAAAAGTCACCATTTCGCTAGAAGACATGATGACCAAACTAGCCGAGCGCATTCGCAAAGATATAAAAACCCGCTTTTCTCAATTACATGATGGCGAGGTGGAGAAAAAAGTTGTGATTGTTGGATTTCTCGCTATTCTCGAACTATTTAAACAAGGAAACCTTATTATTAATCAAACGGCGCGCTACTCCGACATTGATATTGAGCTAGATCAAGGCGAAACCCCAAAATACTACTAGATAAAAGTGTTCATTATCGGCCTTTAAAATAATGGTATGTGATACAATCAAGACATGCCTATCGACATCCTTATAGAAGGGTTGTTGTTTTATAAGTCAGCGCCACAAAAGAAAAAAGTGGTACTGAAGCTTTTTGATATTACTGAAAGTGACCTAACCAGTGCAATAGCTATTTTAAGCGATCGTTTAAAGACTGGTGCCACTAGACTAGTAGAGACGACTGATGAAATCCAACTTGTCACGGCCCCCGAAATGGCTCCAATTATTGAAGCTATGCGTAAAAACGAACTAAAAGCTGATATTGGCAAAGCTGGTGCAGAAACACTCGCCATCATTCTTTACCGGGAACCAGTCTCTCGGGCTGAGATAGACAAAATTCGCGGCGTTAATTCTTCATTCATTCTACGAAACTTACAAATCCGCGGTCTAGTCGAACGTATTTCAAACCAGGAAGGAAGTGGTTATCGTTATACTGTCAGCCCAGCTCTACTCGCGCAACTTGGTGTAACCAAAAAGCACGACCTGCCTGACTTTGCCCGTATAGCCGATGAGCTAGATAAGTTTACCGAGCAAGCCCAATTCGTAAAAGACACAATATGAGTGAAAACACCGATACAACCGAATTCATTTTAGAAAACTCAACTAAAGAAGAGTCATTTGATGAAGTAGCGGACGAGAATCCTAATCGTTTTCCAATCATTCCCAATCTAGTTATAATTGGTTTTATTCTTTTAGGACTTTTTAGTACTATTGTTATTCCACAAACTCTTTCCTTTTTACAACTAGAAGAAAAACCAATCGTCGAAACAGTTCATTTACCTCCTATTGCTACTGTCGCCGAGGCAGTCAGTCCTTTTCAAAATATCAAATTACAAGCAAAGGCTGTCCATGTGTACGATGTTGCTAACCAAAAAGTACTCTATGAGGAGAATAGTGATGAACCACTACCCTTGGCATCAATCACTAAATTAATGACCGCTTTACTCTCTTACGAGCTCATGGCTGACGAGACCGTTGTTAGTATATCTCCAGCTTCTGCCAACCAACAAAGCGGAGGAACTCTATCTACCGGCGAAACTTTTCTAGCCAAAGACTTAGCTGACTTTGCTTTAATTTCCTCTTACAATAGCGCGGCCTACACCTTAGCTGACTCAGTCGGATCATTACTCGGCAAAGGCGAACCAGTCACTCTATTTGTCAGTGCCATGAATATTCGGGCAGAAGAACTTGGTTTTACTAGTTTTCGTTTTAAAAATCCTACAGGTTTGGATATCTCTTCCTCGCAAGCTGGTGCTTATGGTAGTGCCTCTGATGTAGGTCATTTAGTTGCTTATATTTTGTATAATTACCCAGAAATTTTGCTACCCACCACTAAAACTCACACCCGTCTATACAACCAAAGTGGTGCCTTCCATGAAGCCGACAACACCAACGATATTATCACTGATATACCAAACATTTTAGGGTCAAAAACCGGTTACACTGATCTGGCTGGTGGCAATCTGACTATCGCCTTTGATGCTGGTTATAATCACCCCATAATTATAACCGTACTTGGTTCAACCCATAGTGAAAGATTTGCCGATGTAAAAAAGTTAGTTGAAGCTACCACCGCCAGCCTAACCCTTAAATAAAATATGGAGATAATCATTTTAAAAATCCTTATGCCAGCTGTGATTACCTTCATTGTCGGCATTATCATTACACCCTTTGTTACTCACTATCTTTTTAAATATCAGGTCTGGAAAAAACAAGGTGGAAAAACCACCATTTTAGGTCATGAAGCCACTGAATTTAATCGTCTTAAAGCTGAAAGAGAGACCCAAACTCCACGGATGGGCGGTATAGTTATTTGGGGAAGTGTGATTATTGGTATTGGTCTAATCTTCTTACTTACCGTTACTACTGACATAGTCTTCTTCAGTGATGTCTTTTTCCTCAGCCGTTCCCAAACCTGGATACCATTCTTCACTTTTTGTGTCGGCGCTATATTCGGGCTACTCAATGACTTCTACGATGTCCAGCATGGGGGTAAGGGAGTGCGACTGCCTATCCGACTTACTCTTATTAGTTTTTTAGCCGGATTTATTGGTTGGTGGTTTTACGCCAAACTGGGCGTAGAAACTATCGGTGTACCTTTTGCAGAACCACTCTATGTTGGTGTTTTTCTCATACCCGTTTTTATTTTGCTGACTAACGTCGTCTACGCTAGTGGTGTAATCGATGGCATTGATGGTCTATCAGGTGGTGTTTTTGCTACTGTATTTGCCGCCTACGCTGGTGTGGCCATAATCCAATCCCAATACGATCTCGCTGCCTTTTGCGTCATGTTGGTTGGTGCGATATTAGCCTTTTTATGGTTCAACATTCCGCCCGCCCGTTTCTGGATGACTGAAACCGGTTCGATGCCACTAACACTTACTCTGGCCGTTATTTTGTTAATGACCGATCAGTTAGTAGATGGTTATGGCATTGTATTATTTTTGATTATTGGCTTTGTTCTCTTAGCTACTGTCGTCTCCAACATTATTCAAGTTGCTTACCGAAAGCTGACTGGTCGTAAATTCTTTAGAATAGCTCCTCTCCATCATCATTTTGAAGCCCTTGGTTGGCCTTCTTACAAAGTGACCATGCGTTATTGGATTATTAGTATGCTTTGCGCTGTTACTGGTCTTATTATAGCAGCCATATTATGAGGATACGAGCTCCCAAGTCAGTTGATATTATTCTCCTCGTTCTAATCTCTATCTTAGTCGTTATTGGTTTTTTTATTTTCTCCTCAGCTTCACTGGGACTTTTGGCCCGCGATGGAGCGAGTTTTAGTTCCGTTGCCTTTAACCAATTCTTCTTTGGTCTAGTGGGTGGAAGTATAGCCCTATTTATCACTAGCAACATCTACTATCGTAATTGGCGACAATACTCATTATATATATTTTTACTGGGTATATTTCTCACGTTACTAGTATTTACTCCTCTGGGTATGACATACGCCGGGGCTACCCGTTGGGTAGATATTGGATTTATTACTTTTCAACCCTCAGAATTTCTAAAAATTGCTTTTATTATCTATACCGCTTCATTACTTTCTGGCACACATAAACAGATCGATTCCTGGCGCTATGGATTTTTACCTTTTGTTGGTGCGCTAGGAGTCGTCGGCGCAGTCATGCTCATACTGCCTGACACCGACACCTTTATGATTATGGCTTTCGCCGGTATAGCGATGTTTATTACAACCGGAGCAAAATGGCGTCACATAGCATTTCTTCTGGTGGCCGCAGCTGTTCTTCTTCTAATTGTCGCTCACGCTCGTCCATACGTGATGGATCGCTTCACTATCTTCTTAAATCCTGGACAAGATGATCAGGGGAGTGGTTACCAAATTAAGCAATCACTTATCGCTGTTGGTTCCGGTGGTTTCCTCGGCCGAGGTTACGGACAAAGTATTCAAAAGTTTGAATACTTACCAGAACCAATAGGAGACTCAGTCTTTGCTGTGTACGCTGAAGAGTTTGGCTTTGTTGGTTCTGTTATCCTTGTTTGCTTGTTATCATTTTTCACTTTTCGTGGTTTCAAGATTGCTACTCAAGCCGATGATCTTTTTGGTATGCTTTTAGTTGTTGGCTTCATGACCCTTATCGTCACTCAAGCTTTTCTAAATATTGCCTCAATGCTTGGCATCGCCCCTCTTTCTGGGCTACCACTGCCTTTTATTAGTCACGGTGGCACGGCCATGATGGCCACTCTAGCTTCGTTAGGGATTGTGTTAAATGTGTCCAAATACCGCATCCGCGATAAGCGTTCGTGATAGACTTAGGTTATGCGTATAGGTTTTGTCGGGGGAGGTACAGGCGGTCATTTCTATCCACTCATTGCGGTGGCAGAAGTTCTTAGTACCCATCCGGATCAGCCTGATCTCTACTATTTTGGACCAGAACCCTATAATGAAGATTTATTAAAAACTCACCGCGTTACCTTTATTTATTGCCCGGCCGGTAAGTTGCGTCTGTATTTTTCTATCCAAAATTTCTTTGATATTTTTAGAAACTTTTTTGGATTGTTTATAGCTATAATAAAACTCTATATTATTTATCCTGATGTGATTTTCAGTAAAGGCGGGTACACCAGTGTACCAATCCTCATCGCTGCTCGTTTACTGCGTATACCAGTAGTGATACATGAGTCTGACGCTGTCCCCGGCCGAGCCAATCTATTGGCCAAAAAATTTGCTCGCTACATTGCTATTTCGTACCCTGAAGCAGCCAGCTTCTTCCCTAAAGACAAAGTAGCCCTTACCGGTATACCAATCCGTCAAGAATTACTCACAAATGACCCTGACCCCTACACCACACTTGGTATCCCCAACGACCTGCCACTGATTTATATTACTGGTGGCTCACTCGGAGCCGAACGACTAAACAACATCGTTCTACGCTGTCTTGATGAACTACTTCCAATCTGTCGCATCTATCACCAGACTGGTGTGGCTAAGCGTGATGAATTAGCCTTAATTGCCAAAACACTTATTTCAGATCCTAATTTACAAAGTCATTACTATATTGAAGGACTAATTCCGGCCAAGAAAGTAAATGCCTTACTCTCAGCTTCTTCGGTAGTAATTACCCGGGCTGGCAGTACTACTCTATTTGAAATAGGTATTCATGGCACACCAAGTATTATTATTCCCATTCCGGAAGATATAAGTCGCGACCAACGTTCCAATGCCTACGCTTTTGCCCGGGGCGGGGGAGCCACAGTGATAGAGGAGCGCAACCTAAGCGAAGCCTTGCTCATAGCCGAAATAAAGTCTATTATTGGCAACCCGGAGCACTGGCGCACTATGAGTGCTTCTGCCAAGCAATTTGTGCCAACCGATGCTGCACAAAAAATTGCTGCTAGTCTCATTCAAATCGGGAAAGAGCATGGATCCTAAACAAAACAATCAAAAAGTCGTAACAAGGTTTGCCCCGTCACCGACTGGTTATATGCACATTGGCGGTGTACGCACCGCTCTTTTTGCTTACCTTTTTGCTCGCAAATATGCCGGTACCTTTATTCTGCGAATCGAAGACACTGACAAAAGTCGAGAAGTAGCTGGTTCTATCGAACATATTCAAGAATCCCTTACCTGGCTTGGTATCGATTGGGACTTTGGTCCAGACAAACCCGGACCTTTCGGCTCTTGTATCCAATCCGAGCGTCTTCCTTCCTACCTAAAATATGCACAAGATCTGATTGCTAAGGGATTAGCCTACCCCGACCCCTATACGGAAGCCGAATTAGAGCAGTTCCGCCAGCAAGCCAAGACCGAGAAAAGACCATTTCTATACCGCAACTACCGCCCAGAGAAATTTGACGTCTGGGATGGCACCAAGCCACTGCGCCTAAAAGTACCGGAAATAAAGCGCTACACTTGGACTGATGCGGCCCGCGGTGAACTCACGGCCGGTGAAGAAATGGTGGATGATATCATTCTCATCAAATCAGATGGTTATCCGACTTACAACTTTGCTCACATTATAGATGATCATGCCATGGGAGTAACCCACATCATGCGAGGCGACGAATTTATTGCCAGTACACCAAAATTTCTCAGCATCTATGATGCCCTTGGTTTTACTTATCCAGTGTTTGCTACTTTACCGCCCATCCTACGTGATGACCGTACCAAGAAACTCGGTAAGCGTGATGGGGCAAAAGACATTTTGGACTACCGTACCGAGGGTTACCTATCTTCAGCCATGGTTAACTACTTGGCGATGATTGGCTGGAACCCCGGCACTGATCAAGAAATCTTTACAAAAGATGAATTGATTCAAGTTTTTGCTATCGACAAAATTCAACGGGCCGGAGGAGCTTTCAATGAAGACAAACTACTCTGGATGAATAAGCAACATCTCTCTCTACTTTCGCAAAGTGAGCAAGTAGACTATGTAGCCAAAGCCTTGCCTGAGAGTCTAAAATCACAACCCCAATATGCTACCAAGCGTCTCGAAAAACTTGTTCCAACTCTAATCGACCGCATTCAAGTGGCCAAAGATGTAGTTACTCAGGCAGAGGCAGGGGAGTATGATTTTGCTTTTTCTACTCCTTTATATGACGCTTCTCTGTTGTTATGGAAAAATGACACATCATTACAGGACTCTCTACCACGTTTAGAAACAGTGGCCAAACTCTTTAAGGACGCAGATTGGAGTAGTTCTGATACTATAAAAACTGCGGTCTGGGACTATGCCGAAACCACCGGGAAAGGGGAGGTTCTATGGCCACTACGTGTCGCCCTTTCGGGCAAAAAGCAGTCACCCGATCCCTTTACAATTGCCTATATCATCGGCGAGGAGGAAACTATAGCTCGAATTAAACTTGCTTGTGATAAAATAAAGGGGTGAAAGTACATTCATCTTTCATTGCCTTTGTCTGTGGCCTCGCAATTATTCCACTTCTAGCTAGTGGCACTTTTGTAGTATCCGCTCAATCTTCAGAACTAGACCGCCTCCAAAAAGACATCCAAGACCGTGGCTCGAGACTAGCTGAGATTGAAAAGGAAATTGCCAAATATGAAGCCGATTTAAAAGTCGTGGGTTCGGAAAAAAAGACTCTCCAAAGTGCTATTAACCAACTAACTCTAGAACGAAAGAAAGTTCAGGCCGAAATTTCCAAAACTGAAAACCAAATTAGCTCAACTGACTTAGAAATAAATAAACTTATTCTCGAAATTTCCCGCACTGAAAACGAGATAGCCGAAAATTCTAGCGCGATTGCACAGATAATTCGCAGTGAGTATCAATCCGACAGAGAATCAATGATCGAGCTCCTATTACAAAACCAAAAACTATCTGACTTCTGGAGTACGCTGGAAGCACAAGAAACGGTTCGTCGCAGTCTTACCGAAAAAGTACTAAATCTAAATGAACTTAAAAAGTTGTTAGACGAGAAGCGAGAACTCAGTACGGAAAAACGTTCAAATCTTATATCATTAAAAACTCAATACTCAGACCAAAACTCTGTCCTCACCAACAATCAAACCGAAAGAGCAAAGCTACTTGAAGTTACAAAAAGCGAAGAGAAAAAATACCAGCAAATCCTAGCTGAAAAAGTTGAAGCTAAAGAGCAAATCATCAAAGACCTACGTGACTTTGAAGCTAAACTCCAATTTATCCTAGACCCCAATACCATTCCTGCCCCGGGGACTCGAGTTTTTGATTGGCCCCTAAAAAATATTGTAGTAACTCAGTACTTTGGTGGAACGGAATTTGCCAAACGAAATGCCAGTGTCTATGCCGGTCGCGCCTACCACCCTGGCGTAGACCTTGGCACACCGCGTGGTACTGCTATTCACGCTCCTCTCTCGGGCACAGTACGAGCGACCGGCAATACTGACTTAGTGCCTGGGTGTTATTCTTGGGGTAAGTGGACCCTAGTCGATCATGCCAATGGTCTTTCAACTCTCTACGCCCACCAGGACGTGATAAGCGTCACCCCAGGTCAAAAAGTCACCACCGGAGAGATAATCGGCTATACCGGCAACACTGGTTACTCCACCGGCCCCCATCTGCACTTTACCGTCTACGTAAAGGCTGGAGTTAGCGTCCGCCAGTTCAACGAAATCAAAACGGTTACCAGTTGTGGTCCAGCTTCGACACCAGTAGCCGCTACTGACGCCTATGTCGATCCAATGCTGTATCTACCAGCTTTATAATCGTATTTATGATAACTGTTAACAAAGCTGTGGAAAAGTGTCGATTTGACTGTGGATAGAGTGGGGAAGGGGTGTTAATATGATTATGCGATGCTCTGCATCGTAGGAACTTACCCACATGGAAGCCCGCTTCTATAAATAAAGCGGGCTTCTGGGTCCTACGAATATTCTTCCATTAAATTCAATCGGTGCGACGAATATCTTATAAAACCATGGCAAAGCCATGGCAGTTTTATAGTGAATATCGACTTAATTATTAGCAACCAAACACCCCATCAGCGCAAGTCGGCAGAAAGTCTGGCTTGGGTGGCACACCTGGTTCGGTTCCAGTAGCAATATAATCATCAACTACTGTCTTGGCCTCACCATCATGATTCCACATGTTCCAAGCATAACGCCACTCATTCCAACCAATACCTAGATGTTTTACATAGATACCATTTTCAGCCAACATCTGACCAATCTTCCGGCCGGTCATGCAAGGGGTACTGTAACAATATACAATAATATCTTTGTTTGGATTTTCAGCTAGGATTTCTCTAAATCCACCGACAATTCTTTCGACTTCATCATAAGCAGATGTATTAGGATCTTTGTAGGCTGGTACATTGAGAGCAGTGACGATATGAGCTGTCTCATACTCCTCTTGGCTACGCAAGTCCACTAAGACAAACTTGCTAGTTTCACCTTTGGACATGTAAGAACGTAAACCATGCGGACTAACATGTACTGCATTCTCAATGGCATAAAACTCACTAATTAAGTCATTTTTATCTTTTACTGGTTCACGAGTCAGCAGGTAAGTACCAGTTGCGCCGAGGACAAAGCCAACGGAAAGAGCTAAAAGTATGTATTTTTGCATGAATTATCAGATTTATTGTGAAGTATAATCTTCATACAATAGCCCAGCTCAGCTACGATAGCAATCTCCGACCAGCACACTTATGGTAGTGCATTTTTGCAACCTATGTACCTAGTTTGTTGATAATTACGGGTGATAAGCAAATATCTAAGGCGTATAATAATAGAATGGAAATATATAGTTTTCTTGTCCTCCTCCATGTAGTTGGTACTGTAATTGGTACCGGCGGAGCCACTTTAGCTGAACTACAAATTTATCGCGCTCTAAAAGATAAAAAAATTAGTGAAGAGGAAAGGGTCATGATGCACGTCAACTACGGCATGATTCGGATTGGTATGGCAATTTTACTAGTATCAGTCCTTGGTATGTACTGGTACTTTGAAATGCAAGGTAGCAATATTCTTTTTACTAGTGAAAAGCTCTGGATTAAGGAATTAATGTTTGTCACTATTTTTATTAACGCCCTAGCTCTACAAAAGCGCTGGGTGCCTTTATGGTTAGGTTCTAGTATCTCTTTTACTTCTTGGTGGGGAGCAACGGTACTAGGCGTGGCCGGAGAGTTATCATACTCATTTAGTACCTATTTAATCGGCTACATCATCGCTATATTTGCGGTGGCCGGAATTATCAAATTAATCCACCAAGCATCAACTATGGGCTATTTAAATGGACGTCGTAAAATCATATTTATTGGCGCAATTCTTATTTTGCTCCTTCTTACCGTCTACGGACTGATTAGAAATGAACGGATGGCACGTGAGACCCGCCAACAAGAACAAGCTACTGTCCCAGTAGCGCAGTATCGGGAACTCCAAGAAACTGTTGGCTTCGAATATCCGGGAGGCACCCATAACATGCAATTTACCTTCAAACTCGATCAGGCCGGTAATATTTCATCAGTCCACGCCGCCGATATTGACCCCAACAACCAAGGCAAAATCGCTGAGTTCGTCACCAATGTAAATGCCATTGTCGCCAATCAACCGTTTGCTACTCTCGTACCACTCAGCCGTGTCGGTGGCTCAAGCCTCACCACCAATGCCTTCAATGAGGCCCTAACCAAGCTACAAGCGAGAGAAAGTGGTCAGACGCTCTAGTTAGGTTAATTAGCACTTTGATTTCTTGCAACCTAAGTATCTTTAGGTACTATTATTTAAATATGTCTGAAATATTAACTTCGTTTATAGCCATTCAACCTACGACAATAACATTTATTGTTGATCTATTGATTGCGATTGCTCTGGGTACGATTATTGGTATTGAACGAGAGTCTCGCGGTAAGGACGCCGGTATTAGTACGAACTCTTTTGTTATTTGTGGCGCCATGCTCTTTACCTTTATGTCTATGACAGTTGACCCAGCTTCACAATCTCGCATCGCCGCTCAGGTAGTGACGGGTATCGGCTTTCTTGGAGCTGGCTTAATTATCAAGGAAGGAGCATCAATCCGAAACCTCACCACAGCTGCTAGTATTTGGTTTTCCGGCGCTTTGGGTATGGCTATCGGCTTTGGGTACTATCAGATAGCTATCATTGCCAGTTTGGCCTCTATTTTCATCCCTCGCATTCCACACTTCAAACACAAGGATGAATTACGAGAGTTTTCTAAAGTTGACAACCAAACAGAATCAGAAGCACAAAAAACTGCCCATCATCAGGCCACGATATCTTCTAGTGATTAGTTTGATTACATAAGTTACAGCCGTAAACTTCGAGGCTATAGAGATACTATAGAGATTTTATGAGACTATCTGATAGTTTCTTGTAATAACCCACCGGTAGTCTAGAATACTGGTATGACCAGAGAAGAGCTCAAAGCTATCGACAAAGACGATTATATGCTTGTCGATATACGAGAAGATTTTGAACTGATTCAATTACCGTCCTTACCCGGTGCCATTCATATACCCCTGCAACAGTTACTACTCTTGGCTGAAGTTGAGCAGTTACCAAAGGATAAGCTGATTGTGACGGTTTGTTATAGTGGCGGGCGTTGCTACCCAGTAAATCATATCCTTAAGGACTTAGGTTATCAGGTTGATTTGCTCGAGGGTGGAATGATTGGCTAACTATGGTCGACGAAGGCCAACCGGTATTTGAAATAAATTTAAAAAACTCAACCAATTAAATGAAAACACCCAGGATCTTCTCTAAAAGCCCATCATAATCGTGAAAAAGCACGATTTTTTGACATTTTTCACGATTATACTTGCTATAATCGTGAACAGAATAAAAGCTGGTAACCAAAACCCAAACCACACAGTTATATCCTTTGACAATCTCATACGAATCAAGAGAGACGAATAGGGTCCTGGCCCACTAAGTCGTCCAGCAACTTGCCAATGGCAAAGTGCTTCATCCAGCCCGCAAGGGAAAGATTCACTGTGTAAAAACAATCTCTTTCCGTCTGAGATTGTTTTTATTTAACTAAACCAACCTTTAACCTATGAAGACGCAATATCGAACCGCCGAATCCGTTACCCCTTCACACCCAGATAAAGTATGTGACCAAATCAGCGACGCTATCCTCGATGCTTGTCTAAGAGAAGATCCGAAGACCCGCGCCGCTATCGAGACCATGGGCGGACACGGCCTTATCACCATTACCGGCGAGCTCACCACGCGCGCCCAGGTAAACCTCCGGCAGATTGCCAAGGAAGTCTATGCCAGCTTAGGCTACAACGCCCCGATTGGTATTACCCTTAACGTCGTCGAGCAAAGCCCGGAGATCGGCAGTGGGGTAGACCAAGACGGAGCCGGGGACCAAGGCATCATGGTCGGCTACGCCACCAGCGCCACCAAAGAACTCCTACCATTAGAAGTAGTCCTGGCCCGGACGCTCACTAAAGCTATGGGTAAGCACGACGGGAAGGCCCAGGTAACCCTCAAAGACGGCCAGGTGGTACAAATCCTCACTTCACTCTGTCAAAGTGGCGACATGAGCGACGTCCATCTCAAGGAAGCGATAGAAAGCGAGCTCTCTCCCTACCTGCACCCGACCATTAGCGACATCAATGACATCTGGCTCCAAAACCCGAACGGTTCTTGGACCATCGGTGGCTTTGAAGCCGACACCGGCCTTACTGGCCGCAAACTAGCAGTCGACAACTACGGGCCACACATTCCCCTTGGTGGTGGCTGCTTTTCTGGGAAAGACGCCACCAAGGTCGATCGTAGTGCCGCCTACATGGCACGCAAAATCGCAGTAGACTACCTCAATAAAAGTGGCGCTCACGAAGTGTACGTCCACCTAGCCTACGCCATTGGCTTAGCGGAGCCACTCATGGCGACCGTCAGCCTAGATGGTAGGGAAGAAGTAGTGCAGGGCTACGACCTCAGCCCCCGCGCCATCATCGAGCAACTAAACCTCAGAGAACCGCAATTCGGAGAGACCGCCCGCTACGGCCACTTCGGCAACGACTTTACCTGGGATAAGTAAATAAATTTTACCTAATAATAATTCACTAAATTTAGGAAATATAAAATCAAAAAAGAGGTTATCGATTAGACATTCGATAACCCTTTTTTCTTAATCAAACAATATATATTTGACTTTAATATTGTCATGCAAAGTAGTAGATACACAAACCCGCCGGGTTCGCTTGCAAGCAGAGGCGCGGCGGGTGTTGATATATACACTTTACTACCAAAATTGTAAATTGCAACCTATGTAGTCAACAGAATAAAGATGGTAAAATATCATAAGTTTATGAGTGAGAACATACCGTTAACATATACTAAACCTCCACTATCAATTGACGAGCAAGTGAATCGTCTTCGTGAGCGAGGATTGGTAATTGATGACGAAGCTGAATTGCGATATTGGCTAAAAAATGTAAATTACTATCATCTTTCAATCTACTTTAAATTTTTTCAGGTAGACGACGTATTCCGAGCGGGGACAACTTTTTCTGATGTTATTAAGATTTATACTTTTGATAATAAGCTCCGCTTTCTGCTGCTAGATTTATTAGAGAGAGTGGAAAAATCTTTCAAGGCAAGGGTCACGTATATGCTTTCAGTTGAGACTAATAAATCTCATCCCCACCAAGCAATAGAGTTATTCAAGGATAAATTTCTTTATAGTGAAATACAGCAGATGTTTATGGATGAAGTTAATCATAGTAGAGAAATTAGTATCCTGCATTATGCGCAAAAATACAGTGACCCTACATTGCCACCCATCTGGGCTATGGTTGAGATACTATCATTCGGGCAGACGGTAAAGTTTTCGAAATCATTGAAGCGCGAGTACAAAAACCTTATAGCGCGAACCTTTTCCTCTGACGAGCAATTCGTTATGAGTTGGATGCATGCTCTATCTGTGTTACGAAATAATTGTGCCCATCATAGCCGACTATGGAATCGCGAACTAGTATTTACTCCGCGCATGGATCACCGGAAATTTATTAAGTTTTTTACAAAAAATAATCATCTTTATAACCATCTGATTGTGCTTCAAATAATCTTAAATGAAGTCAATCCAACTTCTTCATGGCTGGAAAAGTTAAATCAACTTATAGTCGAACACAGTATTGATGTATCTAATATGGGATTTCCAGTTGACTGGTACAGTAGACTACAGTCATTACAAAAGCTTGGTAATGAATAAAATCGATGCAAACTTAACATGACCACCGAACATATTATCATCGGCGCTCTGGCAGTGATAAACATCATTACCTTTCTAGTCATGGCCAATGACAAACGGCGGTCTACCCGCAGCGAACACAGTCACCGTATCCCCGAAGGACTGATCTTCTTCATCGCTACCATCGGGGGGAGTGTCGGCGTGTACGCCGGGATGCTTATCTTCCGGCATAAGACAAAGAGCTGGTACTTCCAGCTCGGTATCCCGCTCCTTATCTTGCAAAACCTTGCTACGCTGTATCTGCTCAGGGAATTACTACTATGAGTACCAGATAGTACTTATATTCTTGGGTAAAAGGGCTCTAAGTAGTGAGCCAGTAAGTAAATGGAATGGAATTGCTCTTAAGTCTCTATTCAATAAGTGAAGAAATAGTTTCAGTTAATTGTTTATTATATAATTAAGCTTCTATTATCTATACAAGTGAAAAACTTTCTCCGTCATCTCAATCAAGCTCTCTACGATACCAACCAGGCAATTTGGCATGAGTGGCTTCGTCCATTGTTGGTATACATTACCTTTGGATTATTTCTCATTGCCTTTTCCCTCATTCCGGTCTTTTTTGTAGACAACGAAACATTCTTTTATGCTTGGCCTGTCTTTGGCATTATCTTTAGTTCATTTTGTCTAATTACTTATTTGATTTATTACAAAAGCCGACACAAAGAACCAGCCGAACCAGAAGTCATCTTTCAAAGTGAAGTTGACGACTTCTCTATAATCAAAGAACCAGTAGAAACCGAACCACTTACAATTAAACAAAGTATTCATCAGGGACTTTGGTGGACAGGATATATTTTCCTTATTGTCCTTATCGCGATTCTAGTTGTTTCTGTCTGGGATTTTCTGTATTAGTTTGACTACCATCTCCGGCAGTGTCGGCGTCTATGTCACATGCTTATCTTCTGGCACAAAACAAAGCGCTGGTACTTCCAGCTCGGCATCCCGCTCCTTATCCTGAAAAACCTCGCTACGCTGTATCTGATTAGGGAATTCCTTATGATCAATTGAGGATTAAGCTTTAAAATGTTACATTTTAGTATAAACCATGAATCAAACTGACTTAAATAGAGTAACTGCACGTATTAAGAAGTTTAATCTTGAACGAGACTGGGCGCAATTCCATGACCCAAAAAATCTAGCACTTTCACTCCAACTAGAAGCATCAGAAGTGCTTGAGCTATTTCAATGGACAAAAGATAATCAGGTAGCAAAAGGTAAAGAGGATAACGTTCGCGATGAGCTGGCAGACGTTTTGTACTGGATCATAATGCTAGCAAACCACTACGACATTGACTTAATAGATGCTCTTGGTCGGAAGATGGATAAGAATGAACAGAAGTACCCAGTCGAAAAGGCAAAAGGCGTAGCTACAAAATATAACGAGCTGTAGTTATGATTGTCTACTCGGCCTCGAAAGAACAATTTCAGAACGACGTCATGTCCAATGACATAGGAAATATTATTCTTGAGACATACAAAGAAGTCACTGGTCGAAGTACCGGGCACTCTGAGGTCATGTCATGGACTAACTCGCTACAATACATGGATCGAGTGCTTTCAGATACAGAGATACCAGCTGATGCTGGTGTAGCTATTGAGTATCATATACCACAATCTTCTAAGCGCGTTGATTTTATTATTACTGGACGCGATAATCAGAATCAAGATACTGCTATTTTGATTGAATTAAAACAATGGACACAAGCCGAACTTACGGACAAAGACGCTGTAGTGGTTACTCGTTTCAAGCACGGTGAACAAGAGACGTCTCATCCTTCGTATCAAGCTTGGTCATATAAAAGACTTTTAGAAGATTTTAATGCGACGGTAGAAGAGGAGTGTATCCAGCTTTATCCATGTGCCTATTTACACAATTACGAACCTGATTCAGTGATCAGTCACGATTTTTATAGTGAATATATTGAAAAGGCTCCAATCTTTCTTAAACCTGACGCAATTAAGTTACGTGATTTTATTAAGCAACATGTTAGACATGGTGACAAAAACCAAATCATGTATCGCATTGATCACGGAAAGATAAGACCTTCTAAAGGTCTTGCAGACCAACTCTCTTCCATGCTCAAAGGTAATGAAGAGTTTGTTATGATTGATGATCAAAAGGTGGTCTACGAAACCGCGCTACAACTTGCTCGCAAGTCATCAATTACAAACAAAAACGTGCTTATTGTACAAGGCGGTCCAGGTACTGGTAAATCAGTCTTAGCTATTAATCTATTAGTTAATCTAACCAAGGAGTCGCTTGTTGCGCAATATGTTACTCGAAATTCAGCTCCTCGTGAAGTATATGAAATCAAGCTAACTGGAACCTTCAAAAAATCCCACATTTCAAACATGTTTAGTGGCTCAGGCTCTTTTCATAATGCTGAAGAGGATATGTACGATGCGCTAATTGTTGATGAAGCACATAGGCTCAATGCTAAGTCAGGTATGTTCAGTCATCTTGGCGAGAATCAAGTGAAAGAAATAATCAATGCTTCAAAGTTTAGTATTTTCTTTGTCGATGAAGACCAAAAAGTAACACTCAAAGATATTGGTAGCGTGGAGGAAATTACCGCTCACGCAAAAGCGCAAGGCACAGAAATAACGCTCATGCAACTCGAATCACAATTTCGCTGCAATGGATCAAATGGTTACTTGGCGTGGTTGGATGAAGTACTACAAATACGCGACACAGCTAACGATACCCTGGAGGGAATTAATTATGATTTTCAAATTTTTGATAACCCACAGAGATTGCACGACACAATAAAGGAGAAAAATAAAGAGAAGAATAAAGCTCGCATGTTGGCAGGCTATTGTTGGAAATGGATAAGTAAAAAGAAACCAATTCTTAAAGATATTGTTATTGATAACTATCGAGCCACTTGGAATCTAGATGAGGATGGCCAAGCTTGGATTGTTCAACCAGAGTCAGTGTCTGAAGTCGGTTGCATCCATACTAGCCAAGGGCTAGAAGTAGATTACGTTGGTGTAATTATCGGTCCTGATCTAGTTGTTCGAGAAGGTAAGATTATATCAGTGCCGGAAGCTAGAGCGAGTACAGATAAATCCATCCATGGTTGGAAGAAGATGGCAAAAGAAGGAAATGAAGAAGCTGTACGAAAGCAGTTAGATTTAATCATCAAGAATACATACCGGACTCTCATGACCAGAGGTCAGAAAGGCTGTTATGTATATTTCTGTGATAAGGAGACTGAAAATTATTTTAGAGGAATGCTGGGTAACGACTCATTCAAGACGAACAAAAGTACCAGTGAACCTGATGAAATCATTTCACCATATCAAGAGGATATGGTTGAGCTACCACTGTACGACTCTGTTGGTTGTGGTGAATTAATGCTCGCGGACTCGACTAGTGACGAAACTATCAAAGTACCGAGGTGGCTAATAAAGCCTGGTGCTAAGTACTTTGCACTCCATACTCGAGGGGATTCAATGAATCAACTTGGTATAAATGATGGGGATATAATTTTGTGTCAGAAGAACTTAAACGCAACTAGTGGAAACGCGGTGGTGCTAATAGGGGATGACGCAACCCTTAAGCAGATAAAAGTAGAAAAAGACGGCTTAATTCTTATTCCAAAGTCGACCAATCCGGAGCATAAAATTAGAATATTGACCGCAGACGACGAGTTCAAGATTCTGGGACTGTTTGTTTGTAAGATTGATGTGTGAGACACCTATTGATCTATTGTGTTTGATCTGGTTAAGTTGTGGGAATGGCGTCGATTCATTCTTACAAAATAACCCTTTCCAATAACAAGACTGAGAAGCAAGCGATTGATTATTTATTATCAATCGATAAACGTTTTTTGCTTCCAACAAAAGAGGGCAGGAAACAACTTCTAGATATTCTCGATTTAGACAAGAAATATTCACGTACCTTTGATTTATTTATATTACCCGGACACACCAGTGATGAACAAGAAATTACATTTAAAGATGTTAAAAAGGTTACTCTGATTGAACTTAAGACAACTCAAAAGTACCTACCAAACAATCCTAAAGGATTTTTCTTCGGAGCAACCCAAAATGAATTTGATCTTACGGAACAGCTTGGAGAGCAGTATAAATTTTGTTTCGTCAGTCTTCATCCCGAATCTTTAGGTTACTCTCTAGTAACGGCAGTTGAATTAGAAGACAAGGTTATAAATAAGAGAGTACAGTATCAAATAAATCTATAAAGTATAATAAAGGAAAAGTGGACAGGTACAATATAAACTGGGAAACTGTGTCATAATTTTCACATGAGTGCTGAAGCTATTATAAACTTATATTGGACAACACTTTGGCCGTTATTTGCCTTTATTTTTGCCTTTGCGTTATTTTTAATTTTAAAAGCTTTTTTAATCTCAAGATTTAATGGTTGGTCTCTAGCCAAAAAATTTGATAAAGGAGCTACTTGGCGCTCAGATAGAGAGTTAATCCAATGGCTAAGAGAGATGAAGCCCTACGAGTTTGAAGCATATATAGCTGAGTTATTTAAAAAGCTTGGTTATAAATCCGAAGCGGTAGGTAGGTCACACGATGGTGGAGTAGATGTAGAAATTGAAAAGGATGGTGTTAGAGGTTATATCCAGTGTAAAAAATACATTACTTCTACTGTAGGTGTAAGCGAGGTTAGAGATTTTTACGGCGCTTTGGCCGATAGGCTACTTAATGGGCAGGCATACTTCATTACTACCAATAAATTCACCCTAGAGGCGAAAAAGTTCGCTGAAGATAAACCAATTGAACTTGTCGATAGTTTCGGTCTTCTTAAATATATAAAGATGGTACAAGATGTTGAACCTGAAGTTTCTGATATTTCCGTAAAATTATGCCCAAAGTGTAGTAGCCCTCTGATAGAAAGGAGTGGTAGACATGGCAAATTCTTAGGTTGTTCTGCCTACCCAGAGTGTGAGTATACTAAGTCATTGTAGTAAAATAATGGAAATGGGTGGAAATGGGTCAAGGACAATAAAACTCTTAAATTTGTGTTGTAATTTAAAATAAAATGACCCTTTCAAAAACAGATTTTCTCATCGCTCGGGAGTGTAATAAAAATGCGTGGCTTAAGGTGCATCGGCCGGAGGTGTATAAGGCGAACCCGCTTTCTGGGTTTGAGTTGAATATTATTGAAACTGGTAACGTTATTGATGAATTGGCTCGGGATTTGTTTCCCGGAGGAGTATTGGTGGAGGATAGAAATGATACCGCATACACAAATGAGCTCATTGCTAAACGTACTCCGATAATTTATCAGCCGGTGTTTAGTACAGGTGAATACTTGGCGGTCGCGGATATTATTGTTTGGAATGAAAGGACGGAGGTCTATGATCTGTATGAGGTAAAATCTTCATCTGCCAGTCGAGAAGGTGATGGGGAAGGGGGACGTCGGGAGCAGGAGTATTTGATTGACTTGGCTTTTCAGAAAGTTGTAATGGACGCTGTGAATATTCCCCTGGGAACTCTAAATCTTGTGAGATTGAATAAGCAGTATGTGCGTTCGGGAGAGTTGTTCGTGCCTGAGCTTTTTCTAAAACTAAATTTTACTGATGAAGTAAATGCACTCATTTTAGACATTGAAGGTCAAATGGCAGGGGTGCGAGAGTACCTGCTTAAAGAAAGTGAACCGGCGGGGCACTGTGACTGCTGGAGTAAGTCTAAAAATAATCACTGCACTACTTTTGCCTATTCTAATCCTGAGTTACCCGAGTACTCAGTGCATCAGATATCGCGAATTGGAAACAGCAAAAAGAAACTAGAGGCTCTGATTGAAGATGAAATTATCGATATTCATGATGTTCCAGTGGATTTTGAACTGACTGATAACCAACGCAGGCAGGTCGATGTGGCCCAGTCTGGGCGAACGTATATAGACGAAGCTGGGGTCGGGGAGTTTTTGGCTAGGTTGGAGTACCCACTGGCTTTTATTGATTATGAGTCGTACCCGTCAGCTATACCGCGCTTCTTTGGCTACAGACCATACCAACAAATTCCTTTTCAGTTCTCGCTTCATGTGATTGATTCGCCAGGGGCAGAAGTGGTCCATACGGACTTTATTCATACCGGAGATACAAATCCTGATGAAGGCTTTTTAGCCGCCATGCAAGCGCAATTACCGGCCTCTGGGAGTGTTTTGGTCTGGAATAAGACTTTTGAAATGATGGTTAATAAACAGCTGGCGGAACGGGTTCCTCGATACCAGGAATTTATTGCTGGTGTGCAGGATAGAATTGTAGACTTAATTGAGCCATTTGGTGGAAAGACAGCGGTGTATGTTCATCCTGGATTTCTAGGCAGGACAACCATCAAGCTGGTATTGCCAACTCTTGTGCCAGAGCTTTCATACAAGGATCTAGAGATTCAAGAAGGGGGGACAGCTTCTGATACTTGGAATCGGATTGCTCTGGGGGAGTATGATGAAGAAGAAAAGCAAAGGAAGACAAATGCTTTGTTGGAGTATTGCAGACTAGATACTTTGGCGATGGTGAAGATATGGGAGGTGCTAGAGAGTATAGTTAAGAAGATATAATTATTTAATAATCAAGAACACAATATACATTATGAAAACCCGTCTATCACAATCAACCATCGAGAAAATAAAATTCTACGTATATGCCTTAATTGACCCACGAACCAAGAAGGTATTTTACGTTGGAAAAGGAAAGGGAAATAGAATTTACGCTCATGTTGAAGCGTCAGAAATAGTGGACATAAAAGAAGTGGAGAAAATTGCCACCATTAAAGCCATTCGGGCAGCAGGAAGAGAAGTCCAACACATGATTATTAGGCACGGTCTTACTGAAGATCAGGCCTTTGCTGTTGAAGCATCATTGATTGACTACATCGAATCAGTGCAAAAAATAGCTCTGACAAATATCATGTCAGGTCACTATACCTCTGAAGCCGGTATCAGAAAAATTGAAGACATTGAAATTCAGTATGAGGCTAAACCAGCGGTCATTGCAGACCCACTGGTACTAATCCGGATAAACAAAGCCTATAAATATGGCATGAGTGGCCCAGCACTTTACGAAGTTACCAGAAAGCATTGGAAGGTGAGTGCGAAAGTTCATAAGTACCAGTATGCTTGTGCCGTGTATTTGGGAATTATTCGCGAGGTATACCTAGTGTCGGAATGGTACCAATCTAAGGAAGCTCCTGGACGCTGGGAGTTTAACGGTAAAGTAGCGCCCAAAGAGATATGCGACCGTTACCGATATAAATCAGTTACGCATTTCATGAGCCAAGGGAGTCAAAATCCAATTTTGTACGTTGATGTTAAAAAGTAGTACGTGTTTTAATTGATTCGTTGGATGCCAAGCAGTATATTCAAAAAATGAAGCAACGGGATATGGAACTTGGTCAAGGGTGGGTACAAATTGTCCATACCCTTGACGTACTGAAATTTTAGTAAGTGCGGATAACTTTAAAGTTAAGAAAATGTTACCAAAAAGAAAGTGATAGATTATTATACAAAAACTTATGAGCGACAATCATGAACTAGAAAAGGATATCGAATCATTAGTGGCGATGGTGAGTGAGCTGTATGAGAAAGTACATCGGGTGGAGCGAGTACTGATTGCTGAGGAGACTATAGAGCCTATAGCGCCTGAAGTAGATGAGTATGGTCCTGATGGTTTACTACAGGCTGCTACAGCGTATGTAAAAGAGACTGGACGCTGTTCAGTATCATTACTTCAGAAACATTTTAAAATCAGTTATCAGAGAGCTTTTACGTTACTTGATGCTTTGGAAGCCGAGGGTGTGATTGCTCCATATCGAGGTGAGCCGGAACGGGTGGTAAATCAATAAGTATGTCAGTAGCAGATTTCTTGAATGGAACTGGAGTCGATAACAACGGCAGAACTTTTGCTGAAGTATTGCAACAAAATGACGAGTGGCTGGAAGTCGAACATGACTACATCCAATGGCTCTTTCCGCTCCTTGAAGAAAGTCAAAATGTCCATGATGCACCGGTCTTGAATATGGCTGAGGTAGAATTAATCAAAGCTGATCCTATCGCTCTAGCTAACCAAACTCTAGCCTTAAAGCGGATGATTAGGTTTTACCTGGAGAACTATCACTGGCTGACGGTTATGGACCACAATCACCTCCGGATTACTCGAATACTGAAAAGTACTAGACTTCTACATTCGCTAGAGGTAGCGGAAGAATTTTATAACTTAATGATGGAACGGGTGAGGGAAGCAGGCGATCCAGTTGAACCACGCAACATTGCTTACTGGAGTGATGCGGTCGGCCTTTCGTATCGGTATTAAACGTGTTATAATAAAAGAGTAGTCAGGGATGACTATGATGTCTGTCTCCGAGCTTTGGCTTGGTAGGTAACCTGGGAAATCTGCGGGAAGCCACAAGTCATTCATCACTAACCTCATTAAGACGGTTGGGAGATTTCATTCAGTTTTACGACTGGATCAAATCTCCTAGCCGTTTTTTGTTTCCTCGTAAAACTTTTATACAATTAAGATAAATATTATGGAAAAACAAACTAAACAGACAGCTCCCACACAATGTCGTCTTTGGAACGACCCGGAGTATATGAAGCAAGTCGGTATGCAAATGTTCGATATTATCGATACCTATATTGATGAAGATCATGACAGGGAAATGCTACTACAGTGCAAGGAATGTAGTCAGCTTTATCACTACTCAATGCATGAATCAACTGATTGGGAAGGTGGTAATGATCTAATTTACCGAGTTTATACCCCAGTGTCACCGAAGAAAGGATCAAAGAGTGTTACTTATTCAGGATATCCAAGATTGCAGTACGATTGGCCTGCCGGACAGGAATCACCAAAGGTGTGGTGGAATAGCGGAGATAGAGTAGAATCTAATAAAGAGTTCCTGGGTGTTTGGGATGTAAGTGATGTACTGAAAAATGGAACAGCAGAACAAATCTCGAAATTGTGTAACCAACTGGCTGATGAAGTGAATTCTAAACGAGAACAAATTATTGCCAATAATGAAATTAATATGATCTACACAAACAAAATTCAAGACGCGATTCATTTCTCAATTGAAGTGCATCAACTTACTGGTGAGCCTCAGTTTAGGAAAGGGAAGGCGGTTCCGTATGTCACCCATCCGCTTACTGTCGGACTCATTCTCTCACAAGCAGGGGCAAGTGAAGATCTTGTAGTGGCTGGGATTCTTCATGACACTATTGAAGATAGTGTAGTTGACCACAAAGTAACTAAAAAAATGCTCTCGGAGCGTTTTGGCGACATAGTGGCAGGGCTGGTAGATAGCGTCACTGAGAAAGATAGAGGGTTATCATGGCTTGAACGCAAGGAGGCGGCGCTAGAGGAAATACGTCAGTTCTCGCCTGAATCATTGATGCTGAAGTCGGGTGATGTGATAAGTAACATCAGCGAACTTATTAGCGACTACAAGCGTGATGGTAGTGTCACGTTTGAACGCTTCAACGCTCCCAAGGAACAGCTTATAGAACATGCGCAGCTGGTGATTCAAACGATTCTTGGCGCTTGGGCAGAAAACCCACTTGCTTCAGACTTAGCTAATTGCCACAAAGGACTTGAGGAGATGAAAATCTAAGGCTTTCGATTTTCTCATTTGCAGTCTAATTAAATAGCGTAAAAAGGGGACGGGGACAATAAAGCTACATATTGTGGGATGTAGCAAAAAGCAGGTTTAAACTTACAACACGCTTTTTCTAAGATCTTACCCATGTATCTATTTATATTTTAACTATTAATATTTTTATTATTTTTTGTAACAACTTTCTTTTACAATCAGATGAAATAATAGAGTTACTCAAAATATATTGCGCATTATTGTGCTATGTGATTAAATTTGATTTGCTCAACCCGTTCCAAAATGGAGAAAGTCATGAAGTTTGTAATGTTCCCTGAAGGTGTGGGTTTTTTTCCGGAAATGGTTCCTCACGATGAATTCCGGGTATATAGCCGGGAAAACAAGTTGACCAACCCTATTGCAGCCGGCACTGTGTACTTGAAGCAGGGAGAGCTGTTAACGATTGCATTCGAGGGGGTTTCTATAAACCTCGGCATCAACTCAACAAAGGCCTTCCCCGATTGGGTTTCCCGGCACGAGATGTCTGGTCTACCTGCTCTACAAAGAGAGTACCCGTTGTGCGACGCCCATGTTTTCTTCTTTCCATTTGCTGAGATTGGAAAATTCGAAGCACGTGGAATTGGCGCATCGTCCGAGCCAAAGCAAACCAGTTTGGATGAACTGGTCAAATTCATGAGAACATGGATGTGAACTGCATGTCCACGAATGGCCGGTGCGCAAGCGCCGGCTATTTTCAATCGATTATTAATAATTTTCAACCCTATAGCTACTGAAAGAAGGAAAGGGAAGTGGACTGTCATTATTATTCTCACTAAAGGTAAAGGGCTCCTGATAAAAGGCTCCTGACCCCTTTTCCTAGATGATCGGGCGGTTTACTATCATCATTGTATCACTGAAGAATTAGTGAGGTAAATTTTGCAATTTAAGGCTCCTTGGGAGAAGTAGGAGTGTGTTTTGTAATAAGTTACTATGGTATTCTTTTAGAATGGAAAACCAACCAATAGTAGAAGAGGGGCTCAGTTCGCAAGACTTTAATTTGAAAAAGCAGTTTACGACGGTTACACCGCTTTCTAAATATTTAGCATTGGTGCTATTTACACTTTTACCTTTCGTGGGATTTTATTTGGGCAGGATATCGGTAATGCCTCAAAATTACGATTCTAGTAATATTAGTTTTGAATCAATTCCGGTAGTCAACCCAGAAAAAATTGAAGAATCCAATTATATTGTCTGTGGTAATGGAGATACGTGTCTAATTCCAGAAATTAATCTTGAATTGGTTACATCTGGTCTTGGTAACTTACTGTATACAGTAAACAGAAATCCAACAAATGAAAGTAGCTCAGTGTTATTTTCAACCGAAGAACTTATACCATTTGGTGGCACATTAGAGTATTGTCAACCTAAACACGGGCCATTGGGTCGTGTTATTAAAATCAACAAAGAGTTGTTGGTTGAGTCATATGAAAAAGAAAATCAATCATCAGAAATGGTGCACTGGATGTCCAACCCTTTAGAACTAAAAAGGTTATCCTTAGAGGATAATTCCGGAGTTTTCGAATTTGGGGATTACTTTATTTTATATGTTGGACCACAAGCAAGTTGCGCGGATAGTGAAGAGGGATCTGAGCTTCAGAACGATTTAGTTCAAACAATAAAAGCCGCCTTTATTTATTCACAAAAATCCACCATTGATGAGGTCGGCGAGTTTTTACCTGATACTGAAGTATTAAACAAGACGTGGGAGGCCATACGAAAATTAACCACCTATCCTGAGGACTGTTTAGTTATCAGTCCAGAAGATTTTGGTTACTATAGACACATTACCGTTGAAAAACAATTTGGACCAAATTGTCCAGGTGATCCTACTTCGACACCCAGTACGCCCCTAATAAGAATAGATCTTCGTACCGGTGCAGCCGAGTCTCTTGATTTAGCTGGTGGTTGGTATCGGTTATAATAATTCTAAACTTAAGGAATAAAAGAGGACAGGGACAATGAAATAGAAAACTGTGTGGTAAAGCAAAAAGTAGCAACTAACAACAAAAAAGCCATCGCCTCTGGCGCTTTGCCGGTGTTTAAGATAGGCAGGACAGAGCGTATCTCTCTGACCAGACTTCAGGAATATTTGAATATGAATTTTGATTCAATAGAAATTGCTGGTAAATAGCTGATATTAAATTAACATGAACCCAGAGAAAAAGCAGGAATTAAAAGCCGTATCGGTACAGAACATGAATCATGAGGTGATTCTCTACAATTGTGATTGTCATTCGTTTGATACGGTCGTTGATCAACTCATGAAAGCGACCGACTGTACGGAAATGCAGGCAGTTATGTACGCCGATGTAGCAGAGCAGTTTGGCTTGGTGACGGTGTTCTATGGTAGTCGTGAAGCGTGTATTGGGGTGGCTAAGATTCTCGCTTCAATTGCGCTTGATGTGAAAGTTGAGTAGTACGCAAAACTTAGTGAAGTGATAGCAATGATTCTGAGAATTGAGATAAGTCCAATATAAGTTACAAATCTGTAGTGAAATTTCTAGTGTAAAAAAACCCGCCTGAAGCAACGGCTATGGTAAAAGGCTCCTGACCCCTTTTCTCACTGACTCCTTTTCTCTAGTGTATCCCTTTTCACACTGGCTCCTTTTCCACACGATGAAATGACGACAATAAACCTTTAGAAAAAATTTGAAAATAATACCTGGTGCATTTTCACCAATGAATGTGGTGGACAAGTCGTGTGACGGACTCATTAATATTGTTGTTTCTTCATAACCTCCTTCATCTCTTCGACAGATTTTCCGATAAGACTTATCTTAGTAGCAATGTTTTCTACCAGAAAATCGGCCAGATTTGCCATTACTTTGAAATTTTCTTCCGTATTATTTACTTCCGTAGTTATGGCAATTAGATTTTTACCCTCACCGATTATAATGAAGTGTGGCCAATTTTTTCCAAACTCTTCAATAATATCTTGTTGAAATATTTGCAATGCTTCAATTTCAAACTTTTGTGACACATTTAAGCAAAAAACATCATTAGTGGCTGTAGTAAAGTTAATTTTAGAAGCATTACTAATTTCTTCATTTATTCTTTTCTCTGTTTCTCCTACCGAAATATCAAGTTCATTTTCCTTTGGTGTAATTTTCAAAGCCAAATTAAATGAAGGTAGCTCGTCCAAGGTCTCAATATTAACTACTGAGTAACTTACAGCCACACTATTGTTTCCAGTTTTTTGTGTGTGGCTATACTTGAATATTCCGACACTCATTCCAGCTATACTTTTTTTTAATAAGTACTCTACTTTGCCGTTTGTGCCATAGTCAAATATCTTGGTAGGGAAATGAAAACTTCCATCTGTCATTTCTTCATAAGATAGAGACTTTCCCCAATTTAAAATCTGTTCGACGTCTCTCTCCTGAGACCGTTTCAATACTAACCTTATTAATTGGAAAAGCCATATTCCACTTAGGACAAAAAGTAAGTACCCGGACATGACTTTAAAAAAACCTGTCCAAGGTGTGTCGCTGGGACCAAATACTGTAAATAGAAAAATAAGAATAATTACCGGAAGATTTACCCAGAGGGTATAAAAGTAGTTCCTTTTTGAATTATGTGTTTTTATCTGCAGTAAATTGGGTATATTTTTGTCTTCATTTAGTTTTTTCATTAAACTTTGCCAGCCAAATTGCAATATTAGTAAAACTGAACCTACTAGGATAAATATCCACCCTTCGCTTTCTTTTACGACACCCCTCTCACCATTACTTATGACTGATTCTGGATCTAGGAGAATTAAAAGCCCAGCTAGGATGATTATTAATCCGATTAGTTTTATTCCTCCACCACCAGAAGTTTGATTTCTTTTCATGTTCTAAATTATATCAGTATTTGTATAGACCAAAGGGAATCTATGAAGTAGAGGACTGTGGTTAAAAATTAATAGAGAAAAGGGGAAGAAAAATATAAATATTATTTAGAGAGTGTTGTAATTCATCAACAATCAGTCAAAATTTTGTTATACTGTCAGCTATATGAATGAATTTTTTCTATCAGAGGAACAGATGAGGAAACGTAAAGATGTCGAGAATGAAATTAATCGACTAGAAAAACTGAGTAGTATTGGCGCACGATTGATCGAAGAAAAATTAAAAGCTCCAAACGACGAGCTGGATGATCATCTAGTACCCCAACTAGACCGCATAATGGAATCACAGAACTTACAAAATATTGATAAAGCAAGAGAACTGGTGGTTGTAGGCTATGAGATTGATACTTCGCTAGCAAATGGAATTAGTATAAATGAAACACTTGAAAGCCTACTAGGACCTCTTACCAAGTTTGTTAAAGATCTGCTTCAAGATGAGTTCCCAAATGCTACTGAAGTCGAAGCTGAATTAGTAATTCGCCGAGCGATGGATGCCCATAAAGAAGGTTTTTTTGTTGACACTTTGCTTGATGAAATTGAAAAACGCAGAAATAAAATGCGAGAATTGAAAAATAATGAATAAGCAATAACAAAGTGAGTAACCACTGAAAATAATAAAGCAAAAATAGGAAGACCCGAGCAAATGCTCGGGTCTGGTACGTGTTTCATTTGGCCGTTCTCCGGCGACGGAGAGCAAGAAGAACTGCTTTGAGCGAGCGCGAAAGACTTCGCAAGTTTGCTGGCGACCGTGGTAGGCGGGGTGCCTTCACGGGCGACTTTTTTGGTGATTTGGTCATACATCACCTCCTTTCGATTTGAGACTATACTTTATAAACAAATGTGTGTAAATAGCGCAGAATTTGCAAGATAGTAGAGACTACAAATGTAGGGTGGTGATTAAGAAAATAGAGTATGATTATCATACTTTTAAAAAGAAATACCTCCCTGGGTAGGGAGGCATCAGTGGTCGCGCTTGTGGCGACCTTTAGCCGAGGCGCGGCTGTTGGCGTTGACGACGACCCGTCAGCGCAAGGCCGAGAAGAGCGAAGCCAGCGAGAGCGAGCGTGCCCGGCTCGGGCACGTCGTTGGTTGGTTTGCCCCCTTCACGAGCGTAGATCGAGAGGTGTGAGAGGTCTGGTATCTTTCCACCCTTGTTGAAGAACTCGATGGCGTAAGTGCCGCCGTCGCTGCCATCGAACACGACATTATCAAACAGGTAGGCCGCCCAACCGTTGCCTCCTTTGAGCACGCCGACGAAGTCGAAAGTGTCGCCGAGGTTGGCTGGGTTTGTCCCATTCCTATCGACGCCGGTGAGGGTCCAGCTCCCTTCATCGCCTTCAGAGGCAATGATGTTCCAGGCAATGCCGAGGACGGTGTTGCTTCTGTCCCTGCTACCGATGTTATCTCGAGCAGCAAAGAGCCAGCCGTTTCCCCAAGCCAGAGCGTTGATGTCACTGACGGTGTCGTTGTCATTGGCGACATGACCGTAGCAGTCATTGGCCGACTTGTTGTTGTAGGTCATGTCACTGGTCGACAGCACCGGTGAACTGTCGTTCTTCAGTGGATTGTCGCCAGGCACTCTATTGTTGCAGTACGATGGCGCCGCATGAGCGAGGCCGAAGACCGCGAAGAACAAAGAAATGGCGACGAGCGCCTTTTTGATCAAGTGCATTTTTTCCTCACCCAAAAAAACAGGTAAATTTGCCTGCTTTAGTATTATTACATGATTATTAACGATTGTCCATTGAAAAAATTTTCTGTCGTACGTTGTAAAAACTGGTGGATGGTACAATTGCACCAGCAGAACTACTGCTTGATTTATGCAAAAATTTACTTCAGAAGAGAAGGCAACATGGCGATGAGTGTTTAGGGGCAATGGAGACCCTAAAACCTTAATATTTTTCTATCTAATTATATGGGGCTTGTTTTGGATCAGCAGTCGATAGGGAAGGAGAAGGACCAGTACCATGAGAAGCTTTATACCAAGGTCAGCTACGGCTAGAGAGACCCAGAGAGGGAATTGGCGACCAATTCCTAACAGCGGGGCAATTTCTTGGGCCCAAACATTACCATCCAAGAGAAGGGCGTAAGTAGTAGCCGAAAAGGCAATACTAAAGAAAATAAAGGTATCTACTATCGAACCAATAACCGAAGAGAGGACCGGAGTCTTCCACCAAGCAAGGTGTTGGAGACGCAGATATACCTTTACGTCTAGAATTTGGGCGACCAAGAATGCCGTCGCTGAAGCAATGGCAATCCTCAAGGTGGTGACATCAAAAAAACTAGCTAAAAGTGAAGCCAGTATACCGACAATAAGGCCGACGAGTATCACTTGCTTGGCGACTTTTAGACCATGGTTTCTCGTCACCAAATCGGTAATCAAGAAGGCTAGGGGATAGGTAAGGGCACCATAGGTGAGCCACGGTCCGAGTGGATACTGCACCAGTACATTTGAAA
This sequence comes from uncultured Candidatus Saccharibacteria bacterium, assembly GCA_964425625.1. Classification (GTDB taxonomy): domain Bacteria; phylum Patescibacteriota; class Minisyncoccia; order Phycocordibacterales; family UBA918; genus OLB19. Next base: position 25,093 of record CAYRMI010000004.1, on the reverse strand, counting down.
CCACAATCACGCCCGCCATAGCGAGCATCATTGCATGGATATAATTCTTACTTTGCATATAGGGGAGCCTATCATTGTTTTCCCGGACTGCAAAGTGAGGTCAAACGGTAATAATAGCGGAGAAATGAAAATACAAACAGTTTGAGAAAAAAGTTAAAGCGAAACTTGGTGATTTTAAACGAAAGAACCGCCACACCGTGATGGGGAAGTCGGAACGATTGTTCTTTCTTACCCGGGGTGTGGCGGGGTCTAGTGATGATTTGATACTGGGCACGGCCTTTGGCCATTGAGGATTTCCAGAGCGATATCGTCTTCTACCGACCAGAGCTCCATGGCAAAGAGAATGATGTCGGCCTCGGCTTGACGGTAGGCTGGCGAATCGGCAACGGCCACCATCGCCGCATCGATGAGCTTAGGGTCGATACCAAGGTAACGCAGACGGTTGACCGTCCGGACCTGAGTCAAGCCTGTGAATCCTTCGATTTCAGCTTGAATTACAATACTAGTCTCGAGCATCATCATCTCCGTTATTACCACACGGCGTGTGGCTTCTGGCGGAAATAATGTACCAATAAGTACCTTAAGTCAAGGTTAAATAAAGCAACGGCCATCAGTTTACAGAAGCTGATGGTCGTTGTTATTTAACTATTTCTAGTGTTAACCTTTCTTTAGTAGTTCAACGTAAAGTTTAAGAATCTTGATAAGTTGTAATCTAATCTGTCTCATTTGCTCCAAAGGCGTAGCGGAAGTCTGGGCTCCAAGAACCAGACCTTGCGCAGTTTCTCTGGTTTGTTTTCGCTCTCCTACACGAGTAGCACTGCCACCAGAGCCTTTGTCAATTTCAGCGACCTTAACAGACCTTGTCAGAGTGGCAATGTTTCCACTATAGTCCTGAGCAGTGTAGGTGATTTCATAAGTGCCGGGAGTATTGGTATCTACTGTCCCCGTAGTAACAACTTCGACCACACCATCAATGTCATCCTCTGCTGTGGCACCTTCATCAATATAACTGTCGCCGACTTCAATTTTTATAACTGATTTACCATTCAGAGTTATAACCGGTGGATTAATGTCACGCTCACGACCACCTTGAGCCACCCAGTCGACAACATTTAGGAAGTATCTTTGTGAATCATCGTTTATTGTGTAGTCAACGAGTACTCCTGAATAGGTACGTCCAGCACCAAATTCGTTTACCATCGGGCTCTGTTTGGATGAGCCTGATGTTCCAATTTTAACGCCTGTTCCGATACATGAATCATCTAATTCATCATCATAGAGTCCAGTGTTACTGTCTCCAACCGGTCCATCTACTCCGTCCCAGATTGGATGATCAATTAGTTTAGTCAAGGGGCCACCGCCACTATTATCGGAAGAACCAATAACGGGGCAATTGTTATAGCCAAATAGCTCGTAAATCCCTGGCCAAATCATGTTTGTGGTTCCTGGTTCAAAACTATCACCGGTGCTTTCTAGTATGGCTCCACCACCAGTAGAAACCCAGTTTTTTAGGTCGGTTGAATTAATGTAGGTTGCCCCATAATAACTAGCGCGGGCTCGTCCGACATAGAGTACATCATAGTTTGCTAACACACCGGCATCAACGATGGTGTCATTGCACCAAAATGTTACCTCAACATCATTGGCTTCTAAGTACTCATAGGGTAGAGCGCCGTAGTCTCCTTTACATTCTTCATCGTCGGGACCGTACACATTTGGGTTATAGATCAACAGCTTTATCACTTTTGCTGGTGGAGGTTCTGTCACGGTGATACTAATAGTTGCTGGAGCAGAATAATCCTCTCCATCATATAGTCTGAAGGCAAATGAATCATCTCCGGCATAATCTGAGTCAGCTTCGTAGGTGAAACTGCCATTAGAATTGAAGTGGAGTGTGCCATACATGGGAGGAGTAGTAGATTCAAAGGTGAGCGGGTCACCATCAGTATCTGATCCGGCCACTTGTCCGGCGTACAACTCACCAGCTTCCACGGTAAATGAATCGGGGTTGGCTACCGGAATAGTGTTTTCTGTATCACCAGTAAAACTGCCATTTACAATTCTTAGATGGTCGAAGACAAGCGAGTTTGTACCTTCACAAGTATAGTTTGAGATAGTAAGTTTAAAATACTTGAAATTTATATCAGATCCGATGGCCGAGAGGTCGATTGTTACGTCACCCTCGGCAACAGGTAGCTCGGTATAATTAGTAGGGTCTCCAGCTATAATACCTTCGTAATAAGTACCGATAATATCTTTACCATAATAGACCTCGTAGCCAAGTTTATTATCAGCTTCATCAAATATTTCCACTACGACATAGGGAAAATTGTAGTAACTCAGTGAGGAAGTGAAAGCAAGATATGCCTTGAGGTCTGTGTAGGAAGTGTTTCCACCCCACTCATAAGTACGAGCGATAAATCTGGTCGGACAGTTCATAATCGTGTTACCATCCACGCTGGTTTTGATAGCGGTAGAATTATCGTAAGGTGAGGTAATCTCCTCGTAAGTGAAGATTGGATTACCACCGGTATCGCTGACTGTCCACTCCGCTAAGCTACCTGATGGTACGGCATCGAGCAGATCTTCCGTGGTAACAGCATGCACAAAATTCACGCTTAATAAGAATCCGAAAATAAAAATCCCAGCAAAGACCAAGGTCGCTGCTGCGGCTAACATTACCCTCTGTAGAGGATTGTAACCTCGAATATTTGTGTTCATGATATGACGACTGAGCGCCAATAAATGTAATATGTGTATTATTGGTGTCTTATGAATAAAACCGCAAATAATTAAATTTTAGCTACTAATACCTATATGCTACTCCTCTAAAATTTAGTTGTCTAGGCTGATAGTGTGTGGGTTTGTTTTGTCACCTAATTTATCACTTTTAAGTGATCGATAGATATAGACTGCAATTAAAAGACCTAAAGTAAAAAAGACGGAGCCAATAAAGCAGGCGGTAGTGAAGGGGTTAGTATCAGGGGTGATGACACAAGTAAAACTACTTGGAGATGGGGTATTGGCACTGTAGAGCATATAGGTAAAGTTGCTCCAGCCAAATAGGGTACCCAAAACTAAGAGATAGGTTAGTTTACGCTGGCTATTTACCTGACTAGTGACATCAGTATTATATAGGCGCACCGACCAAACCAGAGCGATAATAAACACGAAGGCGCCGTAGAAGCAGGCCTGCGTAAATGGATTAGGCGGAGTACAATCACTAAAACGTAAAATAGTATCGTAGACAGCCAAGAAAGCGACGAAATCAGTGTATACAGTATACCAAGCAAAAAACGTACCGGCAGACAGTACCGTTATTTGTCCCAGCAACAAATTTTTTAATTTCATATCTATTTCTATTATTGTACCAAGTTTAATCTTATTTATTAACGATAATATTAAACAGTAATTCATTGATACTCACTAGATTTAGTTTTATAATTTAAATTATGAAAACTATATTAGGTGTTTTGTTGGCAATCGTGATGCTGGGCGGTTTATATTATTGGACAACTTACAATTCTTTAGTCGCTTTGAACGAAAGTGTCGATGGACAATGGGCCCAGGTGGAGACTCAGTACCAACGTCGATTTGATTTGATTCCCAATTTAGTTGAGTCAGTTAAGGGAATAATGTCCCAAGAACAAGCTATCTTTACCGCTATTGCTGAAGCGCGCACTCGCTACGCCGGAGCTTCTAGTGTTGATGATAAGGTAGCAGCAGCTAATGAAGTAGAGGGTGCGCTGGCTCGACTCTTGGTAATAATGGAAAATTATCCGCAACTAAAGTCTTCTGATAATATGCAAACGCTCATGGCGCAACTAGAGGGTGCTGAAAATCGGATTAGCGTTGAGCGTATGCGGTTTAATGACTTGGTAAAAAGCTTTAACGTTCGTATCAAACAAATACCAACTAAATGGATAGCTTCTTCACTAGGTTATGAAGAACGTCCATATTTTGAGAGTGTAGAAGGAGCGGAGACAGCACCAGCCGTTAAATTTACCAACTAATGTCAAAGAAAAGCTGGATATTACTACCAGTACTATTAATAATAAGTTTCTCTCCTGTACTGGCATTTAAAGCTCCCGGTCAACCGACTGGTTATGTCAATGACTACGCCGAGATTCTCACAGAAGAGCAGGAAGTTGTCTTAGAAACTAAACTGAGAAACCTAGCGTCAAGCGAAGGTAGTGAAGTGGCGGTAGTAACAGTAAAAAGCCTCGATGGTGAGACGGTAGAAAATTATGCAGTGCAGTTATTTGCAGAGTGGGGGATTGGGAAGAAGGACAAGGATAATGGTTTGTTACTACTAATAGCCATGGAGGAGCGAGCGATGCGGATTGAAGTTGGCTATGGTTTGGAGGGAACAATTACTGACGCCCAAGCATTTTGGATAATAAGAGACATTATCACCCCCGCCTTCAAAAACGAAGACTACTTCACCGGTATCTCGGGCGCGATTGATAAAGTCACCGAGGCGATTACAGAATCTACTGTATTACCCAGTGCGGTGGAAAATCAAACAGGTCAAGGAGAAGTAGATTTTGATATCTCTCCTTTTATAGGCATGATAATCGTTGCCTTAGCGGTGTTTTTGGGTAGTACAAAATCCTTTTGGCTCGGAGGGGTTATAGGGCTGTTATTTGGTTCGATAGCAGGGTTGATATTTGGCACTACACAAACTGCCATTGCAGCTGGTTTAATCTTTGGTATTTTAGGTTTAATTTTTGATTTGATTGTCTCCAGAAGAGGTGGGGGGCCCGGCGGTAGCGGGCGAAGTGGAGGAATGTTTAGTAGCGGAGGTAGAAGCAGTGGAGGATTTGGTGGTTTTGGTGGCGGTAGATCTGGTGGTGGCGGAGCGAGTGGACGGTGGTAGAATAAAATTTTTATACCAATATCCTTAATAAAATCAATTTTAATACAAAAATCCTTATTATAAGCCATATATTGAATTAAAGTCGCAAAAAATTCAATTTTGGTAGGGAAGTAGGGGCATCTGATGGAATGAGAAATTTTAATTTGGACCTTTTATAAGGTACCGGTATTACGATTCTTCACTAGAACGTAGCGTCACTATGGGTTCAATAGAAAAATAAATTTTTATAAATGAATTTTTTCTTAAAATTTATTTATTAAAGTTATTAGAGTTTAGAGTTTGAAATATTTTTTTAAAAATTAAATTTTTAATATTATTATAAATATTTATCATCAGACGACTGATTTTGGGTGAAATTTATTATCGTAAAAAACTCATCCGCTTGGCGAGTCTTCTTAGAGGATACTACCTACGTCTCATAATTGCTCGCGAGCCTTAAAATCGATTGTAGAGCGTCAAAATTGGTAGGATTGTAGTCAGTAGTCAGATAACTGAGTGATTTTGCTTTAATTTAAAAAGTGACAAATTTTGTCAAAATATACTACACATAAAACTAATTAAATAAATTTAAAATAAAAACTTAAGGAAATATACAAAGAGCTAAGAGATTCTTCATGCGATTAAGATTATTAATGAGAATAATATAAGTACACATAACCAGATCTAAGACCAAAAAAGCAAAAATGCCGGGGGAGACACCGATAGTAGAATACAGCGTTATTTTATATACATAACTGAGTATTAGAGTAATTATACTCAGTTATCAACATAGTAAATAGGCTCTATTCCCGACTCTTGTTGTATTATGTTAAGTATGTGGGAAGCTACTCCCCACCGTAGTCATATGCGAAAAAATAATTCCACTACTAAAAATAAAAATGATTCCACCGATCTCCTACCGGCGCTCGATGATTTTTTATTACATATCCAAGCCAACAATTATTCCGGGGAAACTTTATACAACTACGAACGCGACTTGGAGACCTTTGCCAATTTTCTTAAGAACGACCTCTCTTCCCTACTCTTTAGTAAGGTAACCAAAAGAACCATCGAACAATACAAGGCGTACCTAAATTCCTCTGACCGGAAAACCGCTGCCAACCAAGAATCCAACCAAAAACTGACCAGCGGTACTATCAATCGCCACCTCACCTCACTACGTCGTTACCTAACCTACCTCATCGACATGGACTACGACGTACCCGTCGATCCCAGTGTCATCAAACTCCTACGACGCGAGAAGCGCCACCCGCAGATTTCTGAGATGGAAGAATTAGTAAAGTTGATTGAGTCCCCTATGCAGTATGAAAGAAATAAATTTGTCGCCCTGCGTAATCGCGCCATGCTCGAGACACTGTTTGCCAGTGGTATGCGTATCTCCGAACTCATCAACCTCCGTCGCAATCAGATTGATCAAACCGGAAAGATCTTCATCGAGGGTAAAGGTAAAAAACAACGTTTCATTTATTTAACTGAGCGAGCCCAAAATCACATCGGTGAATACCTAAAACTGCGTGATGATGAGCTTCCCTACTTATTCGTAGCGAAGAGAGGGGCTAATGCCACCGACAAGAAAAAGCACATCTCCCCTAATTACCTCCAGTCAAAAATTAAACGCTACCGCGAACTACTTGGTATTATCGTCCCCACCAGTGCTCACTCCCTCCGCCATGGTTACGCTACCTACCTAGCTGAGCAAGGCGCCAACCCCGCAGCTATCCAAATTCTCCTTGGTCACGAATCATTAGAGACAACCACCCGCTACGTCCATGCCTCAGACCGCTACGCCGAAGACACTCATCACAAATTCCACCCCTTACAAAAATAAAGACCTTTCCTAGCATGGAATTGAGTGGTTAGAACATCCTTCACGGAGCGGAGCAGTACAGAAAAAATATCACCTATCCTACTCTGGTAGGTACACCCCACCGAGAAATTCGGCAGTCAAGCGGTCATAGTGTGGGTTGTGCTTGGTGATGATTATTTCCCGTTTTCCTGTCTTAGAAAGTCTTTGTGTAATCTCTGGGTGTCGCTGTAGATATTCGGCGATTTTATGAGGGATAATTTCATCTTGAGAATATACTTCCCCTACGCCAGACACAGCTCTCACCTTATCTTTTAATAAGCTGTAATGAGTACACCCCAGAATAATATTTTTAGTGCCTCCATCAATCGCCTGTCTTGTCTCAGCACACAGCATCTCCTCAGCTTTTTCCCAGTCCCCGTTCTCAATCAGTGGGACTAGTGCCGGCAGGGCTTTGGCCGAGAGGTTTAAGGTACTATCTAGCTTACTAAACTCCTTGGTATATTTCTGTGATTCTACTGTTCGTTTGGTAGCAAACAACATCACGTCTTTTACTTCACTATCGATAACCGTCTCTACGGTCGGAATAATCACTCCCAGTATTCTCCTGTCTTCATAATCACCAACCAGGATTGAGTCCTGTAGTTTTCGCAGTGTCTCAGCCGAAGCGGTGTTGCAGGCAATAATTACCAAGGCGCAGTCTCGCGAAAAAAGGTGTTCTACTCCAGCCTTAGTCAAAGCAAAAATTTCTTCCTCGGTTTTATCACCATAGGGCACATTGGCTGTATCACCATAGTATTCATAGTCATACTCTGGCAGATGCTTGGCTACTGCCTTTAGTATTATTAGTCCGCCTAAACCAGAATCAAAAAAACCTATCTTCATATTATCTTTTTAATCTTCGCCAGACGGCAAATAGTCTGATACTGGTTTTTTGAAATCTCAATCACCGACAGTCGATTCCCCTTCTGTATAAATGGTAAGTCAGAAAACACCGCATCCGCTTTAAGTTCATCAAGCGACACAGTACGAGGAAACTTTCTCATATACCCCACTACCGGTCCGAGCCAACGTGGATTTTCAGGCGAAGACTTAGGATCAAAATACTTGTGCACGGCTATAAACTGCGTCGGATCAGGCTTCGCTGTCTCCAATATTTTCATCTCCCCCACCACCCCAATCTCTTTACAGTTAGAATGATAGAACAAAGCTAAATCTCCGACCTTCATATCATCCCGAAACATATTGCGCACTTGGTAATTTCTCACCCCGTCCCAGAGTGCACTCCCCTTTCTAGCCAAGTCATCAATCCCAAACTCACTAGGCTCGCTCTTCATTATCCAGTATTTTTTTGCCATAATTATTCTAACTAGTATACACAAAAAGCGCCCAGAGGCGCTTTTTGTGTTTATTTTAGATATTCATCGCAAGAGTCGGACTCCAACAAGGAGCCGAAGCACTCCATGGCTGTGTACCCTGTGTCTCATAGAGATAGCGGGCATAGGCCATATTGTGATAAATATCATCGAGGTTAAGGTTCATCGCGGTTGCAGTCTTCTCATGGTACCGCTTGTTGATTTGCATCACACCGGTATCAGCTGGATCGACCCTTCCTTTGAGGATGGTCCCATCAGCTAATGTATGCTGAAAAGTAGACTCGCAACGGGCAATTTGTACCATAACTGGCAGGTCACGGAAGTAAGAACGGACGATTTTCTCAGTATTGAGAGCTGTCGTACTCGTTACTTCTTCTGCTACCACGGTGGTAGCAATGTAACCGTACTCTGCACTTTGAGGAATAGCTGAAGAAAAGGAAGTAGCAGCTAGAACCGCAAGTATGACAGTGGATAAAATAAGCCAATGGTCTTATTTAATAAATACCAACCAGAGGTCGGTAACCGCAAAATCATAGCACAAACCGCGGATTTTTATTATTAAAGCATGATTTGGCTGTTTAGTCAATCTTTTAGATTCTATTTCCTGTCTTTGGCTTATATAAAAAACGGCCACCACCAATCAAAATAAGCTTATTTTGATTGGTGGTGGCCGTCTGTTGCTAAGACCGTCTCAGTTGATATGGGCTAGCTTTTGCGGATCTAAGAGCCAAAGACACTTGTTGCTGTCCCCCAGCAACTTATCGCGCCAGACAACCATGCTTTCAACAAAGGAATCGAGCGGATTGTTGCCTGGTAGTGGTCCATATCGCATAGGCTTCTCTATTTCGATTACACTCACCCAGTCATAATCGACCATAAAGCCGGCCAGACTTTGATCTGGCAAGCAAACCAGAAGCGTAAGCGTCCGAGTAGGTAGGCAAGCACAGGGAAAGAAGCGACGCTCTAAATCTTGCACGACAACTTCCTTCTCAGCACAAAGTATCGTCCGTCCAAGGACGTAGGGGGGAGTATTCTCGATTGTGGTAATGGGTAGCTGCCAATCTATCCGATACCTTACATCTTCCGCCCGTAAGGCGACGGTATTCGCGCCCAATTTGAACATCACAAATTTCTCTGAGCTTTTTCTCATGATATTTCCTTTCTATCGAAAAACGCGCACATAACATAGTGCGGACTGGCTAGATTAAAACATTGATTAGCTTAAATGTAAATAGCTATGACTTTACCATTTTTTCTTTGAGATAGGCCATCGCCCCATAGAGGCCGGCTTCATCCTTAAGTGCAGAAAGAGTGATGAACGGACAATCCACAAAACCATCTAGCACTTCCACCGTGTACTTGCGCACGGCCTCCACCGGAATCTTCGGCTCGCCCACCATCATTGACCCTCCAAGTACAATCACCTCTGGCGACCAATACAAAATCGTATTTCGCAAACCCTGAGCCAGATATTCGGCCAACTCATCCCAAATCGTATCCTCTTGGGGAATTTCAAATGGCTTACTACCCACTCGTGCTTCTACACCGGCGCCCGATACCAAGTTTTCTAAAGTCGGCGATATATCTTCGCCCAAAATTGTGCGGTCAATATCAAGCACCTGATGTCCTGGCTCAAAACCGCTAGTGGCTTCATCGAGCTTTCCCTTTTCTATCTTGACACCTCCTACTCCAGTACTAATCGAATGATAAGCAATAATATCCAGTCCCTGCCCAGCGCCATACACTGCTTCCCCGAGACCAGCTAAAGCGGTGTCGTTTTCTAGATAGACAGGAACCTGGTAGCGATCAGACAAAGCACCGACCAGAGATTTACCAGCCCAACCTTTTAGGACAGTATCGTTATGAATGCCAGTCTTTTCTTCGTTTAATAGTCCCCGAACTCCTCCAGCCATGGCTTTGATGTCTTGCTTTTTAACCAGACCGTCGATTGATTTGCAGATTAGATCTACTTCTTCCTTAAAATTTGATTTGGTTTTAAAATCGACACTAGATCGTAAAGTTTGTAGATCATCAGTGACAGCGACTCGTGTCTTTGTCCCACCAATATCAAAGAGGATGTAGGTCATAAAAAGAGAATCTCGCGAGTTTTCTGTTTATACAGTTCAACGTTTGGTTGATCGAAGGCATTGACGTCGAGCAACTTAGCGGTATACATGACTTCTCGCAGACGCATGGCCATAAACTGACCAATAGAGTAGGCTAGATTATCTTCAAATACAGTGGCTCGGTATGGTAATTGTCTTTCTTGGTAAGCAGCAATTACTCCACCATAAAGAGCGGTCGCAACTTCTTGCAGTGAGTAGCCCTTCAGTTGTTTGGCGATTTTTGTCTGCTTAGGTATCATGACATCAAGCGTTTCATCATCGAAGCTAACAAAGTCAGTATAGACATCAGGGACACCACTCATATAGAGCTGTCCAACCGAGTGAAGCTCAACTGGTGTCATAATCGCTGGCACCATCACATTCTTGACTGCCAGACCGGAGATAGTCGTTTCTTTACCTAAACTCTCAGCAAACAACTGCCTGTACCATTGGCCCAGCTTCTCTAAGCGAGTTTCAAACGCAAAGAAGTTATAGTGTGAGAATTTAAGTTGGTGATAGGTAGCCAAACGCGCCGAGCTTTCGCTGACTACTGTTTCGAGAGTAGAAGTGAGCACATCGAGGTAGCCAGAGATAAACTCATCAACATCATGACCAAGCAGTGTTAGTGGCACTAGACCAACGGCGGTAGCCACTGAAAAACGTCCACCAATTATCTCCGGCATCGTTACACAGGTGGCTCCTAGCTTCTTTCCTAGACGCATAAAATCTGTACCAGGATTGCCGATAAAATAAACTTGTCCGTAGATAGCTGACCCAAACTTTGCTTCTAGATCAGCCAGTAAAACTGAGGCATTAGTGAGGGTCTCGGTGGTACTGCCTGATTTGCTGACTATACAAATGGCTAGTTGTGATGCTTTTTTGTACTTGGCCAGCGTGGTCTTGACTTCATGAAGCTTACTAACCGAGACAGTATCAAGTACTGATAGCTCCACCCGACCCGTATCAAGCACAGCATGGACAGCTTCAGTACCAAGACTTGATCCGCCAATACCAATTAGTACTACATGCTTTATCAACTTAGCTTTCTTTTGCATTTCTGCCAGCTGTTCATGTAAAGCAATATCTTTGGGGTAGTAAAGCGAAGCTTCAGGTACTGTTATGTTGTTTTCAGCTTCAGCTTGCGAAATAGTTTGTCGATACACGTCTAATTGCTTCTGCTTTTTGATAAGTAGATTGTCTGTCACCCGGGCGTCATCAAAATAGGAAATATTCATGTTATACCTGTCTTACGTTTTTACCATCAACATTCTTAAGAATGTACTTGTAAGCATCGTCTACACTATCCACCACCACAAAAAGATCTAAATCTTCTTTGTTTATTGTCTTGAATTTCTTTAGCAAATCCTTTTCAAACCAACGCAATAATGGTTCCCAAAAATCAGAACCATAAAGCACAATTGGTACTCGTTCAATTTTTTTGGTCTGAATTAAAGTAATAATTTCAAAGAATTCATCTAAAGTGCCATAGCCACCAGGGAAATAAATGTAAACTTCTGAGGAGAAGGTCAACATTACTTTACGCGAGAAAAAATACTTGAAAGTTAGAGATTCGGTAGTGTAAGGATTTAATTTCTGTTCAAATGGTAGTTCTATATTTAGCCCAATCGACTTACCGCCAACCTTAAAGGCGCCGACATTTGAGGCTTCCATAATACCTGGGCCACCACCGGAAATAATGGCATAACCCTTCTTGGCCAGCTTAGCTGCTAGTTCCTCAGCTGCTTTATAATATGGGTCGTTTGGTTGTAGACGAGCGCTACCCCAAAAAGTAGCAGCCAAGCCATAGTTGCGCAAAAGCTCAAAGCCTTGCACAAACTCCGACATAATGCGAAAAACTCGCCACGATTGAATGGCTCCGTCCTGACCACCGGGGTCTAGTAATTCGGTCACCACTCGACAATGTGGGTCTTCTTTAATCTTATTCTTACTCAGTCCAAATATTTTCTTTACCATACTTTACTCATTGTAACATTCTAGACCTGCCAAGGTATAGAAAATTGTGAAAACTCGGGGAGAAGCATCCGGTCGTGTAGCAACCGTGAAGTAACTTCTGCGTGACACATGGCTCCGGTCAATGCATTGTGTGGTTCTGGCTCACTCGGGATACCACAGTAGTTTAAAACAACGTCCAAGTTAAGAGCACTGCGACGATGTTGTTCATCTAGGGGTGGAGTTAGTCCCCTTTTTACCATATGCATCCAGCACAAAGTATGGGTGTCGATAGTGCGATGAGCTAAATCCCAGGGAATACCAGCTCGCTCGCAGGCCGCTTTGACCATGTCGCGGTCAAAAGACACGTTTTGCCCGACCAGGGTTCGATCAGCCATATGTTGCGACCACTCCATAAAAGACTGTACCAACTCAGCCTCGGTCGACTTACTTGGGTCTGTCATCTCTTCTTGACTCATTCCATGAACAGCCGTAGCCTCTTCCATAATATGAGCTCCTTCCCAGATGCGACACTCGCCATAGAAGCGGTTGGTGGGATTTTCATACTCAATGGCGCCAATCGAAAGAATTGAGTGCTTTTGATAAATCACACCAGTTGCTTCAACATCAATAACAATCATAAAAGTTACATATTAGTATTAATCATCCGATCATAGAGATGAGCCAGGGTGGCCCCGTAGAGAATGATCGAAGCCAAAACATACACCCAAATCAATAATATTAGAATCAACCCAGCCGCACCAAAAATACTAAGGACTGGCTGTGTACCTAAATAGACAGTCACAATATTGCTAGTTGAGACAACCAGCAGACCCGAAACAAAACCACCAAAGATACAAGCTCGCCAACTTGGTGTAGCTTTGGCTAAGTACCTAAACATAAAGATAAAAATTGATGAAATACTTAAAAGCCAGATTATCTCCGGTAAGAGAATTATTGAACGAACTCCAAAAAAAGTTAAAAACCCTTCAACTCCAATTAAAAATATTAAATAAATCTGCAGAATCAGTACGAAAACGATGGACCGGATGGTTTGTTGCGACCAAGGGATAAAGCCAAACTGATGAGTATTCCAAATATGCTTGAAAGCAGTACCCAGGACGTTGAAGGAAAAAATACTAACGCTGGAGAAAAACAAGACGGCCAAGAGTGGTATTCGGTAGGTTTTTGTCTCGATATCTAGGTTTTGTACGGCCACATTGATGAGGGCTAGTAAATCTGGCCCAAGCGCTGTCCCCCAACCAAGGAAAATATTCATCACAAACTCACTACCATAAAAAAAGCCAGAAACAACTAATGACAACAAAATAAGTGGTATTAAAGCCAGTGGCGCATAATAAGAAAAAGCGGCTGCATAATAACTCATGTCTTTTGCCAACCATTGGTTAGCTGAATGATAAAAAAGCCAAAGATACCTCATGTCTATAACATTCTACCTTACTCAAGACCAGGACAATTAGCAGCTGGGGTATAACCAGCCGCTCTAGCTTTACTATAGGAACTAAAGGTAATTCTATTTTCTGGTTTTATTTGGCCAGCTCCTGGGCAAGTCGGTAGATGATATTTGGTGCCACTTTTGGAGGCAACAAGCTCTATAGTACCCAGTTTATCCTCCCCAGTTGAGGTTGCTACTTGGGTCTCGTTTTCTTTTACCTCTACGATTGAGGTCGTATAGTTGACGACAGAAGCTTCTGAAGACTGCCCAATCATGGAATTAGTTACTGAATTTTGTCCCAAAAAGAATGAGCAAATACCCACCAATAGCACTAAAACGCCATAGAAATACTGATCATTTAAAACTAAAGACTTGAGTTTTTCCTTCATATGACGTATACTCGCCCAGTTAGATTCATAGTAATTATTATATCGTATGGCAACCAAAAAGGCCGCAGGAACAGCTAAAAACCTGCGCGACTCACAACCAAAATATCTCGGCATCAAGAAGACTGCCGGTGAAAAAGTCCAAACTGGCGACATTATTGTTCGACAGCGAGGTACCAAGATTGAAGCCGGAAAAGGTGTCAGTATTGGTAGCGACCACACTCTTTTTGCAGCTACTAGCGGAGTAGTTGCTTTTCGCAACATGCGCAAGAAGCGCTTCAATGGCAATACCGTTGTCAAAAAAGCAGTAGATGTAGTAGCGACTGTATAAGTAAGCTATTCAAAAGAAAAGACGACGCCGGCCCTAGGGCCGGCGTCGTCTTTTGTGATTTACAGCTGTACCTATTCGTTAATTGAGACTTTTTCTATCACTACTGCATTAAGTGGCATATCGCGGTCATTAGTCTCTACTTTTGCGATTGCGTCTACCACTTCCATACCTTTAACTACCCGACCAAAAACTGGATGCTTAGAGGTAAGTGGCACTTTATCAAAATCTAGATTGGTATTATCAGCTAAGTTTATAAAAAACTGACTCCCACCAGACTCTGGTCCACTATTGGCCATGGAAATTGTTCCTCGTACGTTGGTGAGGTATTCGCCAGCCACATGCTCATCAGGAATAGCATAACCCGGACCACCCGTACCGTACCTCAAGTATTCTTCGGTCTTGGTGATAGGATCACCGGATTGAATCATAAACCCATCGATTACACGATGAAATTTGACCCCATCATAAAATCCTTCCTTGGCTAGTTTGATAAAGTTACCAGCAGTGATAGGCATTGTATCAGCAAATAGCTCTAGTTCGATTGTTCCCTGATTAGTAACCAAAGTGGCTACTGGGTTGTTTTCATTTGTCATATCTACTTGATAGGCGGCTAATTGTTCGGCGTTTAATGGTGCAGTAATTTCGTTTTGGTTATTGGAATCACTGAGACTTGCCTTTTGGCTAGAAACATTATCTGGGCCAAGCCAGTAAGCCATTAAAGCCACCAAGGCACCCGATAAGACAACCACTACCCCCACCATTATAATATTGCTTTTGTTTATCATATAAATTATTACTTATCTTTTGCTACCACACTAATTGCTAGGGTGTGATTCTCAGCACCAACCACTAGTGAGACACTATGATCTCCAAGAGATTTGATTGGTTCGGCAAATTTTAGACTAACCGGATCGATACTAAGCCCAACTGCCAGAGCTGACTTCACAACATCACTGGCGTGAACGCTCTGAAATAAATGCCCCTGGTCATTAGCTTCCATCGAGATGATCAGTGGCTTAAGGGCGCAGGCCTGCGCAATGGCTTCGGCTGTCTCCTTCTTTAGGCTAGTATGACGAACATCGTTCTTATTTTTCTCCATTATTCGTTTTACATTGGCCGGGGTAGCTGCTTCAGCATACTTTTGCGGAATCAACTTATTTAAAGCAAACCCGTCTGGCACTTCCTTTATCTCAAACCGGCGACCAATCTTAGCCACGTCACGGAGTAATATAACTTTCATATCTAATGCACTTACAATAACGGCTAACTGTATAACCAAAGCATCATAGCAAAATTTTGCCTTCCCTTCCAATCGCGGATTATTCTTGACTCACCACCTCTTTACCGGCCAAGAAATCTAGTCCGGCTGTCAGTTGTGGATCGAGTTCACTTATTCTATCTTCGGCGGTGCGCTTAATTTTAATATCTGGCTTTAATCCACCATCAGAAATGGAGAGTCCATTAGGGGTCAACCAACGTGCGACGGTAACTTTTAAGGCAGAACCATCGTCATTGTTGATTAGTTCTTGGACTGAACCTTTACCAAAAGTACTCTCACCGATAAGTGTCGCGTAGCCATGTTCACTCAGTGCTCCAGCCAAAATCTCTGAAGCTGAGGCTGATCCACCATCTATCAGAACTACCATCTTTTCTGGCGCCCTCTTATCCAAAGTCTTACCCTGGCTACGATACAGTTTGTCGTTTATAACGTCACCATGATTTTCTTTGACTACCACCTTACCGGTGGGTAGAAAGAAACTGGCAATAGCAACCGCACTCTGTAGGTAGCCTCCGGGGTTACCACGTAAGTCTAGTATCATCTTGGTAGCATCACTTTTGACGTACTCACGCATCGCTTCTTGCATCTTTATTTCTGCTACGGCATTGAAACTATAAAGACTAATGATAAACACGTCTCCTTCTTGTTTCGTTTTTACCGTCGGGATAGTGATGTTGTCGCGCGTGACGGCGAATTCTCTAATCTCTAGTTCACCTTCACGGAAAATGGATAAATTAACCACCGTTCCCTTTTCTCCTCTAATTTTCTTAACCGCTTCATCGATAGTCATTCCCTCAGTACTCACATCATCAATGCGGATAATTAAATCACCAGATAGTAAACCAGCTTTTTCGGCTGGAGTATCCACCAATGGGGCGATTACGGTGATTACCCCATCACGATTACCCACCTCCATTCCAATGCCACTAAAATTACCAGAAATATCTTCGGCAAAAGCTTCACTCTCAGCCGGTGGCAAGAAGACAGTATAAGGATCGCCATAAGCTCCAACCAGTCCCTGAATTGCACCATAAATTTTTTCTTCAGTGGTTATTACTTGAGTTGAACTAGCAGCAATAAAGCGCTCATCAAGGAGCTGCCAGATATGCCAAAATTCGCTAAGGTCCGGCTGATCGGCTGGCGACAACGTCATCGCATTATCTTCCCTGGCGAAGATAGAAAAAATATTGGCTACCTGATGATCTTGGTTGCTGGTTAAGGCATTAACCTGTAGACCAGAAAAAAAAGCTCCAATAGCTAATAATAAAGCCAGAGTTACTCCCAACACACTTGTTCGTTTGGGCTCTCCTTCCGTTAAATTCTCTACTGACTCTATTTGTTCATTATCCATATTACCCTGCATTATCGCACAAACCATAAAGATGACCAAAGCCCTTCTGGGTACTGTAAGTTTTGGCATTGTTTTGTTACACTGTTTCAATGTTTATGGACTTTTTTAAAACCAAATCAACCCTCCCAGAAATGGACCCGGTTTATTTGTACAATACTGAGTCGGAAAAATTGGAAAAATTCTCACCCCTAAACCCTTCCCAGGTGCTTATGTATACCTGTGGACCAACAGTTTATGATTATGCTCATATTGGTAATCTGCGCTCATTTGTCTTTGCCGATATGGTCAAAAGGACTTTAATCTTTCACGGTTATGAGGTTAAACATACTATCAACCTAACTGATTTTGGCCACCTGACTGATGATGGTGATGCTGGTGAAGACAAAATGATGAAGGGACTAAAGCGCGAAGGCTTACCGGTTACTCTCTCGGCCATGCGTGATCTATCAAACCGTTACATTCATGCTTTTTATGATGACTGTGATGCTCTTCATATTCTACCGCCGACCACCTGGTCACGCGCCAGCGAATACATCAAGGCCCAGATTAGCCTGATTGAAACCCTAGAAGGCAAAGGCTACACCTACGAAACCAGTGACGGGGTTTATTTTGATATCGAAAAATATCCAGCCTACGGTCGACTTGGGCATATCGACCTAGAAAAACTAAAAAGTGGCGCTCGCGTGGAAGTAAATCAAGAAAAGCATCATCCAGCCGATTTTGCGGTTTGGAAAAAAGGTATTTTGGGTTGGGATAGTCGATGGGGCAAAGGTTTTCCAGGTTGGCATATTGAATGTTCTGCTATGGCGATGGCTACTTTAGGTAAATCAATTGATATTCATACTGGTGGCATCGATCATATACCAGTGCATCACAACGCCGAAATTGCCCAATCCGAATGTGCGACCGGTAAGACTTTTGTGAAGTATTGGCTGCATAACGCCTTCATCACGATTGATAACACCAAAATCAGTAAATCTCTAGGCAACACTATCAACCTTCGCCACTTGATAGACCGTGGTTTTTCGGCCGAAGACTATCGCTACTGGCTTTTGACTGCCCACTATCGCTCCCCCATCAATTTCACTTTTGAAGCCCTTAGTTCTGCCAAACAAGCGCTTTTTCGCCTTAGACGCTATATGTACGAGGATTACAAACAAAAGGCTGGCTCTCCCGACCAAGAATACGTAGCACAGTTCCGTACCCTCATCGCCAACGACCTCGATACTCCTGGTGCCATTGCCCTACTCTGGCAAGTGACCAAAGACACCACCCTAGACAATCCCACCAAGTGCGCCACGATTCATGTTATGGACAGTATTCTTGATGTTGGCCTCAGAGCTGACTTAGCTGAAGGCATGAAGACTCTTGGTGTCTTAGAAAAATCTGCTATACCAGAAGAAATTCAAAAACTAGTAGAACTTCGTGAAGTAGCTCGCATTACGCGCAATTGGCCCGAAGCTGATAATATTAGACAAGCACTCAACCTCAAAGGTTACGCTGTAGAAGACACCCCTCACGGTCCCAAAATTACCAAGGTCGAGTAACCACTCTAAGTTGTACACACAATGCACAGCTCTGTGCAAAAGTAGTCAATAGCGAAAGCGTGATACAATCCCTTTTACCATGTCAGAACAACCATCGGTCAATCGTTCCCTGCGCACTCCCCCGCGTAATATTGATGCTGAGAAGGCTCTGCTCGGAGCCATCATATTAAAGCCTGATGTGCTTCACGATATCGCTTCGACTGTCTATCCAGAAAGTTTTTATGCCGAAAAACACCGTCTCATCTACGAATCTATCATCCAGATATTTTCCAAAGGCGATCCGGTTGACGTCGTCACTTTAGTATCAAAACTTCGAGGCAACAATAGTCTCGATCGCGTCGGTGGCGCCACTTACGTTACTGAGCTGATTGAGACTGTCCCAGCTGCGGGCAATGCCCACTACTACGCCGAGCTGGTCTCCGGTAAGTCAGCCCTGCGCAACCTCATCTACGCCGCCGAAGAGGTAGCCGAGATTGGTTACTCTGATCCAGAAAGTGTCGACGAAGCACTGGATCAAGCGGAGAAAAAAATCTTTCACGCTACACAATCGCCAAGTGCGCAGAAGTTTAAGACCATCGGTAGTTCACTCACCGAAGCCTGGGAGCGCTTTGAGTACCTAAACGCCAACCAAGATGAAAAGCGCGGAGTACAATCAGGCTTTACGGCGCTCGATAACCTGTTGGCTGGTTTTCAGAAGTCTGACCTTATCATCCTAGCGGCTCGCCCGTCTATGGGTAAGACAACCTTTGCGCTCGATGTCGCCCGCAACGCCGCTCTCAAGTTCGGTGCCTCAGTCGGTATCTTTTCCTTGGAAATGAGTGACCAGCAGTTGGTTGATCGTATGCTAGCCGCGGAGGCAGGAGTGGACTCTTGGAAGCTTCGCACCGGACGCCTCAGTAACGACCAGGAATTCACTGCTGTCCAAGAAGCCATGGCCAGACTATCGAATGCCCAAATCCATATTGATGACCAAGCTGGTAATAATATCTTAAAAATGCGCTCCGCCGCCCGTCGCCTTAAGAATGAACACGGCCTCAACTTACTAATTGTCGACTACCTTCAGCTGATGTCCCCCACCGCGACCAAAGCTAGCGATTCCATGGTGCAACAAGTCACCGAAATCTCTCGTTCGTTAAAAATTCTGGCGCGTGATTTGGAAGTACCAGTGATTGCTCTGTCCCAGCTCTCCCGCGCCGTGGAGCAACGTGGTGGTAAGCCCAGACTTTCGGATCTGCGCGATTCCGGCTCTATCGAGCAGGACGCTGACGTCGTGATGTTCATCCATCGCGAAGACAAAATCAATAAAGAATCAGACCGCCCCAATATCGCGGAAATTTTGGTGGAAAAGCATCGTAACGGACCGGTCGGTATGGCTGAGTTGTACTTTGATGCCAAGCATGTGCGTTTCCTCAATCTCGATACTCATCACCATAGTGTGGTTGCTGGGGCACACAATGATGACTTCTAGCTTATGACCCCACTCGATAAACTGATCGGTTATTTTGAAAAATTCCCTGGTACTGGCTTGCGCCAAGCTAGGCGTTTTGCTTTTCATATTCTTACCCTGCCGCCCAGTGAAGTAAAAGAACTGGCTGAGCTTATTAATACTTTGGCTGATAGCGTGACTGAGTGCGCCAACTGTCACCGTTTTTTTTCTGAATCAGGCAACAACCACATCTGTCGTATCTGTCGTGATGAAAACCGCGACCAAAGCAAATTACTCGTAGTTGCACGCGATAGCGATATTGAAGCGATAGAACGCAGTCGCATTTACGACGGCTTGTACTTTGTCCTCGGCGGAACTGTCCCTATACTAAGTAGCGTCGGTAGTGAACAAAAAGTTAGAGCAGGATCGCTCAAACGCACTATTGAGATGAAAATCGCTACTGGTACCCTCTCGGAAATCATCTTAGCTTTTGCCATTAACCCCGACGGCGAAAACACCAGTCGCTTTATCGAGTCCGTTTTACAAGACATAATCACTGAACACAAAGTCAAAATCTCCTACCTCGGGCGTGGTCTCTCGACTGGTAGCGAACTCGAATACGCCGACCCCGAGACCATCAAAAGCGCTCTAACCAACCGCACCGAGCACCTTCTTTAAAATAAACACAACCTGCAAAGGGGTACCCTAGGCAGGTTACTAGAGCTTTAGAGCCTAAGCTAATGAGACTCGTTTAAAGCGGACGTACAAAGGGTGGCCCTTTGTGGGTTTATTGTAAAACAAAATCCTTTCGGTTAACCGAAAGGATTTTGTTTTGTTTTTAAACTCTAGAACCTACGCAAATGAGTACAATTCAAGGCGGACAAGCAAAATATGGCGAGCCGTACAAGTCGTACGGTGAGGCTTATTTTGTGTGGGACAACACAGAAGTGTGCCGTATGCGTAGGTTCTAGACTAGATAGCTTCGATCTTCACCTGTGCATAGTGCTGGCGGTGGCCCAGACGGCGGTCTCGGTTACTCTTGGCCTTGAAGCGGACGATAGTCAGCTTTGGGCCCTTCTTTTCTCCGAGATAAGTCGCCTTTACCTTGCCGCCAGTGTACGGAGTACCGACTTTGGCTGCTTTTCCGTCATCAGTCATCAAAACTGTATCAAATTCGACTACATCTCCTTCCTTATGCTCGCCCAGTAGTTCTACCTCTAGAGTATCCCCTACCGAGACGACATATTGCTTACCGCCGGTAGCGATTACAGCGAAGGCCTCTTTGTTAGCTTTTGTTGTTGCCATAGTGCGGGCAATAGTACTAGAAAACCCTGAAAATTGCAATGGCTGATATAATCTAAGATATTCCGTGAATTATTGCTATAAAGTTCGGCTTGCTTTATAGTTTTGTTTAGTACCCATAAGAAACTTATCTTATGGAATTTAGTTCTAGTCCACTGACGTATAAAGGAGAAGACAAATGACTCTCAAAGAGGTAGTGCAGAAGAGCCTAGCGCTCAGACACGCCGATTTGGCTGACGAGCTGGCTTCCTACCCAGCACCCGACTTCTACGCCACAGTAGGAGTCATGCTGGTCGGAATACCTGAGTTAAACCAGGAAATACTGAGCCTTTATTACGGTCTTCAAGGAGAAGAAAAAGACTCTCGGGTAAAGCGAGTGACAGAAGCATGCTTCCCTCACCTCAGCGCCAACGCTACTCAGGTGCGGATAATGCTCTCTCTACAGTTACTTCTTCATCCTGTGCGCTTGGAGATTCTGCGCCGAGCCATCCAGGGACAACCCTTCACCCTAGAGGGCAAAGATCGGCCAACCACTTTCTTGGACCTCTCTACTAGAGCACTGACTGTTCTGGCGCGAGCCGGCATATATAGCGAGCAGGATTTGGCCAAGAGCTATGCATCGTCAAAGTTGCTCACAATTTCGCAACTTAGTAAGAGGATTTATGCTCAAATAGAGGCCAAGCTCCATCAAACTTCTTAGAAATGATCATGCTGAATTTTGCTCCGGCTGAAAATTCAATTTACCAAAGTAGCACAGTTAAGATCCGCCAACTCTAGAGCTGGCGGATTTTTGTATTACTTATTTAATTATTCTTCCGTCTTCCCCTGTGGCTTATCGAGCGCTAGCACATCAATCGCGATAGATTCCCCGGTGATGCGCATGACGTCTTTATCTATCTTGCCGAGCTCCTTGTAGCCAGCGTTGTAGTGGTTGACGCTGGTTTCTAGCGTCTTACCCAGCTTATGATAATAATCCTCGTACTTGGCGATATGAGTGGAGAGTCGCTCCACGTTCTTTATAATATCTTGGGCCTTTTCCTCTATCTCCATCGCTTTGAGTCCCTGCATCACAGTTTGTAGGTAGGCAAGAAATGAGGTCGGGGAGACAATAATCACTTTATAGGAGCCGGCGGCGCGTTGGATGAGGTTTTCTTCACTAGCGCCGACTTTGTTTGACAGGAGATCATAGTATATTCCTTCGTGTGGAATAAACATAAAAGCAAAGTCGGTCGTTTTTTCGTTGGGACGGATATACTTGGCCGTTTCAGTAATCCGCAACTTGAGGTCATTAACGAAAGCTTTTTCCAAAGCCACCTTCTCTGCACCGTCTCTGGCTTCAACAAAGCGGTTATAATTCTCTAGTGAAAACTTTGAGTCAATCGGTATCACCTTCCCTTTCACAAACACCGCCGCATCGACAATATCGCCATCACTAAAGGCATACTGCATGGTAAAGCTTTCGGGTGGTAAGACGTTTTGCAGTACTGTCTCTAAGTAGTACTCACCGAGAATTCCCCGTTGCTTGGGATTCTTGAGAATGTCCTGAAGTTCCTTGAGTTGGTCCGCTACCTGAAAAACCTGCTTGCTACTCTCCCCTACTTCACTCACGCTCTTTACTACACTACGTAGTTGCTCATTCACTTCTTTATTTATCTCTTGCATGAGTTCCTTACTCTCCCGAAACTGTAGTCGACTACCCTCTTGCGCGATACGGTTACTTTCTGAAAGTTGCTCGCGCATCGCTCGGGAAAGCTCTTGTATTTGCTGTTGCATCAAAAGCAAACTGTTATCGGTCTCGGGCTTTTTGCTCACCCGGAAAAAGAAAACGTAAACGAGTAAGGCTAAAATAGCAATTAAAAGCAACATCAATATCACAAATATAGGTTCCATGCCGATAAGTGTACCATACAAAACTTACACCAAAATATGCTACTATGAGCACTATAAATATTAAAAATTATGTCTACACACACCGATTTACGCGTTACTTTAAAAGAAGCCATGAAGGCCAAGGACGAGGTCAAACTACGCACTGTGCGTAGCATTATTACTGCTTGCACCAATGAGTTAGTGGCTACTTCCCGTACTCCTCAAGACGAACTAAAGGATGAAGAAGTCATCGCCGTCATCAAGCGTCTAGCCAAGCAACGCAAGGAGTCTATCGTCCAATACGAAGCAGCTGGTCGCACTGACCTAGCTGAGCCCGAAAAAGCTGAGTTGGCGGTACTAGATACCTACCTCCCTACCCTCATGACCAAGGAGGCAATACGACCGATTGCAGAATCAGTTAAAACTGAAATGGGTGTCACCGATAAAAGCAAGATGGGCCAGCTAGTAGGCGCAGTGATGAAAAAACTCCAAGGCCAAGCTGATGGAGCGGATGTGAAGGCGGTGGTGGAAAGTTTGTTTTAGCTTTAATACTTAATATGGTGACCAAAAAAAGACCTCCCTCCAAGAAAGTTACTGATGCAAAGAAAAAAAATGATACAGAGACGCTGTCTGCACTAGGAAGAGAAGGCGCAACTAGGCGTAAAGAAAGAAAACTAGAAAAGCAAAAGCGAATAGCGGAAGTTGATTTACTGATTGATGAACTGACTAGTAAGATGGTTGAGCTTGATGCTCTATTGCGAGTGTATTCATCACACGAAAAAGTAGATTTGGAGGGTGATATCCTTCCAGAACCCAATACAGTTGACCCCAAAACGATAGACCAAGTCAAAGATATGTATCTTGAACTAAAGAACCAAGTCAACGCGCTAGAAGACAAAAAAGCGGATTTTTAGTATGTATCAAAATAAATCACCCACCGCGCTTGTGCGGTGGGTGAAATCTCTCTCTGAAATAAGGTTAGTACAAATGCGGTAATTCTGCCTGACGGTGCGGAAAGACACGTCTTCGTACTCGCCGGACGTCCCAATCATCCGTCTCGGTCTGAGCCCTCTTGTCTGCCACATTGAGCAAAAGCCAAGCCCCGTGACCAGCTGGTTTCGCTATGAGGAGGTTGAGCAGAATGTTGAGGCTCGGGCGATGGGCACTACCGAAGTATTTCTCATGCGTGACAAAGCGATGAATGTCGCCTCTCGGTATATCGAGCAGTATTCCCAATTGAGCACAGCTCATTCCTAGTCGTTGCTTTACCTCAGTGACACTGACAACTCTCCTTTCTTTTTTGAGCTCATCAACTACCCAATCGGGGTCTTCACTGAGTACCCCAAACACCAAGGGCCAGTAGCCTGGATACACACTGTCCGAATGTGAAAGAGAAATTAAGTTGCTGAGACAGTTTCTGCCAATCTGAAAAAGCCAACGGAGATCCTCGTTGCATAGACCATAACGGACTCGAAACTCTATTATATTCATTGCAGTCTCCTCTGAAATAGAACCAATGATCGAAGCCATCACATTTATATAGAAAAATTGTTTTGGGCGCAAGGATTTTGCTAACGAAGGAAAAGGCTCCTTTTACCCCTTTTATATATCTGGGCCACCACCCGGGGCGTTAGCACTGGTTGTGGCTGTGCTGGAGACGCCGTAAGCATTTACTGCTACGAGCAGTAAATGCTTACGGCGTCTCGTATCTGAATATCACTATACACACTTGGAAATAACCCAGATAAAGTATAGGTGGTCTGATTGCCAACATTTATCCAACTGACTACACCAGAAGACCTCACTTCGTAGGAAGTGGCATTGCTCACAGCGCTCCAAACTAGATTTATTAGTCCTCCCCCCGATCCAGAACTGCCGACAAAATTACTAGGCGTTGCGGGAAGTAGACTGCCACCATCAATGACAAGGCCACTTCCCAGCTCATAGAGCTGGGCGACTTCAGAGGCCGAGAGGGCACGGTTGTAGATACGGGGGTCGTCGATAATCCCCGTGAAAAAGTTATCCGGCGTCT
>CAYRMI010000003.1:54968-74093 GCA_964425625.1 uncultured Candidatus Saccharibacteria bacterium | reverse complement strand
ACGAGGCGTTCGAGGAAAGTAGTTTCTGATTCGGTACCAGGCTTCAATCTCGAGAACATTTTAATTGATTTGTTCTATGCATTTTTTAGAAATAGATGTTCTTTTTATACGAGGCGTTCGAGGAAAATAATCCGAGGCGTACGGATAGTACGTTGAGGATTATTTTACCGAAGAACAACGACGTAGAAAATGAACAGAATTTCTAAAAACTAGAAAGGGATGTCCTCTGGGTTAATCTCCTCCTCTGGATAATCCGGCAACGCCGACTCGCTCTTATCATTACTCTCCTTCTTGGCACCATCAGTTTGTGGCGCACTGCCACCACTATTTTTTGGTCCAAACTGAACGCGGTCAGCGATGACTTCAGTACGATAGTGCTTTTGGCCGTCTTTATCCCAACTGCGAGTCTGCATCCGACCTTCTACGTAAGCACTGTTCCCTTTGGTTAGGTATTTGGCACAGT
Organism: uncultured Candidatus Saccharibacteria bacterium; assembly: GCA_964425625.1. Lineage (GTDB taxonomy): Bacteria > Patescibacteriota > Minisyncoccia > Phycocordibacterales > UBA918 > OLB19. Next base: position 73,630 of record CAYRMI010000003.1, on the reverse strand, counting down.
TTTCGGCCTGCTTACCAAAAACTACCACGTTGTGATAATCAACCGCTTCTTGGCGCTTGCCATCACGATCGTTGTAAACACGATTGGTAGCGATTGAAAATGAACATACCTGCATACCACTAGGGAGAGCTTTCATCTCTGGGTCACGAGTGAGATTACCATAAATCATCGCTTTGTTGATATTCATAGAGTTGAATTAGTTAGCTTAGTATAGGTTTATTATACCGCTTACTTCACCTCCTCGCCATCGACTAGTTCAGGGACTAGCACTTCCTCGGCTATCACTTCTGCCTCAAGGTCTTCGACTACTGCCTCTTCCGCTATTTCGGCGATTTCCTCCTCTACAATAGTCTCAACCTTACGGTGAGCAATTGACTCATGGAAGCGGAAAGGATTTTCTTCTTCAACCTTGGTTAACTTGATGAGTAGGTAACGAAGCAACTCTTTGGTCGCATCGAGCTCCTCAGTCAAGGTAGCTAACGCATCGCCAGTAAGACGAAAACGTACCCAACCAAAATAAGCACTACCAAACTTTCGATTCTTACCTTCAAGATGTTTTACTATCTCGTAAGCTAAATCAAAACGTAGAGGGGCTTCTTCGGCAAAGATTTCACCACCAGCTTTTGTAATGTGGGCTTTGAGTGTATCAAATATCCCAGACACTTCCCCTTCAGTAACCGTTGGAAGTACGTGGAAAGCAAATTCGTAACTTTGGAGATCTAGCTCCTTAGGCAAATTTGCTTCGGCTACTGGCATTATTGTTTCTGACATTATTTAACTTTATTTATGAACAAAATTACTAACGTAATCTTGCCCATCTAATAACGGGCTAACCCTACCATGAAAATAGGCCTTATTCAAGACAACTTGATATGGTAGTATGGTGCTGGTGACTTTCTCGCAACAAACTGAACATCGGTTGGTCTATGGCTTACTTAGCGCTGGCTTAGTCGTTTTAATTATCGGCTCAATTTATCTCTACCAACAAAACCAAGATCAAGCTGACAAAATCCGTATGTTGCTTGAGGAACGTAACTATTTCCTCCTGGAAAACGCCTCCACGACTCGCCAACTACTCTCTGAGCGCGACCTGGCCAGCTCCACCATTCACGAACTCAGCACCAGACTTTCCCTGACTAGTGAAGAGTTGGATGACATCGAGCGCGACCTGCGCCGGGAGAAAAATAAGAATGATGAATTTGAAGACCAACTTCGTGATCTAGCTGGTACAGTGGGCGACCTAGACAAACTTTCCAAGACTGATGAGGAACTCCTACAAAAATATTCTCGCACCTATTTTCTCAACGAAAACTTTATCCCCCTCAAACTGTCTTTGATAGATAAAAAGTATTTAATGAACCCAGAGAAGGATGCCTACTTTCATGGTGAAGCAATCGACTACCTAGAGGAAATGCTTGATGAGGCTAAACAAGCTGGCTATGAGATAAAAGTAGTATCAGCTTTTCGCTCCTTTGATGAGCAGAAAGAGGTTAAAACCAGCCACACCATAGTCTACGGTAGTGGCTCCAACGCCTTCTCGGCTGACCAAGGATACTCAGAGCACCAACTCGGTACGACCGTGGATCTGGTTGACCCCATCACCCAGAATCTAACCGAGCAGTTTGCCAATACCGAGGCTTATGCTTGGCTACTGAAGAACGCTCACAAATACGGCTTTGTCCTTTCTTACCCCTTGGGTAACCAATTTTATATCTTTGAACCGTGGCATTGGCGCTTTGTGGGCCGTAGCCTAGCGACCGATCTACATGAAGACAATAAAACCTTTTATGATCTAGATCAACGCACCCTCGACGAATACCTTATCAAGATTTTTGATTAATTAACTTTTCTGTGTTATAATTTAATTTGATTGTAACTTCCCTGGAGGGGATATGAGTGACGAGGTTCTTTTCACTATACTGTTCTGTGCCCTTGGTTTTACTAGCGGACGCTTGCTGGTTAGCAACAAGGAAGACAAGCGGGATATCGGTTTGTCACTAATCTTTTTGACGGGAGCGGGCTACTTAACCTATATCTATTCTTACGAAAACTGGTTTGGACCAGGACTGGGGTTTGTGTCACTCTGCGCTATCGGCTTCTTCGGCAAGGATAGCCTCAAACTGTTCTTGCGTCGCCGGGTACGCCCTCAAGCCAAGCAAGTAGTAGGCCAGTGGACGCCAAAAGAAGTGGTCGACGAAGAGGACCATAGCAAGATTGGCATCGGGTCATAGTATTTCCAACCAGGAGAACCATTAATGGCTGGATAGTACACTAACCAGCCACGCCAGTGCCGCACCCCAAAAGGTGCGGCATTTTCTAAGCTTAGAAAATGTCGCACCTTTGGTCTCTCTTTTTATAATGATGATTAATTAATCAACCGGTTCGCTGTTTTCACTTCTCCCTGCTTCGGCAGCTACTGGTAAAGGTCGCCTAGCCACCAAGACAAACAACACTAGAATGACAGACAAAGTAATTCCCATTCCGAGCCACGGCAACCAAGGGTGCTGTTCCGTTAGACGACTCTCGGCTTCATCACACTCATCACCAAGGCCATCACCATCGTTATCGCGCTGAGTAGGGTTGGGAATAAATTCACAATTATCAACTACATTCATGTAGTAGTCATTATCGAAGTCATCACACACATCACCCTTTAATCCATTACGGGTACTTTTTTGATCGGGATTGTAGTCGTTGGGACAGTTGTCTTTTATATCGGGCACCCCATCAATATCATAATCGTCTTGAGTGAAAATTGGATTTGGTAGCAATGGACTAACATACTCAGGGCTGACACTAGTAGCACTACTTAGATTACCGCCTGGTCTTAGCGTAGGTCTTGTTGGTTGACCTTCGGGATAAAGATATACTCTATAGGTCTCACTCGGTTGGGCCAAAAAACGAACAGTACTGACCACACTGGTCTGCATGACTGGACCAAAGCTGATTTCTTCTATTCTCACCGGTTGGTCATACTTAAAAGCTAGGCGCCAATTTTGCCCATAACGTTCTGGGAAAGCTAAACTGCCGACAGAAAAACCCGTACTACGAGTGACTAATTCTTCACCGGTAGGCGTAGTCAAGTACAAGGCCACTTCTATTGGCAAAGCTGAGTTTGACGCGTAATTGATAGTCACAAAGGAGGCTGGGGCCAAACGATTAGCTGTTACCATAAAATCTGTAGTGACTAGGGCATTTTTGCCACTAACTACAAGATCGACATTAGTTTGTCTCTGCTTATCAACTAAACTACCAACATAACCAGCTATCCCCTCAGTACTAGACGAAAGCGCAATGGAGTAACTAGTACCATCGGTCACCGTGCGGAAATCAAGCGCTGAGGCGAGGTAGCTACCAGACCGGTTTTCATACACCAAAACCTCGCGAGCATTGGTCGGTAGAGGCACCTCAACTACCGTTGGAATACTAAATGGAGCTGGAACCACTTCGATGTACTGCTGATACTTTGTCTGCGGATTAATTTGCGCCTGACTACTTAAGGGTAACAGGATTATTACTGTCACCAATCCACTCACTAATCTAAGAAACTTATGCATAAATTATTTTAATTGATTATTATCACCATGCAGTCTAGGGAGGAAGGCTGTCGATATAAACAGCAGTCCAATGACCAAGAAAGTGATAATCCGGCCGGCTCTTTCCATCTCTTTAATATCAATCACGATAAGTCTAATCACCACACAGGACAAGATAACAATACCGATAGTCCTAAGGATTTTATTTTCTTCTAACTTACCCTTTACATACATGACCAGACCGATAATACTGTAAATAATCATGGCTATCATCGTACCAACCATGTCGTCAAACAATACGTGTAGGATGAGCCAGATAATAATGACGTTGTAGATACCAGCCACGGTAAAAATCGCCAAGGCACTAGAGGTCGATTTGGTTTGCTTGTCAGCAGTATCATCAAACATACCTATCTTTACCAGACCAGCCAAAACCAATGACCCAGCAAAGATAAGAAGCGCAAACAAATCGTCCATCGGTATATTTACCTGCCAAGCATAGCTACTCATATGTTCAAAGGTATACAAGCCGGGAACAACAAAAAGAAGAGAGGCTAATTTGGTGGCGTTCTTGTCTTTAGTCACTTTGTTTAGCAATATGACAGTCGCCAGCACCTCTAGCGTGAGGACAACCGTTAGCCAAGCACCCGAGAGTTCAACAATCGTGGCAGTGCCAAGCAAAATCAAACTCACAGACGTGTAAATATAGAATGGGATGCGGTTTAGCGTGCGCACAAAAACCTGAAATGAACCGTAGGCAAAAACCAGGGCCCAAAAGAGCATGTAAGTACTCACCCATTCTTCAGGAGCAGAGCTCATAATCGAACTAATTAGGTAGATACCGGTCAAAAGAGCGGTCGTCACATGTACGGGAGAGACCCAATCCGTGTAGCGACGAATTAGAGAGATAACATTGGTAACAAAAAAGATACCAGTAAAAACAAAGGAGAACAGTAGCGCTACTCCGATATCTAGATCATAAGCCACGGCCGTATATAACATTACCCCCAGCAAGGCGAGTAGAGTGATTTTTTCCGCTCGCAGACGCCACACTACCCAAAGCGTACCAATCACTATGGCCAATAAATACAACATTAGCTCCAATGAATTTCCAGTATTGCTATTGATTAGAAACGGTGCCATTAAGGCAGTGAGTAAACTAGCGTAAGCTAATTGGCTACGCTCATAGTTGAGACTGACGAATGCTACAAAAACCGACACTAGTAAGATTGGTATTAGAGCGACTTTAGGCGGGAACATTTCATAGATAAACTGACCAGCGGCAATAGTCATAATAGTGGTAAGGGAACCAACCACAATAAATATCGAACCCTGACTGATACTCTTTGTCATTCTTTGGGTACCAAAGATAAGCACAGCCGTACCGAAGAGAATACCCAGCGTGATGCGTCCCACTTCTCCAATCCAGTTGTTGGCAAAGGCATAAGTAACAAACCAAGCAAAGGCGAGAATGAGCAAGAAAGCTCCCACCTTAACCAATATATCCTGCTTTAGCCAGAGCCAGAAGGCAGAAGGAGCCTCCGGAGCAGGTATTGGAGACAGTTCTCTAGCTCTAGGGATAAACTCACCATGATTGCTGTACATCGAGAGAGGTATTGGTCTACTCGCTGTCTGTTCCACCTCATCATTATATTCTTGTCTTGGTGCGATAGCGGAGCCACTCTCTAAATATTTACGCAGGGATTTTAATTCTCTATCTAGTCGGTGAGTTTTGAAAACTAAATAAATTGGTGCGATTAACAACCACAATAAAACGGGAATAGCGATTAGAAGTAAAAAATCAAAGAAATCGTAATAATAAAACATATACGCTAATTGTATGACGTAAAAATACACTAATTGGCGTTATACACAGAAACCAAAGCCGGCTGAGATCTTCCTTTAAAAAGGAAGGGCTCAGCCGTCTTTGGTTTCTCCCCTGCTCTCTTACTGAATCAAAGCTGATAAAGCTTACGTGCATTTCCTAACAATTGCTGACGCACCACCTCTTCATCTTGCCCTCTAGTACTAGCGATTTTTTTGTATACCTCCTGTACCATCCACGGCTCACAGCGCTGTCCTCGATACGGCACCGGTGCGACATAAGGGCAATCGGTCTCACCATGTATCAGCTCAAGCGGAACGGCTTTGACTATCTCTTCGTAGGCTTTGGCAAAGGTAATCACACCGGTAAAAGAAATAGTTCCTCCGAGAGCAAAAAATAGTTTGGCTTCTTCGTACGTACCGGCGTAAAAGTGCACGTTAAACGGTACCTTGGCGTATTGCTTTAGTACCTCATAAACATCTTCGTAAACACTACGCCCAGTCGGACTTACCTCACCCGGCTTAGGACCACGAGTATGGATCATCAGTGGTAACGCAAACTCATTAGCTACCTCAATCTGCGCAATAAAAGCCTCTTCTTGCACGGCGTAGCTCCCCGGCTCGGTATGGTAATAATCAAAGCCACACTCACCAATACCCACCACTTTCCCCTGTCCTCTGGCTAATAAGTCGCGGTAGAAATCTTTAGCAAAAACTTCTCCCTTAGTACTAAAGGGCGTTCCACCTTGACCAATTTCCTCTTCATCATGCCGGCCTGGTACGGTCTGAATCGGATGCAAACCAACTATGGCGTACATGGCTTCATTGGCCAGAGCGAGCTCCACTGCCCGAGCACTAGTACTTTCCTTGGTACCGACGTTTATTACCGCCACCGCTTCATCTGCACAGCGCTTCGCGACCACCGCAAAATCCTCAGCAAAAGCCGAAAGATTTAAGTGAGCATGAGTATCGATGTAGCGCATAATTACTTTTTGAAGATAGCGGAAAGATTCTGATCGTAAATACTATAATCTTCATAGTTATGATCATGACCTTCAGTAGTTACAAGTGAGACACTTTTCATTCTGTCCTCAATAATTTTTTTTGTGTATTCATAGTTGGCGGTCGGATCGTACTCATTATGAAACGCTATAGTTGGGATATTGTAACCTTCTAATACTTCCCAATTACCACCAAAAACATCAGTGACTGCCCATTGTAGTGGCATACCAAAAAAGACACAATGGGCTGGAGATAAAAAACCAGCTTGTACAGCGCGCAGACACAAAATGGTACCAGCTGACTTAGCAAGAATAAATAATTGAGTGTCGCGGGGAATATTTTCAACGTGAGAGCGTAGCTTGTTTTCTTCAACTACAATGTCCATATTGGCACCAGTCTGCCAGTGATCATATTCTTGTAGATAAAAGCTATCAAAATATTCTGCATAGTATGAGAGCATACCCTCTCCCCAAGCTTTATTACGAGCACTATTTCCCGGTAAGACAATTAAGTGTTTCATATTTTGATACTTGTTTATAAATTATTTTTCTAGGCGAGCAAAGAGATTATCTGGTTTTTTGTTTTGCAAAACTGCTTCTTTAATTATATTACTTGTTTCCGGCATGATAGGCGCGAGAAGGCGACCGATGGTATAGAGTTCTAGTACCATGTCTTTAATCATTACCTCTGCCTTGGCTTTGTCTTCTTTAACTACCTTAAACGGTTGCTCTAAAGCAATCCGCTCATCTAGAGCACCGATCTTTTGCCAAATGTAGTCACATGCTTGCATTAGATTGAAATCAACAAAAGCATTGGTGTACTCGGGAGCAAAGTCAGTTGGTTCGGGACGAGTCACCGGTTCAGTTAGATGAGTTTCCGCCATTTTCATCACGCGAGCAACTAGATTACCTAGACCATTGACCAGGTTGGCGGTATACCACTCATCGAGACGTTCCCAAGTGACATCAGAGTCGTCAAATGGATGCACATGACGTAGGAGGAGGTAACGGGTGGCATCAGTGCCGTACTTGGCAATGAGTTCGTAGGGAGAGATAACATTCCCCAGACTCTTACTCATCTTCTGGCCACCGCTATTGATAAAACCATGATAGACCACTTTGTCAGTCGCCTTCACGTCGGCACTTTTGAGCATGGCTTGCCACATAATGGACTGAAAACGGATCTGGTCCTTACCGGCCAGTTGGGTAACTTTCCCATCGGTCCAAAACTTTGCAAAATTACCCCCTTCTTCGGGCCAGCCTAAAGTCGAGATGTAGTTGGTGAGGGCATCAAACCAAACGTACATGACTTGGTTGTCATCACCCGGTACTGGGATACCCCAATCTAGCCTCGCCCGCTCGCGGGAGATACTAAAATCTTCAAGACCGCCTTGTACAAAATTCAGTGCTTCTTGCCTCCGCCACTCTGGCTCTATCACACCTAGTCGATTTAAATACTCCTCTAAATAGGTCTGGTAATTGGAGAGTTTGAAAAAATAATTTTCTTCTTCTATTTCTTGTACTGGTTTACCATGAATCAGACAACACTTATTGGCGTCTAGTTCAGATTCTTTATAAAATAACTCACACCCCACACAATAGAGTCCACTGTACTTCTTTTTGTAGATGTCGCCTTTGGCTTCACAACGACGCCAAATCTCTTGCGCCGCTTTTTTGTGGGCTTCGTCAGTGGTACGGATAAAATTATCAAAGGAAAGGTTTAGCGCTTCTCCTAGTTTTTTAAACTCTCCGGCGTAATGGTCGACGTAAGCTTGGCGGTCTTGACCAGACTCATCGGCTTTCTGGGCAATCTTTTGCCCGTGCTCATCGGTACCGGTATTGAAAAATACTTCCTGACCAGCTAATCGCCAAAAGTGCGCCAGTGCGTCGGCGGTAACGATTTCATAAGCAAAGCCGATATGAGGGTCGGAGTTTACATAAGGCAAAGTGGTGGTGATGTATTTTGATTTCATAATCGATTCGAATATTTATAGATCCAATCGTGCTCACCTATAGTAATAAAGTATACCCGTGTGTCTCCGTGATAGCGGTAAATGATTCGATATTTTCTATCTACTCGGATACTCCATAGTTGTTTAACTTTGGGCGATAATTTTTCTGTGTTTAGAGATGGATGAAGTGGATTTGTCTTAAAAAGTAGTTCTTGTTTTAAGGCTCGCTTTTGAATAGCTTTAGATAAGCGCTTGAATTCTTTTACAAATTCATCAGCGTAGATGATTTCCATACCTACATTAGATCTGCCAGTGACTTTAGCTTATGTACCCTTCCAGCTTTAATATCCTTTTCGGCTCGATCAACACTAGCTAAAAACTCATCACTGAACATACCTAAAGCGGCTGCGACTTGCTCAAAACGGTCAGCATCAAACTCAACCGTAAATGTAGTTTTACGGTTATTTAATTTTTTGGTAATAGTGACTGGCAAGGTTTTCATATATTTACTGTACCATAACCAGTTAAATGGTAAAGGAGGAAAATTATTTCAAATACTGTAGTAAATCCTGTATCGTCACGCGCTCTTGGGCGCCAGTGTCACGGTTACGAACAGTAACTGTGTCTTTTAGTTCGGGTTTTTCTTCACCAAGGGTCTCGAAGTCGATGACGATACAGGCTGGGGTACCAATCTCGTCTTGACGGCGATAGCGCTTGCCGATATTGCCATTATCGTCCCAGGCGATGTTGCCAAACTCTTTTTTCAGGAGTGAAAATACCTCGCGAGCCTTCCCTACCAACTCTGGCTTATTTTTCAAAAGCGGTGAGACCGCGGCGCGGTAAGGGGCTAAGTGGGCTGGTAATTTTAGAAAACTACGTATTTCACCGCTCATTTGGTCTTCAGTGTATGCTTCACAAAGTACAGCGGTCAGAGCACGCCCAACGCCAAATGATGGTTCCAATACATGCGGAATATAACGAGTACCATCTGACTCGATGTATTCAAGCTTGACCCCACTCCCATTCATGTGACTCTTGAGGTCATGGTCGGTACGATAAGCAAAACCAGCCAACTCATCAAATCCCTTGCCTGGGTAATTGTACTCGAAATCAATCGTGCGCTTACTGTAGTGAGCAAGGTCGTTGGCTGGTACTTCGTACTCTCTTACATTATCCCGCGACAGTCCTAGGTGATCGAACCAACGCCATAGGTCTTGGCGCAATAATTCAAAATTGGCCTCCCACTCCTCGGGCTTCACAAAGTACTCAATCTCCATTTGCTCAAATTCACGCACCCGGAAAAGAAACTCCCGCGGGGCGATTTCATTACGAAATGCCTTACCTATCTGAGCAATACCAAATGGCATTTTGGGGGCCATCGAGTCCAATACATTTTTAAAATTCACAAAAATACCTTGAGCGGTCTCGGGACGAAGATACACCAAACCCTCAGGGCCAGCTGTCGCACCAATCCGAGTTTCAAACATCATATTGAATTGTCGGGCCTCCGAAAGAGGATTACCTTTAGGACTTTTTACTCCATGCTCAGTAATTAAACGATCAATATCTTCCAAGGTAAGACCATCAGCAGGTATACCGACATCTTTAAGTAAATGGTCGGCCCGATATCGCTCACCCGTTACGGTGTCCTCCACTAAGGGGTCGCAAAACCCGGCCCCGGTATGACCAGAAGCTTCCCAGACTTTGGCGTTCATTAAAATAGAGGCATCGAGTCCATACATATCTTCCCTATCCTCCACAAACATCTTCCACCACTCACGCTTGATATTATTGTTGAGTGTCACACCAAGAGGTCCAAGGTCCCAAGTCCCCTTCAATCCCCCATATATCTCACTACCTTGAAAGACAAAGCCACGACGCTTGCACAGTGATACTACTTTTTCCATTTTTTCGTTGTCCATATCCTTGGTATATAAATTAATTACTGATCACTTTACCTGCGCATCGTTTTCGGAACCTAATTACTGTCACGTATCACTCCATTATCCTTGATAAAACCAAGCTCACTCGAGAGTTCATTGTAAAGCTCATTTTGCTGAGCCCGTAGGTTTACTCCAGTAAAGCGGTCAGTGGCTTTTAATTCTTGAGGACCAATCACTACTGCTGTTCTACCAACTTGTGTCACACTTGGCAAGAGCGAGACTTGGAAGCTGAGTTTTTTGCTAGACTTAGCACTGACATCACCCACATTCCAGCGAATTTGTTTTGAGACGGGATTAAATTCAACCTTACCATCACCTTCTGTAGCATCCAGCCAACTGACATACTGGGGTAGACTAGTGATAACCACTGCTCCGGCCATGTCGTTGATGCCGGCCGTAGCCACTAGAGTAACGGTATAGGTAGTAGCTAGTCCAGCTACGGGTGGAACCGCACCCGAATCTTTAAATGGACCGTTGCTATATCCTAGCTCACTGCCAAAGCTGGCTTCAGACGAGTATTTTACCTCGGCCAAATTGGTACCAATGAGTGATTCAGCATTGTTGCCTTCATCAGATCGCTGGGCAAAAATATTGGTTGTAATTTTAAAAGATGCCGTGGTTTGGTTTGGATCCGGCTTAACGGAGAACATAAATTCACGCGTTTCCCCAGGACCAATTTCTGCTAAATCATTTTGTCCTGATACTTCATAGCGAATAATCTTGGAACTAGCATCATAAAAGCCACCAGACACTTTAAGTAGATCATCGCGGATAATATTTCCAATCGGCTTTATGTCTACTTTCATGTTATAAATTGGCTTGTTGAGAGTATTTCTCACCACCACTTTAACAACCGCTTCAGTCTCTGGCGAAAGTACAACATCCCCATCAGAGTCACCATTTACTTCTACACTAACGCCGGTAAATGGTTGTTCTATACTATAACCATGCTTGGCTTGTGACAAAATCGCCCCCATAATGAACTGATTATCTAATTGTGGGTTACCAACTTTTACCTGTACTTCACCAGCCTCATCTTCTAGACCAGCTACAATACCCTTAATGGTAATTTCTTTTACTTCATTTGGTTTTAACTCTTCAATCAGCCAACTATTTTGACCGTACCTTGGCTCAGGGCTAGCACTACTGAAGGAGAAACTATTGGGGTATGAGGTACTAATCAGTATATTCTTCTGCACAAACAAAGAATTAGATTGTATCAGTAGGTTCATTTCTAACTCCTGGCCAGAAGATATTTTTTCTACCCCACTCAACTTGACCACAATTGGTGAAGAACTGATTTTGATAATCTGCGGATCTGCCTCTTTGTCAAAACGACCGTTAGATCCAGCTACTCGATACTCCAAGAGAACTTTTATTTGCTTTTCTTCATTTTCTTCCCCATACAAAACTACCGCAAGAGGGATATTTATTGCCTCGCCAGGAGCAATATCGGCCACCGGAATTCTTTCTTCGTATAGCTCACGTGCGCCTTCTCCTACTGCTCTAGTGCCAGCTGGATAATTTACAATCAAAACGGCCGAATTAATCGCTACGGAGTTTTGATTGGATACGCCGACTTGCATATTTAGGGTCTCACCACCCGCTATCGCAATGGGAGCGCTTAAGTTTAAGCTAATATTTTTTCCCGAAATCTGGTTGGCCCCAAAAAATAAATAAACACTGGAGATAGCGGCTGTGATAATAAAAAACAACAAACTAGCCACCATAATAACCATACGATAACGACGCTTGGGTTTAGCTGTGGTAGTCGGTTCGACCGATACTGTCTCTGCCGTATTAGTGGCCTCAGTCGGACTAGGCTCAGTAACCAGCGCTGGTGTAGTAGCCACTGACTCTTCTGCTACTGAAGGGGCAAGGGTAGAAATAGAGTCAGGCACAGTACTCCAGCCTCTGGATACTTCTATCTCTCGCGGGGTAAGTTGGTGACGTTTTAGTTCTTCCGTCTTATTGCCACGCTCGTATAAGCGCTTACGCAATTCATCAATGTTTTCTTGATCTTTAATAACCGGCATAGATATAGATATTGGCTAAGTATATCACCCATCTTAGTTTGACTACAGATGGCTGTTTAAAGTCGCTTCTTTAAGTAGAGACTCAAGAACACGCATTGCTTGGGGCGAATACTTTGAGTTTAGCGTAAAGATTGAAGTCTCTTTTAGTTCAATTGGTAAAGAAGCACTATCGATATAGCCAAGTTGTAGCAAAATCTGAACCTGACAATACAGTTCAACAAAAGAGCGATTGGTTACTTCCCCTACCACCACATCAAGTGACTCCAAACAAAAATCAAACAACTCGGGTGAAGCTTCTTGACCTTGAATAAAGCGACGTAGAGTTCGATAAATAACCACCACACTACCGCGTGCTTCACGCGAGGTAGCTTCATGATAATCATTTTGCTGACTCTCTACACTCCCGATTTTCCACGTGTGTTTGCCTTTTATCAAAGATACCCGAATCCGGGAAAATTCCTGTAAGGCAAAGCGCTGGCGACTACGCTCCTCTCGCACACTCTTGGCCTCGGCTTGGAGCATGCCGGCTTCTTTGGTAAATAAGGTGTATGAACGGTCAGCGGTGTTGCGATTGTACGCCCCACACACTAACGCGTCGGTTGTATACACAGCATGAGACATTAGATTTTTTTGAGCGTCACGCGATAGGTGTAACTGCCAGCCACAAATTCATCGCCTGAGTTAGCATCGTAGATTATATTATTGGCGCCAATAGTCTTTTTGATAATATCGGCAAATTTAGTTAGGGTTTCTTCTGCTTGAATATCAGTTTGCACTAGCAAATCGATTCTGTCTTGAGGCGCAAAGCCTTCGGCTTTGCGCCTTTCTTGCACACCACGCATGAAGTCGCGCGCCTCCCCTTCTTGTTTGAGCTCAGGAGTAACCACTGTATCAAGTGCCAATGACCCTGGTATTTCACTACTTGGCACCATTGTCACTGACTTAACATTAACCTCGTCAGCAATCACAGAGAGATATTCATCCCAACCAATTTTTTCTTTATTATCATCAGCGATCTTAAGAGAAGCCAGTGGTTGCCTAACCTTGATACCAGCTTGCGTGCGCAACATCAGAGCCTCGTTTACAATCGCTCGCGCTTTAGCCATTTGATCTAGCAGGGTCTCATCCACTAACCCTCCCTCTGGCCAACGCGCCAAGTGCACACTTTGAGCTTCTGTCTCTTCACGCACCGCTAGGTAGAGATACTCGGCATAAAATGGCATAGCGGGAGCCATGACCTTGGCTACCTCGCGCAGGACAAAGCGAAGTGTCCCTAAAGCCTCTACCTTACCAGAAAGGGGAAGCAAATTTTGAGTGCCAGCTACGAGGCGCGGGGAAGTTGAAACTGTAGACGTACTAACTGCTACGGCGGAAGTTTCAACTGGAACCCGCAACGAAGTAGAGGCCACAAAATTTGTTTCCTCTTTGAAGCGATCTCGACTGCGTCGTAGATACCAGACAGAAAGATCGTCGATGAAATCGGCTAGTGGTCGTGTGGCTTTATCAAGCTCATAATTTTTGTAACCGGTGGTTGAGTCTTTAATCAATTGGTTTAGTCGGGCAATAATCCAGCGATCAAGGAGATGTGTTGAATCAGCAGAGGCCTTGGTCCCGTCAGCAAACATTTCATACATAGCCAGTACGTTGTGCAGGCGACCAATGTTTTTGCGCTGTAAATCCAAGACCTCTTTTTCGGAGAAGTTGAGATCTTCCGCGCGCATAATCGGTGAAGATAGTAAGTAGTAGCGCATAGCATCAGTTCCCACTCGGTCGGCTAGTTCCATAGGGTCGGGATAGTTGCGGAGAGATTTACTCATCTTCTTCCCGTCTTCGGCCAGCACCAAGCCAGTCACGATGACGTTTTTGTACGGCGAGATGCCAAACAAGCCGGTGCCAATCACTAGCAAAGAATAAAACCAGCCTCGGGTTTGGTCTAGAGCCTCAGCAATAAAATCAGCCGGGAAACCAATCCCTTGTTCTGGATTAAATTCCTCAGTTTTCTTGAACGGATAATGATGTTGGCCATAGGGCATAGCTCCACTCTCAAACCAACAGTCAAACACCTCCGGAACACGTACCAGCTTAGTACCATCAGTATCGAAGAGTTCAATATCATCTATGTAAGGTCGGTGATAATCCAGTTCATAATTGTCGTTGTGAGGCAGCGAGGCAAAAGGTAATTCTAGTATCTCAGCATTAGCCATGAAGCCTTCGGATTTTTTCAAATCAATAGCTTCTTCTACATCGAGTCCTCCCGCTACCACTCTCAAGCCAAAAAGTGAACTGGCGTGACCGACTATAACAATGTTCTTGTCTTTATAATTTTTCTCTAATTCATAAAGTAATCGTCCAACTCGACGCACCACGTCCTGACGGTTCTCTCGACCTTCTAGTTCTGTCGTAAAAGCAGCTTGTTCACTCGCAAATAGCGCGTAATACTCCGACCAGGGTTTACCATTTAGGTCAACTCCGGTATTTAGTTCTACCAAACGCTCATCTTCTATCACCTGTTCTGCCATCAACCCCAAAGACTTGGCTAGACTCAAAGCGGTGTCTTTGGTACGCAAGAACCCTGAATGTAAGATTAAATCAATTTTTTTATCCTTCAGTTGTGTGACCGACTCTTCTACTTGTTTGATACCCAACTCAGTTAACTGATCTGGTGCACCCTTTAGAACTGAGATGCTACTGTTTAAATTACTCACCGCCTCACCATGACGCATTAAGAAATATTTGTTGCCACTCTTGGGCACGTATTCCTGTAGCTCTGCTAACGAGCCAAAGACTTTATACTCGCCGGATTTTGGATTGCGCCAAATCGGTAACGGAGCACCCCAGTAACGTTGACGAGAAATAGCCCAATCGCGGGCACCTTCAAGCCACCGACCAAACCGATTGCTTCCGACATGCTCTGGTACCCAATTTACTTGGTTATTTATCTCAACTAAATCATCTTTGAGGTCAGTCACTTTTACAAACCATGACGTCGTCGCATAATTGAGAAGCGGTGTATCATCGCGCCAACAATGAGGGTAGCTGTGGGTGATATTTTCTTTCTTGAACAGCTTGCCACTTTCCTTGAGTGCTTTAACTATTTCAACGTCAGTATCTAGGTGTGAAATGTCAGATTTTTCATCATCTTTTGGCTTGACCAACTTACTCGCAAAATCAGCCACAAACGGCATGAACCGTCCTTCGTAATCAACGTGATGTTTGATGGGGATGCCATGTTCTTTGGCTAAGACCATATCCTCCTCACCATAGGCCGGTGCTAAATGCACTGCTCCCGTTCCCTCTTCACCAAGCTCCACATAGTCGGCATGATAGATTTTCCAAGCCTTATCTTTACCATCAAAATCTTCTTTCGGTAAAAACGGAAAAGGTGGCTCGTAACTTTGACCAACTAAATCATGTCCGGGGATTTCGTCTATTATTTCATAATCTAAATCACCCAGTTGAGCGAGACGACCTTTAGCTAAAATTAAATGTTCCTCTTTCCCTTCTATCGTTACTTTTACTTTTACGTAAGTAAAATCTCGATTGACGGCAGCGGCTAAGTTTCCCGGCAAGGTCCAAGGAGTAGTGGTCCAAACCAACAATGAGCTATCAGTCTTAATTCCCGCTTCATCCAAGAGAGGTAATTTCACCGTCACAGCAATATCTTTGATGTCTTTATAACCAAGATTTACTTCAAAGTTAGACAGAGTTGTGCCACAGCGGGGACAGAGGTGCATACTCTTGAAACCTTCATAGACCAAGCCTTTCTTATGTAGCTGCGAAAACACCCACCACACACTCTCAGTATAGGTACTGTCCATGGTCTTGTAATCGTTTTCCATATCAGCCCAACGCCCCATGCGTGGTACGACTTTTTTCCAATCATCGCGATACTCCAAGACTGCCTCGCGCGCTTGCTCGTTGAAATTCTTGATACCGTATTCTTCAATCTCACGCTTATTGGAAAGACCAAGTTTTTTCTCGATTAGATTCTCGAGGGGTAGGCCGTGACAGTCCCAACCCCACTTACGCCGAACCCGATAACCTTGCATCGTCCAAAAGCGCGGAATAGCGTCCTTAATCGTCCCAGCTAAAATATGACCGTAGTGTGGGGTACCAGTCGCAAACGGCGGTCCGTCATAAAATACAAAATCTCCTTTTGGCTCCGCACCGGCCGGTTTTTGTAGACTTTTATTAAAAATATCATGCTCTGCCCAGAAGGCTTGGATGCTTTCTTCACGGAGGGCTACTTCACTTTTTTCACTAGTTGTTTCAACCACTACAGTATCATTTTCGCGTAGATGTTTTTGGGACATAAAATTGTTTATTTTTTTAAAAGACAAAATTAAATGAAGTTCGAGGCAGACAATTAAAATTTTTTGAGGCGTATATTTATACGTTGAAAAATATTTTAGGCAGTCTAACGAAGAAATTCGTTAATTATGAATTTTAAATATGTGTATCAGACATAATAATAAGGTACGCATATCAGACGTACTTTGGGCATAATAGCATAGTTTTACTTAGTCTAAATGTAAAAACGCCGTGCCTGATAATGGGCACGGCGTTGTCTAGTGCAATGGCTAGACGATGAATTGACAGGCGACGACCATCCCTTGGTCGTCCTCCTTGAGACTAAGGAGCCTCTCCTGACCCAAGATCTTCAAAGCTTTCTGCGTCTCTTTACGCAGGACAGGTTCTGAATGTCTAGGACAAGTCCGGCGAACAAGTTCACTGAAAATCAAATCAAAATTGACCCACGGTGGCGTCACCTGGTCTAGGCTGACGCCGATCATGAAGCCAGCAATCAGATTGACTGAGGCGTCGCCAGAAAAGCGAGCCGGTGTCATCGTCAGGGTTTCAGGTACAAAAGATCCAGACATTCGTCCTCCTTCAGGCAACCCCACTTTGGAGTCTTGGCGGATATTACTATAAGGAAAAAGGTAAAGCAATGACCCAACAAAACTACGGAAAATTTTAAACACCGACCACTGGGGACGGTGTTTCATTTAGAGCAGACTTTATCAACGGCTCACTCGCGGCAGAGCTTAGCCAAGAGGGCCATTTCTCTGGGCAGAGATAAACACCATTGATCAATGTCTTCTCCGCCATAATTGTGAATGTCCAAGTACTCGAGCTCTACCAAACACCGCACTGCATGATATAGCTGTAAAACACTATCGTCTTGGTCCCACAGTGTCTCCACTTTTTCGCGCAAGTACGAAACTGGCAAGATATCGTTGTAAGAACAGGCCAGAGCACAAATAACAAAGCCGAAAGGTACGCCACCCGCAAAAGTAGCCCTTACTTTCTCTCCCGAAACTAAGGTTAACCGACATTGATCTGGTTGTTCCAGCCTACCTTTGAGATTAATGTTTTGTTGAAGAGCTAAGTACCTGGTCGCCAAACGAACTGCTTCCAGGCTAATATAACCTTTGTAGAGGTGCCACACTTGTCCCTGCAACCGAGTCAGTGAAATTGAACGAAAATCAGGCAAAGCTACCACTCCACCAATCACCGATCCCACAGCGTGCTCCTCAATATTTCTGTCCAAGAAATCATTCATTGCCACTCCTTCGCCCGACCATCGAGCTTCTAAATTGAAATATTACACACTCAAGAGATTGTCGCAAGCTAAAAAGACGACGCCACGACAAAGGTGGCGTGGCGTAGGGCATCAGTTTTCCAGATCCGCCAAAACTTGACGGACAGGACAGCGATGTTCGGAACAGGAGGGTTGATTGCGACCAAGCAAACGAACTAAATCATGCGCAAACTCACAGTCGCACTTCAAACCGGAAATTATGTTTGTCCATGCCCGATAAGGACAAACTGGGCCTGATCGCGAGGTCTCAATGCCCATATAAAACAGGCGCTCAAGCGCTGGTCCTGAATCATGCGGAAAATACCGCTTCCTATATGGTTCAAGCTCACCCATTTCCGATAAAAGCCAAAGTTGTTGCATACAACCTCCGATGAAAGGAACTTAAAAAAAACCCGCCGGAAGGCGGAAAACAAGCTGAGCTGAAGTAGGAAAAAATTTGTTAATTCTTCGTTGCTTCAGCATGGTTTGATTATAGCATGAGGTCTGGATTATTTCAGAAGTTTGTCCTGGGAAGGGCTAAACTCGAACGAAATTCACAATATACTCTGACATCACAACCCAAGTAGTTATGCGAACGTGTTCCAGGAGTTTGGCCTAGGTAAGCCTCATGAGGAACTTCGTGGTAGTGCGCCGATAATTTTTCTGGGAGGAAAAATTACTGGCGGAAATTCACAATATGCCCTTTGGGCATTTGTTCATTTCACATCTTATCCGGGGCTTTAATCGCCAAAATCCATAGGCCGTTTTTGAGCGTGGTTTTGACTGCTT
>CAYRMI010000003.1:0-54868 GCA_964425625.1 uncultured Candidatus Saccharibacteria bacterium | reverse complement strand
GGGGCTTTAATCGCCAAAATCCATAGGCCGTTTTTGAGCGTGGTTTTGACTGCTTCGGCAATAGCCAATTTATATGGAGCATAAGTATCGTCGCGGTCTACGATTTTTTCCTGCGCATAAAAAGTATTAAAAGCACCCGCCAGTTCAGTCAGGTAGGTAGTGACTTTGTGTGGAGCTCTTTCGACCAAGGCGGTTTGTACCACTTCAGGAAATTGATAAACCAACCGCTCAACGGCATAGGGAGCCTCGGGTGATAGGTGGATACTGCTAACCAACTCGATACTTCTGGCCTTTTCTAAAACGCTACAAATACGGGCGTGGGTGTATTGTAAATAAGGACCGGAGTCTCCTTCAAAAGACAAGGCTTGGTCTTTATCAAAGATGGAATTCTGTAAAATATTTCCCCGTAAGGTCGAATATTTGATAGCCGCGATCGCCACCTCTCTAGCCAGAACCTCATCTGGCTGTATATGGCCACTCTCCCCCATTTTTTTGATGGCTGACTGAGCTACTTCATCGATAAAATCGAGAGCCGGAATAACTTCACCGGTCCGAGAAGACATTTTGCCGGTCTTTAGTCGCACCGTACCGTGTCCAATATGCTCAGTCATCTCCGCTAGTTCCGGATAGATAAAACTCATGGCTTTTTTAAGCACCTTAAAATATTCACTGACTTCATTGGCGGTAGCCACTACAGAGAGATCATAATGACCAGTGCGCTCTTCTTTTAATTTAGCTAGAGCCAACTCTTTAGCTTCATAAGTAGGTAGACCTTCTTTGTTTAAAAACACTCTAGTGTGAAGTCCGTAATCCTCTCCTTTAAAAATATAAGCTCCATCGCTCTCGGTAAATATATCGGGATGAGACAAGACCAACTCTTTACCTTGGCTACTCACTTCACTTTCAAAGAAGTATGAATCAAAAGTAGTATCTACTACTTGGTAGATAGTTTCAAAATAAGCGATGGAAACTCGGCGACCGGCATCGTAGAGATTGTTTATCGCTTCATCGCTACGCTCATAGATAGCCTTGTTGATAGCCCGAATTTCCGCTTGCGCTGTCTCATTATCTTGGTAGGCAGTCGCACCGAGCGCGTAGGCCTTGCCTAATTCACGGGCCGAAAAATCACTCACTGGTGACAGGCCAAGTTTTTGCATCCCCCAGATTGAACAAGCCACGTGTCGACCAACATCACCTTGGTAATTGATACAAAGTGTATCGGCCCCTTGCATCATAAACAGACGAGCAATACTTTCACCCACGGCATTGGTAAAAAGATGACCGATATGAAACTCTTTAAACGGATTAGGGTCAGTGTATTCCACCAAAACTCGCTTACCGGCCCAGTCGATGCCTTTCCCCCAATTTTCACCGAGACTATTTATCCGCTCTATTTCAGTAGCAAAAAAATCTCGCGTGAGATAAAAATTTAAAAAACCCGGACCGGCAATCTCGATGCGTTCCACGTATTCGATTTGACCATCTAGCTCCGCGCGAAGTAACTCCGCTACTGCGCGCGGAGTTTTCTCAACCGGCTTGGCCAACACCATCGCCACGTTGGAAGCATAATCGCCATGACTTAAGTCAGCTGGATGATCAATAGCAAAAGCCACTTCCGGAAGGCCGAGGGCTTTTATAGTCTCTTTGATAGCCAATTCAATAACCTCTTTCATGTCTCGTACAATACCTAATTATTCTATGACTGTCACGAGGCTCTTGGGTGGCGAAGATGAGTCGATGGTAAAAGTACGCCTGCCTAATACTTGCCCTCTCTCATTTTCGACGCTACAACGCCACTTCCCATCATGTAGTGAGGTGATAGTGGTGTAACCGCGATAGCCATTACTATTTTCTCCCGATATATCATAAGGCTGAAGATAATGCTGTTGCCACTCCCCAGCTTTGTCTTGGTATTCCCAGCGTTGAACTACCTTGGCTTTGATGGTAGTCGGGGCATATACCTGAGCAAAGCAAGAGACTCCCTTACCCGGGAGTGGGTGGACTGTAAGTGGGTACCAGGGTAATTTTTCATACCAACTTCTCTCTTCAGTAGTAATACGGTAGTTACCATCGGTCGTCTTTTCGACTATTTGGTAGATACCGAGCTGATTGAGCGATAGTGGAATGGGCGGAATAATGTTTAAGAAATAAAAAGTATTGAACAAGACATAAATACTACCAATACTAAAAACCAATAGGCGTTTTTGCATGGTTAGATAATTGGGCACAATTCTCTTTAAAAGTTTGATAACAAACATCACCAACCCGACTGCCAAAAGACCACTACCGATAAATACTACATCACCCATCTTCCCCAGCCAGACCGGGACAATCAGTACACAATAGGAAAAAACTCCAATGAAATATAAAGAAACATTATAAAGTAAACGGTCCGAACGTTTCTTTACCAATTCATTGGCTATCATCACCACGATAATAAGCAGAAGGAACGGGGCACTGACAATCAAATCGCCACTGCGTCCATAGAAAATGAGCATACCAGAAAGCAGACCACCAAAAGCATACTGCATAACAATCGGTGAAGACCAGGATAAAAAGCGTACCAACCAGCTCGGTCCCCGATCAGCCACCGACACATAAAAAGACACTAAGGAAAGAGTGGCCAAGATGACATACAAGAGCAAAACAAGATTATCAAAGGTGTCGTCAATCTTGTTTAGCAATATTAAGTCAGTAATAAACCCAGCCAAGAAGGCAATAGTTAGCCAGTGATGAGAGACTAGGTGCTTAGCTTTATAAAAATTAGAGGATAGAGCTTTCACTGCTGTTATTGTAACAGGCAAGAAGAAATAAAAAAAACGGCCGGTCCTCGAGGGGACCGGCCGGGGAAAGCACAGGGGACTGTGCCAGGAGGAGACGGATGAGCAAGAACGAGTTCAAATTAGATAATAACCCAAAATCAGAAAAATACAACCCCCTAAATAACCCCCCCGCTAGGTCGCTAGGCGATGGGAAAGATTTATTCCTGCAACAAGGAGAATTTTGGTCTGAGATAACTCTGCTTGCAGGTATTCCTCTTAATAGCATAAAGGTGTACGAAATGCCCACGCCCGCTTTGCGTTCGTGGGCTTTGTTGTATTTAAACTCTGTAGAACCTAAGTAAATGAGTGCAATTTTAGGCGACCAAGCAAAATATGACGAGGCGCACTTGTTTGTACGGTAAGGATTATTTTGTGCTGGGTAACACAAAAGTGTGCCATTTGCTTAGGTTCTAACCTAGACAAACTTCTCTGGGACAGGGAATGCTTCACACAGCGCCTGGACTTCCTTTTGTAGTTCAGCTTTCTTGGCGGTATCGTCCTTGGCCTGCATGGTAGTAATCATGATTTCCGCCAACTTGGTCGCCTCCCCTTCCTTCATTCCGCGAGTAGTCATGGCCGGAGTACCAAAGCGAATACCGGAAGGATCCATAGCTGTACGAGTCTCGTCAGCAATCATATTCTTATTAAGCGTGATTCCCACTTCATCGAGCACCGTCTCGGCTTCTTGCCCGGTGATGCCAAGCGAACCAAAGACGTCAGCGAGTAGTAGGTGGTTATCGGTTCCACCACAAAGTAGCCGTACGTCATTAGCCTTGAAGACGACCTCCATGGCTTTAGCATTTTTGAGTATCTGCGCGGCGTAGACTTTGAAAGATGGAGTCAGTGCTTCGCCAAAAGCTACTCCCTTAGCCGCAATCTGATTCATATGAGGCCCACCTTGCATACCAGGAAAAACCGCTTTGTTGATACGCTTGGCAATTTCTTCACTCTCCCGCACCAGAATCATTCCGCCCCTCGGGCCCCGCAAGGTCTTGTGGGTAGTGGTAGTGATAACATCAAAACCGGCATCGAAGGGATTTTTGGCTACTCCACCGACGATGAGACCGGCGATATGCGCCATGTCAGCCACCGTGTATGCTCCCACTTCTTTGGCAATAGCGACAAACTTCTCATAATCCAGCTCGCGACTGTAGGCCGAGAAGCCAGCCAAAATAATCTTGGGCTTATGCTCGAGCGCTACTTGGCGGAGAGCTTCATAGTCTATCTCCCCAGTATCGACGTCCTTCATCTTGTACCGCACAAAATTGAAAACCTTGTTGATGGCGGTAGTCGGGTGACCATGCGTCAGATGTCCGCCATGACTTAAGTCCATGCCCAAGACGGTATCGCCTGGCTCCATGAGCGCAAAATACATAGCGACGTTGGCAGCTGCTCCACCGAGTGGTTGGACGTTGGCGTACTTGGCTTTGAAAAGCTTCTTGGCTCGTTCAATGGTGATTGTCTCCATCAGGTCAGTAAACTCTTGCCCACCATAGTAACGTCGGCCTGGGTAGCCTTCGGAATACTTGTTGGTAAAGACTGAGCCATTGGCTTCACGCACGGCTTTGGAAACATAATTCTCACTTGGAATTAGTTCTACTCCCTTACGCTCCCGTTTCTCTTCCCCGACAAGCGTGGCGTAAATTTCTGGATCTTGGTCTTTGATGAATTGGTACTCGTTCATAATATCTAGATAGCTAAAAAGTAGTTAAATAATGCAACCGCAAATGAACGAGTGACGTTAGATCATAGTACAAAAATTAATGCTCAGATTGTATCACATCCAAGTTTTTCGATGAATAACAAATTAGGTTTGACTATTTTAAGAAATCGTCCGGCTCGATTCCAGCTTGACCTAAAATAGCTCTTAGAGTACCTTCTGGCATATCACCACGATGGCGTGGAATAGTGGTGTAGCGATTGTTCTCTCTAGCATACCAGATTTCATGACTGCCTTTAGCTTCTCGATAAAATTCAAAGCCAAAACCGCGCAAACGTTTAATTATCTCTCGATACTTAAAACCGGCTAATCTACCCATAGCCTAAATTGTTACATTGATCGGATAAAAAATCCTGTCATTAATCTGTCTCGTACCAGATTTTGTTTGTCGAAGCAAAATTTTTGCTACATCCTCAGCAATAACCACGACCTCTTCAAAAGTCTTAGCTTGAGCCACTAAACCTGGCACGTCCTTACTGGTAGCCACATAGTACCCTTCAGGAAGTTTTTCAATATCGAGATTAATGTTGAAAGTCTTTTTCATATTAAACAAACGGTATCACAAATGCGACCACGCCACAATAATGCGTTCCTTCTGTGTTTGGGACATTATTTGTCTGATCCTCACCCCTTACTTCTTGATAAAACCACCAATATTGGCAATCGGGGCTTTGAGCGAAGGATGGGACTCGTACCCCACTAACTCGATATCCTCCATCGTAAAATCATCGATGTTCTTGATGTTGGGATTCAATTTAACGGTTGGGAAAGGTTTTGGTTCGCGGGTTAATTGCTCTTTCACTTGTTCCAGGTGATTGGAATAAATATGCACATCACCAAAGGTATGGACAAACTCGCCGGGTGGAATCCCGACTACTTGAGACACCATTTGCAGTAGCAGAGCGTAGCTGGCGATATTGAAAGGTACACCGAGGAATAAATCGCCTGAACGTTGGTAGAGACCGAGGTTTAATTTACCGTTGGCCACCTGAAACTGGAACATCGTATGACAGAAAGGAGGCACCTGCGAATGTTGCCCCTCACTCGCCATCTCATAGATATAGTCAGGGTTCCAAGCACTCACTACATACGACTTACGTTCTGGGCGAGTCTTGAGTCCTTCGATCGCCCATGCTAGCTGATCTATCTCGCGACCATCCTTGGCTGGCCAGCGTCGCCACATACGACCATAGATAGTAATAATGTCTCCCCACTTTTGTACAAAAGTGTCGTTTTCTGGTAACTCTAATAGCTTGGCAATAAACGCGTCCTGTTCCAGGTCTTCTGCTGGTGCGTTATCTTTCGCCCACATATGATAATGCTTCCATGCCCACTCGTCCCAAATATGATTATTGGCATCAATTAGTGGTTTGATGTTTGAACTACCGGAAAGAAACCATAGGAGTTCAGTAGTGATACCGCGCCAAAATGTCTTCTTAGTCGTAAGGAGAGGAAAGCCTTCACTCAAATCAAACCGGATTTGTCGGCCAAAGACCGACCGAATAAACGGTGGTTCTTCCCCTTTGCTAGCGTATTCATCCAGTACTACTTGATTGAAAAAAAGTGGTTTATCGGAACCATGATCGAGAATATCTTGCATCAAATCTAAGTACTGGTATTCAGGGTGTTTTTTGGACATGGTAAATATAATTAAATTATTTTTTAGGTTCGGCAAAATGATCAGAATTTTTCTCATCAAAGCGCCCCACCCCAGTCTCTCCCATATAATCTTTACTGGTCGGTGAAGTTAGTCTAGCAAAGAGTAGCTGAGCCACTTGCATCCCAGGACGGAGAATGATCGGAATATTGCTACTGTTTACTAGTTCAAAAGTTGGATAAAAGTGATGACCGGGATTGAAGAGCATAGCAGTGTTGTGTACCACCAAGCCAATGCGGGCCAGGCTACTTTTGCCAGAGAGGAGGATAAGGTGCTCATTATCGACACCTATAAACTCGCGCTGCTTACCAAGCACATTCTCGCCTGGATGCAGGACGAATTCTCCATCATCGGGAATTATTACTTTGCGGGTAGTAGGGTAAATCTTGCGTGCTGGGTCAGAAGCCTCAAGCAAGTGTCTATCCACTACCTCAAACTCGTTGCCCAAAGTAACATCGTAACTTGCGAGCTGGAGTTGGGACTCATTAAACGGGCGAATAATAATCTTGCCATCGTGCACTCCCTTCATGATGTCGACGTCAGATAGAAACATATGATGAAAAATTATAAATAAAAAATTTATTCGATTACGAAGGTTTTTTCTGTCCCATAATAATCCGCCCAATTCTCATTGTAATGAGCAAACATGCGTGCCAGGCGCTCCTGTGGAAGCTCACTAACTCCGAGCTCCGCCATAGTTGCCTCAAGCTCCGCGCGCACCCCATCGACCGCCTCACCATGAGCTACTACTTTTTCAAACTCAGCCAAGTAACCATAGCCGGCATTGCGATCAATGCAAACCGTCGTCCCTTTGTAGAGGTACTCCTCACGCTCCCGTGACCACTTGGCCTGGTAAGCATAGCCGGCCTCAAGGAGCAGTGCATCTAGAGCCTCCAAAGTAAGATTCACCGGCTCTTCAAACTCTAGTCGTGATACGGTGTTGGCACTAGTTCCACCATCTAATGAAGCTTTGACTACGAGCAAGACTTCGTCATCACGTTGTCTAGTGCGGACAGAGAAATCTGTACCAAGTTCTACTATCTTGGCAAACTTAACTTGCTCAGCGGCAGAAAATAAATTTTTAGTCGCGGTAAATAATTGCTTAATATCTCCACCAGCAAAGTAATGGTTGAGTTGGACGTTTTTTGAAGTACAAGCAGTAGCTGGATCAAGCGCACACATCTTAGCTTTTAAGGCCTCGGCTTTATCTTTCTCCCCAAGGAGACTTTTAATTTCAATTTCGTAGTGAGCCATAATCTCTGTATTATACGTGACTTCGGCAAATCGTGGCAAAAGACAGACACTTCTCCCTGTGGCATAATGACACCCATGGAAAAATCCTCAATCCCAGTAGTCATAGTAGTAGCGATGAGTCGAAAAAACCGAGCCATTGGTTACAAAAACAAGCTATTGTGGCATATACCAGCGGATTTAAAGCGGTTCAAAGAGCTAACCCTAGGACACCCGATTATTCTGGGGCGAAAAACCTTTGAATCCATCATCGCCATACTCGGCAAACCACTACCAGGGCGAAAAAATATCGTCATTACGCGTAACCCAAATTACACTTACCCTGGTGTGCAAATTGCTAATTCACTAGAGGCTGCTTTCACTATTGCGCAAAGTGAACATCCTAGTGAAATCCATATCGGGGGCGGGGCAGAATTGTACAAAGAGGCCCTACCTTACGTTGATCGTCTCCATGTCACCCTAGTCGATGGTGACACTCATGGTGATACTTTTTTCCCGGATTTCTCCCAAGACTTTATCCCGACCAAAGAATATAATCCCGAGGAAAGTGGCAATCTCTCCTACCAATGGATTGACTACAAGAGGCGAAATTCTTAGACAGACTAAAACCAGAAAGCTATAAGGTTTAATTTTCCTCCGGCAAATACATCTCATAGAGAACACGAAAAGTATCATCTTTAAATGGGACCAGGAGTTTTTCTCTAGTATCGACTGTGGTGTACCTCATGCGAGGCACATCTCGCGCGATTACTACTGGAGTACACTCATCAACCTCACCCATGAGGACATTGGCTCCGGCAGCTAAGCCGTCGACTAGGTTTGATCTTTCATATTGGATAATTCGCCCAAACAAATCCATCCGGCCACGACAGTCTTCGATTGGTTCTATTCCCCACCAACCCAGCGCTATGCCGGTTGCTCCGAACCGAAAAGGCACCGAGTGACTATCGGTAATAATTACCCCGAGTTCGTTTAATTTGTATTCAGACCGAAGCCAACCGTGGAGACTCTTGGCCGAAGCAAAAATATCTTCCGGCAAAAGAACATAGTAGCCATCGCCATTACTTTCATCAATGCCAGCAGCCCCAATAAATGCGTGGTGCGCGACAGTAAGCGGAGACGGCCAATGTGGTCGAGGAATTATAAGGTCGGACGTTTTTTTAATTAGATCTTGTTTATTGGCCTCCGCCATCGGTACGGTCCTTCCTTCATGAATAGCGA
This sequence comes from uncultured Candidatus Saccharibacteria bacterium, assembly GCA_964425625.1. Lineage (GTDB taxonomy): Bacteria > Patescibacteriota > Minisyncoccia > Phycocordibacterales > UBA918 > OLB19. The sequence goes on along the minus strand of CAYRMI010000003.1, from coordinate 46,197 downwards.
CCACCTTAGAACTGAAAAGTACAACGTCCTTTTCCTGTAAAGCAGGCAGGTGCTTTTTAAGCACCGGGAGCAAGTCCGCCTGTGGTGGCTTTAAGATACTGGTCTTTACGGGAATAAATAGCATATTTATCATAGTAACAATTAACTAGAGAGGTGCAAAACAAAAAACCAGCAGTCCCTAATGACTGCTGGTTTTTTGTTTTTCGTAGATTATTCTGCCTCTACATTTACTTCTAACAGAAGCTGTCCATCTTACAGATGCAGTACAGGTTATCTCCACTTTTTCAAAATGACTGGCAACCTTCTAGAATACCCCCCAGAATATTCTAGCCTTTTGGCTCTTTTACATCGTTATCGCTCATAAAAGAGCTCAAAAGCTTCGTGAACGTGGATTTATTCCACGTTCATTTCTTAACAGAAACTGTTTAGGTTCTATGATAGATTACTTCTCCGCCAGCCGGCGAATCATAATCTATCGAGAACCTTCGTGAACGTGGATTTATTCCACGTTCACGCCCATACTTCGAGCTGTACCTGCCACAGTCTTCATCGCGGCTTCTAGTGAAGCGGCGTTGAGGTCTGGCATCTTTTCTTCGGCAATGGCTTTGATTTGAGCTTGCGTAAGCGTACCGACTTTTGATACGGCATTCTTACTTGAACCCTTGTCCTTACCAAGTGCCTTAAGAATAAGACGTGACATTGGTGAAACTTTGGTGATGAAAGTAAAAGTACGATCATCGTAAACTGAAAGTTCTACCGGTACTACCTGACCCATACGATCTCGTGTTTGTTCGTTGAATTGATTAACGAACTCACCGATATTGATACCGGCCTGTCCTAGTACTGGTCCTAAAGGTGGGGCTGGGGTAGCCTTACCACCCGTGGCCTGAACTTTGATTTTCTTTACTAATTTCTTAGCCATAGTGTGATTTTATTAATTTATTTTCGGACCCTGTTCCATAAACAGTTCCCTACTTGAAGCCTGCGTATCCTACAAGAAAAAGGGTTATTTGGCAATACAAATGGGGCGCCGGCTATGCCGGCGCCCTGTTTCTGTCTCCGTAGATCATCTACTTGTTTAAAAGAGTTTTAACAAGATGAAGAACGAGGAGGTTAGAAATTTTTCGAAGAAGACGTAGACGACTACGATGACTGAGAAAAATTTCGTACCGACAAAGTTATTCGCTTGTTTAAACTCTTTTCAATTGGAGGAAGTCGAGCTCGACAGGCGTCTCTCGTCCAAACATCGAGACCAATACCTTGACCTTACCACTCTTTTCATCCACCTCTCCGACTCGTCCTTCTAGTTCCTTGAATGGTCCATCGACGATGGTGACGATATCGCCCGGCGCAAAATCAAGTTTATGCTTGACGGTATCGGTTGACATACGCTCCATCAAAGCACTGTACTCAGCTGGAGTCAGTGGCACTGGTTGGGTACCGCTACCCACGAACCCTGTTACGCGCGGAGTGTTGCGCACTACATACCAAGACTCATCGTCTACAATCATTTCCACCAATACATACCCTGGGTAGATTCTCTCCTCTTCGACTACACGCTTGCCACCTTTGACGCGAATCTTTTTTTCGGTCGGTACAACTACATTAAAAATCTTATCGTTCATGCCGAGTGAGTCGATGCGTTGCTTGAGATTACGAGTAACCGCATTTTCGTATCCCGAGTAGGTATGAATGGCATACCAATGCCTTTCGCCTGTACCTTTTTGTTTGGCCATAGTTATTTATTTAGGGATGATTAAATGCGACTAACGATAAACTTTATTCCTTCAGTAAAAGCGAAGTCAAAGGCGCCAAGAAAAAAGGATACGAAAACAGATATCACAATCACCAATATGGTGTACATGAAAGCCTGCTTCTGACTAGGCCAGCTCACTTGCTTCATCTCACTCACTGTCTCGCGTAAATAATTACTTAAATTGCTCATACGGTTATTTTACCAAAATAAAAACGCCTCTAGGGCGGATTACGATCATTATACTGATATTTAGTTGTCTGTCAAAGTTTTACCTGAAAGTCATTGTCAAAAGCACAACCCGGTAACCGGTCGTTTAAGGGTAAGTCAATCAAAGCCAAACCAATATTTTCATCTAGCTCTCGCGAAAACGACGATGTTAGTGGTACCAACACTACTTCTAAGACCACCCCAACACGCATATCTACAATATGTCCGCCAAAAGCTTGATTTTTGGTATCGGTAAATACGCCATGAACATGCACAAACGGCTGTCCGTCCTTCAACATAATATTTCCGGTCAGCGACACCACCTCGACCAACGAATCGTATTCAGTAAAATAGTACTTCTTTTCCGGTAGGTCATAATACCCACACTTGAGCCATTCTACTGCCCCAATACCGGTAAAGGTGCCATTTGCTATTTTCTCCCTCTGGCAAAAATTTGTCAGTACTTCAACTACTAACTCACCCTTTTCAATCCGGACAAGATATTTGTCATCAACTTTTGCGTAGTTCATAGCAAATTTATCTTAGCACAAAAAAACCAAACACCTCCTTAAGGAGGTGTTTGGTTTTTATCTCAAAAATTCAGTAATTACTTTACTTGGTAGGTTATGGTTACACGACTTGTGATGGTGTTTTCACCAGTTGGCATCTCTGGTGCAACACTAGCCTCATCCATCATTAACTTAGCATCTCCGCCCATACCGTAATATGGTCTTGGTTGATAACCTTCCTCTTCATAATAACCAACCATTTTTTCAATCTTTACTCCTAGTTGTTCAGATAGGAGCTCAGCCTTGTCTTTAGCATCGGCAATAGCCTTAGTGCGCGCCTCGTCTTTAAGTGTAGTCTCGTCATCTATAGTAAAGGCCAAACCGCTGATATTGGTCGCCCCTAAATCACCTACGCCAGCAATCAAATCGCCGGCCTTGTCGACAGCTCTCAACTTTACCCGAACATTTTGGTTTACCTCAAAACCATCTTGTACTTGTTCACCTGGACAATATGTACCAACGGCACAGGACTTTTGTTCCCAACGATACTTTGGATACAGATTGTAATACTCAGTCTTGACGTCCTTGTCCTCAACTGCCTGTTCCTCGAGATAAGCCAATATACTATTTATTTTTTTGGCTGACTCGGCCTGGGCAGTAGTGGCGTCGGCTCCTTCCGCATCAACTGAAAAACTAAACTCTCCCACATCTGGCACCGCCATAACCTCACCAGTTCCATTTACTGATATAGTGGTTGGTCCTGAATTCATATACTCGGATTGCTTCCAGGTGTATGTAGAGTACATACCCAAGGCTATGACAAACATCAGTAGGGCTAACGAACCTAGAATCTGATTACTCTTTATACTAAAAAATTTTGTATCCATATAAATAATTTAAATCTCTGCTAATAACTCTCTAATAAACCGCCGAGCTTTTTGTGCCAAAGTAGTCTCTGTACCACAAGTTAGATAATATGCTTCTTTATCTGTTTCTGAGAGTGATGAACTACCACGCTCTGTCATTAAATAATACATTATGGAACCCTCTCCCTCAACATGCCCCAAACCTAACGCGTGGCCAAACTCATGAGTCAAGACGGCAGTCAGTTCTTCGGGAGTAGTAAATTTGTAGACGTTAATCCTTTCTCGTTCGAAATCGCCTTGGGTAAAAGTTTCAATATTTCCAAACATGGCATTGTACTCCAAGACTTCAGCGTTGTAGGCAGTAATTTTTTCATTTCCTTCTTCACCCAAGCGATTAATTTCCTCAGCTTTGGATTTAAGCTGTGATTCAAACTCCATAAGCTCTTTAAGCTCATGAGACAACTCCTTGGCTTCGACTTGAAGCATAGTGTAGGCTTCTCTAGGAGCCCCGCCTTCGTCATTATAACGTTCAACTTCTTCATTATAGGCGTTTAACCGGCGTTCGTAGCTAGCTCTTTCTTCATTGTAATCAACTTGTAGACCTTCGTACGCTTGTCCTAGTTGTTTTACTTGCTCAATTAGGTCTCGATTATACTTTTCCTTGCTATCAAGACTAATTTGCCATTCTTCTTCAGTTTGTGCTCGTTGTTGACGCTCATCATAAATAAAGTTAATCGCAAAGTCTGACTGCTCATCGTAAACAAACAAATCTTGCCCAAGAGCATCTTCCCACAATGCCTCCGCCGTCGTGGCTGCCTCCAGAGCCACCTCCGGAGCAAGACCAAAACGTCCATCTATTTCCCCTAACCGATAAGTAATCGGGGTTGGACAAATATGGGCTGTCGCTTGATACCAATAGCTAGTAACACTAAAAAGTAGTATTAATAAGCTAACTAAAAAAACAAAACGCATAATAATCAAAACTATAGCAAATTTGAGCTAAATAAAGAACAAAAAAACAGCGGGCGGGGACTGCGTAGTCGCGATACGTAGTCCCTGCTCGCCGTTATTTACATCCCTATCATACACTGACCTCCCACTAACTACTACTGAAATAAAAGCTCGACTGTGAATTACCGGGCAAGCTAAAGGCGGTCCGGGGACCGCCTTGTGGGCAAGCGCGTTAATTTATTGGACGCAATTGCCTTTCTGTCTCCTTACTTCTTCCTTCTCGCAGTCCAAGTTGCAGGTACCTGAGTCGCCCCAGCGACCATAAAAACCACGGCAGGCTTTACCACAGACCTTACAGACTGGCTGTTTGATCCAAGGTTTTTCGTCTTCTTCTTGACTGGCACTTCCGTTCAAAGCATCTAAGCCTTGTGAACTCTTGTGTGGTGGCTTCTTCTTCTCCTTCCACTGCATATCACCACCACGAGTTCCTGGACGACCACTTTGGCTCAACGACACGGACGCTCCTTTTTCTGAGTTAAACATTGGTTCACCTTGCAAACCGTTAAAAGACTAACCCCCACCAGATTAATTGTCAACAAAAAAAAACGAAAAGCCGGCGGGTTGCGCGCGGCTTCTTTTTGATTGGACCAGCGGGTAGTTAGTCCTACTTCTTCAGATTGGGATGCCAGCCATGACGCATCTCGCCGGGTTGGCACTGCGCTTGACTGACTGCCCTCGACGTCGATAGGTGACTGGTATCGGTACCGGTCGAGATTACCGGTCCGGGGACCGACTTCTTGCTTTCTCGCAAGGCCCTCTTCTCATCATTTGGAAGACCACTGCAAAAATCGCCGGCGGTCAAGTTTTTGTTTCCCATAAATCTCACTCCACTGTGTACTTGGTTTCTCCTCTTGCCCCTATGGCTTGAGGTATTAAACATCGTAACCCCAAGAAAAAAAGTGTGCAAGTATCGGTGGGTAGATAAAGATAGACGGGCCCCACAGGGGCCCGTCTATCTTTATCATTATTTACCGGCTTCCTTCGCGTTTGCGGCCAACTTTTTGCGCACCATCTGCTGGGCGGCATTCATACTGTGCTGGTAGTAAAGAGACTTAATTCCCTGCTTCCAAGCTTGAATATACAGCTGATTAATATCCTTAACCGGTGTATCTGGTTCCACCATAATATTGAGTGACTGACCCTGGTCGATATAGACCTGTCTATCAGCCGCCTGCTTGATTACGGCTGATTGATCGATTTCGGCAAAAGTTCGGTAGACAGCTCGTTCTTGATCGGTCAAAAAGTCTAGGTGTTGCACTGAACCATCCGCATCTCGAATACTGTCCCAGGTTACTTTGCTGTCCTTTCCTTTTTCGGCCAAGAGTGCTTGAAGAGTCGGGTTTTTGATGGTTACCTTCATCTTGGCCACATCCTTAACGTAACAATTAGACCATATTGGTTCGATGCCTTGCGAGACCTGTCCCAAGATAAAAGCCGAAGAAGTAGTTGGGGCTATCGCCAAGAGCGTGGTGTTGCGTCGGCCATAACCCTTTAGTACCTCTGGCTCACCCAATTCTTTGGCCAAGTCTTTACTCGCCTGGTCGGCTTTCTCCTTGATATTTTGGAAAACTTCTACATTCATCTTTTGCGCTTCCTCACTTTCAAAGGCTAGTTGCTTGGATTGGAGGAGTGAATGCCACCCAAGTACACCAAGACCCAAAGCGCGATTAGCTTTAGCAAAGTTGTACGCTCGCTCCATAAAAGTAAAGCCCAGGCGCTTCTCTGGATCCTTATGATCACGCATCGCTTCAAGCTTTTTGATAAAGTCCTCCATCACCGCATCCAGAAAAGCAATCATGGTCTCAACGAGATCGGTATCTTTCCAATCATCATAATGAAGTAGGTTGATCGAAGAAAGACAACAAACGAAGGACCAGAGATCGTTAGAAGGTAACATAATCTCACTACACATGTTACTAGCGTAGATAGTGAGACCTTTTTCTTTGTAAACGTCCACTGTGTTTTTATTGGCTGTATCGGTGAACATGATGTACGGGTACCCCATCTCACCCCGACGCTGGATTACCCGCGCCCAAATCGCTCGCTTTTCACTATCACCAGCCACCATCTCCTCCATCCACTTGTCTGTCACAGTGACAGCATGGGTGAGCTTTTGAATTGGGTTACCTTCGGTACCAATATCGAGAAATTCTAAAATATCTGGATGCTCTACTGGTAAGTATGGGGAGAAATGCCCTCGTCGCACTGAACCCTGACTAACTACATCCACCAATGTCTCAAACAGCTGCATGAAATGAACCGCCCCAGAAGATTGCCCGTTATCAGAGATACTAGATCCCCGTCCCCGCAAAGCCCCCATATAGCCAGAACAACCACCGCCAAACTTACTCATCATACCCACTTCGGCATTAGTGTAGAGAATACTACCCATGTTATCCGCTACATAAGAACCAAAGCAACTAATTGGTAAGCCTTTGTTACTGCCAAAGTTTGACCACACCGGTGAAGCGAGCGAAATCCAGCCCTTGCCCATATAGTCATAGAACTTATCAGCAAAGCCTTTACGTCCAAGATATCTCTCGGCCGTGTCGGCTATGACTCTAATTCTTTGCTCTGGCGTCTGCCCTTCCCCCAAATAACCTCGAGCGAGAAAACCGCGACTATTTTCGTTCAACCAGTACCATGAGTCCATATCTTACTTATCTTTATGTAATCTAGTAAATTAAAATAAATCTTCACTCGTCACACTGGAGCTTCGCTTATTATAATTGATGGAACGTTTATGGAAGAAGTCGACATGCTTGGTCGCAATCACTTCGTTATCAAACCAATCAGTTTCTTCGAGCAAAGCTTCGCTGACTTCAAAGATACGTGGTAAGCCAATTGAGGCCAGGGAATTATTGAGACGGTTTTTAACAAACTCCTTCACGTTGGTCGATGGCAAGAAGTCTAGTTCTCCTCCCTCATAGATCCAATCAATAATCTTACTCTCTGCCTCATAGGCTTCTTCGCAAGCCTTGATTATCATTTCTTTGCAGGCATCATCAAACCATTCTGGATGCTCCTTCTTAATGATATTAATCACATCAATTCCAAACATACCGTGAATCTGTTCTTCCTTAGAAGTGGCTTCGACCGCATTACTAATACCTTTGAAGATATTACGATGCTTGTTGAATGACATAATAATCAAGAACTGAGAAAAGAGCGATACATGTTCAATAAACAGTGAGAAAAGCAATACGGAGTGCATGTATTGACGGTTTTCATCGGTCTGCGCCAATTTGATAGTTTTTTCTAGATACTTGATGCGCTCTTGAATTACCGGTATGTCTTTTACTCGCTCAAATTCTTGATTGAGGCCCAAGATTTCTAGGAGGTGAGAATAAGCATCAGCGTGTCTTACCTCACTTTCAGCAAAAGTTGCCCCCACCGAGCCAATTTCTGGCTTGGGCATTTTTTTGTAAATATCACCCCAGAAAGTCTTAACGGATACTTCAATCTGAGCAATCGCTAGCATGGCATTTTTAATCGCTATTCGCTCACCTTCAGTCACATTGACGTGAAAATCATTGATATCACTAGTGTAGTTGAACTCAGTATGAATCCAGTATGAGTGCCGGATTGAATTGGTGTATTCGTAAAGCTCTGGATATTCGTAGGGCTTAAGGTTGACTCGTGCCTTAAAAATATCACGCTCGCGTAGCTTCTTTCGACTATTACGATAAATGATATAGGCCTTGGCAGTTTCAAAATAGCCAAGCTCCATCAAAGCTTGCTCGACTAAGTCTTGCACTTCTTCCACGGCTGGATATCCATCGACACACTTTTGCGCAGCCGGCTCATCAGGCAGAGCTACCGCTGCCTGTGTACACATAGCAATGGTTTTTTGCAAAGTAAGGTCGGCGACTTTTTTGGCGTCAGTCACCTCTCCTTCTTGTGTTTCGTACAATGCTTTCAAAATGGCACTTTGTACTTTTTCGATATTGAATGGCTGAATCGAACCATCGCGCTTACGAATATTTTTGATGTCCATACCTCAACTACTAACAAGCTACTAAAATGCTTCTCAAAGATATCTCTCACAAACGTAATCGGTGGTGGTATACACAAAGTTGTATAGGCTTTGTGCGTTGATTAGGTTTAAGAAAGATATTGGGGGGGCTATAAACACCCTACGCCAGCCACCTAGATGGCTCACGGAGAAAGTGTCTAGTTACCCCCGACACACGGTGGAGAAACTCGTGCGTGATTAGATAATAACATTTTTTAGAAAAGGCTTATTTTTCGTTAATTGGCTTAAAACAAGCTTGTTATAATATCTGTGGCGGATAATGATGTGGATAACTAAGTCCGGAATGTGGTTTTGTCATAAGTCCGCATTTAGAGTCAACTGTCGTCAAGGAAAAACTTGTGTTCGGGCAAGAAAAAACTAGACTTCGTCTAGTTTTTTCTTGCCTCGCTAATTCCATTAGCGTCTTAAGCTATCACGAATCTCCCGCAAGAGCTTTATTTCTTCTGAAGGCTCTACTACCTTCTCCGCCACTGGCGCTTGCTCTTCCTTTTTATGTAATCGACTGAGCAATCTGATTACTATAAAAATGGCCAGTGCGATAATTATAAAATCAAAAACACTCTGGATAAAAACCCCATAGGATAACACCACTACATCTTCCCCTTCCCCTAGTGTAAAAGCCCAGTCGGTAAAATTGACTCCTCCTAACAATATTCCAATCAGTGGCGTAACAATATTTTCTACCAATGATGAAACGATCTTGCCAAAGGCCGCTCCAATCACCACGGCCACGGCCAGGTCAACCACATTACCGCGCATAGCAAAGGCCTTAAACTCTGCAATAAACTCTTTCATAAATTTAAAATTAACCTATTAAGTAATTACCAAAATCTGACTTAATTATACAACAGTCTTAACAACTTAGTGGATGTGGGTATGCTTCTTTGTTCCTTGCTCATCAAAGTGATGATCTTTTTTATGGTCATGCTTATGCTCTGCCGGTTTTTCCTTAGACGAAACAAGCTCATCACTATGACTATGACTATGACTGTGGCTGTGACTATGTCCATGATCATCATTTTGATCAACCACCTTATCCTTAAAGTACCAAGCAGCGATAGCGGTGGTAAGTGGTACGGCCAAAATGAGGCCGATACTCCCCACCACAATACGAATAATCTCAGCGGCGATAACTTCTTGATTCACAATGACCATAAGTGGCGAATCTGAATATGAATACAGCAAAATCAAAGGTAAAGAGGCTCCGGCATAAGCCAGCGCCAGTGTGTTTACCAAAGATCCCACATGATCACGTCCCACTCGTAGTGCTCGTTTGTATAATTCTCTAAACCCAAGCGAGGGGTTGGCGCCTTTTAGTTCTTGCACCACCGATGCCTGAGTGATAGATACATCATCTAACACCCCAAGTAGTCCAATAATAATTCCGCCGAGCAACAATCCTGCCAAATCAACCGTGCCACCAGTGGCAAAGTTTAGATAAACTGCCGAATCGTCAGCAAAGCCCGTAAACCGCATCCAATTCACCCAAATCCAAGCGATTATACAAGTCGCCAGTACAGCACCAAAGGTACCGAAGAAAGTAATAACCACTCTTGGCTTAAAGCCGTGAGTAAAGAACAACGTGCAGCAAAGAATCAACCCTGCAATAACGAGACTAGCTAGCGCTGGCGAGTACCCAGCCAATAGTGCTGGAATGAGTAGGAATAGAATGGCCCCAAAACTTATGCCTAAGCTTATAACTGCTCGTACTCCCTGCATTCCCGATAACCAAATCACCAGACCAATAAAGATAGCAATGAGTAGGAAGAGTGGTCCCCGTCGCTCAATATCCTTAAAGGTAAAATACACACTACCGTCAATCGCTTCTAGGTGATTCACAAAAATTTTATCGCCCACCTCTAGTTTCACTAAATCATTTTCCAAAGGCACTACTTCTCCGGCCCGCTTCCCTTCTTTAAGTACAATCCTGAGCTCTTGTACCTTGGCAGTAGTTTTTGTACCAGTAATGTCCCGATCATACTCAGACACTACCTCAAGCACTTCGGCCTTTATTAGTTCTTGAAACTCTTGATGGACTTCTTGGGCCACTACTATACTAGGCAACAATCCTACTACGATGAGAAATAGGCCCCCTTTAATTATTCGCAACATAGGCTCAAACATTAGGATTAAACTTAATCCGTTAATAAACTTCTAGAATAAAAACTTTGCTAAATAGAAACCAACCCCCGCTCCCAGCATGAAGGTAAAGAATAGAGTGACCAATAACGCCTCGTGGTCCATAATCATTATCGAGTGTATCATCCAAGGCCAGAGTGAGCAAACTAACCGCTATAGATAAATAAAACTGTTACCCAAACCCCTATGGATAGATAATAACAACTGTTACCGTATCACCATCATGAATATGGCAACAAAACACGAAGTTTTAGCAGCCCATCTGCAAGCGTGGATGGATTCCAGAGATAATAAAGCCAAACGAGGAGAGTTGACCGTTGAATTAGCAAAGACCACTAAACTGCACCCTAAGTCAATCGGTCGGAGTATGCGTACCCTGCAGCTACGTAGTAACAAGAGACCAGCTAAGAAACGGGGTCGTCCTCGCTACTATGATAAAGAGGTTGATGCCGCTATCTACCAGGTGTGGGAGTGTATGGAGTACCCCTGTGCTGAAACCGTGCACCCAATGATTGGTACTTATATCCAAAGTTATCAAGCCAACCGAAGTTGGACCCATGGTGACGTGGCTACCGGAAAGCTAAGAGCTATCAGCTTAGGTACACTCAAGAACCGAGTACAGTCATTCAGAATTAAAGAGAATACACTCCGTGGATACAGCACTACCAAACCCTCGACTGTCGCTCTCTTGATACCAATTCGCAAAAGTCACACCTGGACACGATTACCACCAGGCTACGCTCAAACCGACACAGTCGTCCATTGTGGTGATTTATTATCTGGAGACATGGTATACAGCCTTGGTATTGTTGATTTTGCTACCTATTGGAGTGAATACACGGCCCAGTGGAACAAAGGTCAGGAAGCGACTCGTGAGAGTATAGAGACCGTAGTGTCACGACTACCATTTAAACTCTGTGAACTGCATCCTGATACTGGTAATGAGTTCATTAACAATCATGTCTATCGCTGGACTCAAAGCCATAGCATCGCGATGACGAGGTCAGAACCTAATAAAAAGAATGACAATGTGTGTATCGAAGAACGTAACAATAGTATTTCCCGTCGACACCTAGGCTATGTTCGTTTAGATGATTATTCAGTAGTTGAGTTAGCTCGTGAGATACTCAGGGTCGCTTGTTTAATTCATAACCATTTTCGTCCGATCCGTCGGATGGTATCGAAAACTCGGGTTGGTGCGAAGTGGCACCGTGTATATGAAAAAATAGCTAAGACAGCTTTTGTTCGGGTACTGGAACAAACCACTGTATCAACCAAAGCTAAAGAAAAGCTGAAAGCTATACACGACACACTTGATCCTTTGAGTTTGCAGACTGAACTTGCTAGACTAAAGAAAGAGTTAGAACGGAAATTACTAAAAAAATTAACGTGATTTCGGTAACACCAATTATTAACTATTCAAGGTAGTTTCGGTAACAGTTACTTATTATCTATAACGCTAACTACCGAGCGACCGCTCGACTTTTTACTAAAAAATAGGTATAACTATGCGCACTGTAGTGGACTTTTATTCACTACTCTACACATATTATGGCGGCTATGGTGTAACGGTTAACACTGAGGTTTGTGGAGCCTTCGATTCGGGTTCGATTCCCGATAGCCGCCCCGAATATAATAAGAGTCCGACTTTTGTCGGGCTTTTATTATGAGGGGCGGCTATCGGGCGCAGCTTTTCGTAGAAAAGCGTGGCGCGAATCGAAGCCCAATTGAGATACTTTATGATCCGCCTCCGCCGGTTGGCGGATGACGGATGGCGGAGAAATAAAGTATCCAATTGGGGTACTGAAACTGTAAGTTTCGAACTTCCCGATAGCCGCCCTAAAGAAAATTTCTCTAAAATGTCCCTCAAACAGGGGATATTCTGGTTCTAGCCAAAGGGTACCCTAGTGAGAATTAGGAACTTTTAGTCTGATATACTTTTTGTATACAAACATAACAACAATATTATGAGTCCAGAAGGATATTCAAGAAAGGCTTTTGAAGAAAACGAAAAACAGATTGATGCAACGAGAAAGCTTGCTAAGCTTTCTCCATTTGGAGGCAGGCCAGCAAACATGGCTGGAAAAGAAATAGATCCAGGTGAAATAGTAAGTGCAAAGTTTAACTATGTCGCAGGTAAGCAAAAACGTGAAGAACTTTTAAATCAAGCACACACCGAAGCACTTCAATTAGACAACTCTTATTCTCTAAATGAGTCACGGGGAGAAAATAGTCTGAGAGTAGGAGATTTTTCCCGCATTGTTATAGAAAGTACTTCGGGTAATAAATACGTTATTCAAAAAAATCCAGATGGCGAAGGTTTCCTCATCGCTAATTTTAACAAAGGTTCAATTCAGGTAGTAAGTAAAGAACAAATTGAAAATGCTCAAATTACTAAAGGCGAACAATTATTTTTTGGAGACGGTGCGAACACAACACCCATAACAACGATTACTGCCTGGAAATAGATCGCACAATCTTGAGTGAAAAACTGGAATATAAATACTCGCATCCCCTATTCTCTCAGACTCAGTTGCATATTACTCCACGATGTCGCCTTAACGAAGATTTAGCTAAAAGGTCACTATACTGTTGGGATTTTTTAGTTCTAGCCTGATATACTTTTCAAACAATAATGAATAAAAAGATTGCAATTGTATGTTCAGGAGGTGGAATGAGATGTGGTTACACTGGAGGTGTACTTGTTGCTCTAGCAAAAGAGCTTGGTCTAACTTCCCCAGAAATAATCATTGGGGGTTCAGGTGGAGCAAGCAGTTCATTATATTATTTAACCCAACAATATGAAGATATAGAAAATGCAGCCGTTAATTTGTTATCTTCACCACAATTAATTTCATTATTGCGACTTAGGAGAATTGTGGATGTTGATTATTTAATTGATGTGATTTACAAGAAACTAATACCCTTAGATCTTGCTAGATTATCATTAACAAAAACTGCTTATTATATCCTTGTTAAAAATGTTGAAAATGGGGATATTCGTTATTTTTCTAATACTGATGAAGAAGACATATATGAAATTCTGAGAGCAACAACAGCAGCGCCAATTGTCTACAGACAAAAAATTGCCTTAGGTAATTCGCACTATATAGACGGAGCCACGTTTTCAGCCCTACGCACGATGACTGAAAAGGCAATAGAGCTTGGTGCAGACAAAGTGCTCGTCATAGACTGCAGGACACTGATGAGTAAGCTTCCTAAGTATAAAGACGGTCAGGTGTTTGTAATTTCAAATCCTAAAATCCCATCCCGACTACTCACAAGAGATACTAAGAAGTTGCAGAAGACCTATGATATGGGGTACTCGGACGTTGTAAATAACAAGGGCTTAGCTCTTTGGCTGCAAGACCAGCCCACTTCATAGTAGTTAAGAAATAGTGGACTACATAGTGGGAGAAATTGTTGGAATATAGATACTCTCATCACCCAACCTCTCAAACACGGTTCTAACCCTTCTATACAGAAGCTGTTCAGGTTGTCGCTACTTCTCATAATTTAAAGTAGCAAGCAACCTCTTGCAGAATGGGTCCCAGCCCATTCCTCACTCTACGACATCGCCCTAACGAGAATTTATCTAAAAGGTCCCTACACTGCGGGGATTTTTTAGTTCTAGCGTGATATGCTTTTAATATGAAAAGAATATCTATCGTAGTCGCAGTTCTACTAATCGTAGGATTCTTTTTGTACTTTGGATTTCAATATTTATTTGGTGGCAATCCTGATATACAAGTACCAATTACAGATTTTTAATATGAAAAAGCCTTACGTCATATCAATTGCAATTATTTTAGTTTTATTAGGTTGTCTTGCTGCTTACAGATACGTCTACTTGCCAAGTAATTCGTGTGTTCAAGTTTTGGTGAGTGCGACAAATCGCATCACAGGAGTAGAGAAAGTTTTTGGTGACCCGTGTAGCGTACCGTTTTGGTATAAAGATGTCAGAGATTTCAACTCAGAACTAATCAACCAAGATGATGAAAAAGTGTATACAGTTAAAGAAGTACTGGGTACTATCTCTGCAAACCAAAACGACTACGTTAGCAAAAAAATTAGTATCCGTGCCGTGAACGCAGGTTTAACTAAGGGGGTTGGTTGTGCTGACTATATGATTTTGATGGACGAAGAAGATGCTGCCCGAATTCAGCAACTTAATGACTTACTGAAAAAAGCTCAAATGGATAAAGAAGAGACCGAGAAAATTTATGAAGAATTACTAAGTTTGCCTCATATTAAAACTGGCGAAATACTCACAGCTATACCTGGAGTATTTCCAACTGAAAGCGGAATATACCAAGGTCATTTTTATGATGAAAAACTGATAAATGAGTGTGAAGACGGCGAGGCGAGGTTTGTTATAGATAGAAAAGTCAAAGAGCTGGCCCAGTAACCTTTTCATCTCAAATCCTTTAAGGAAATGGCGTCTAGAGTTGTGGGATAGAACGTAGTAATATAGATACTCGTATTATTCAAACGCTCAAACACAGTTCGCGCCACAAGGGCATTTCCGAAATTATAGTCGAGTAAACTTTCCTTAATTTCTAGGTCAACGTTCTCTACGACGTCGCCAACTAGCAAAATCCGGCTCGAGTATTTTGTTAGTGAGTGGCTAAAAAAGTAGCCGGCAGTACTTTTGTTATAACCCAAAGATTTTCCGTAATTTTACCTGTACTGACTGGGTTACTTTCGCTTCAAGTGTACCCAATTTTGCTAAGACTAATTGATTCTCAATGGTGGCAATTTTGTTAGTTCTAACGTACGACACCTGCTTTAAGCCATTTTCTTTAGTTGGGGAGACAGGAAGGTCAAAAATAGAGTGTTTTTTTGTTGAAATTGCACAAAAAATGACATCCCTATCAGTGATATTTGATAGCTGTAATGCGGGTCTAATTTTTTGACTCACTAGATTAGTTAATGGAAACGGCACCAAAATGACATCATACGGCTTAGACATATACTTCTTTTGCGTCTTCTAGGGTATAAATATCCGGCTCATCTTTCCAGAAATCAAAACTCGCAGACGTGGCATTCAAATTAGTAATATCGTTAAATGAAGGATTGAAGGCTTCTGGAAATTTAATCACTAAGACCTCTGGTCTGTTGCGACGCCCGATAGCGAAGGCTTCTCCTGTCTCACGCACATGATTCACCAAATCAGCAATTTTTTTTCTTGCTTCTGTAGTAGTAATTGTTTTCATTTATATATTGTACATTTTGTACAAAATTAGTCAATGCTTTTCTTACCGCACTCAACCATCCCAGACAAAAATTTTGGAGTTGATTCCACCCGAGGGACAGTACGTGCCCTTGATGGGATTCTCTACTATTTGTAGGGGTCTCGACGATACAATTCCTATTAAAAAGAAAGCGTTTTTTGGCGGTTCCACTATTCAATTCTGCATAAGTTGGTAGGTCCTCAAAAAAGAGTTGGAATAATCGCTTTTGGCGTAATGGATTTTTAGTATCTATGATGCCTCTTTCTGGTCGTTCAACCATTTTTCGTGCACAAATAACCATCTCTTCTATATCATATTCTGTAAGGTCAACGCTCAAACGATATGATTCAGCTCGCTTCACTTCAATTTCAATGTTAGCAATCTCTTTTTCGAGTAAGTCTTGCGTCGTCGGGAGCGTTGCTCTTACATACGCTTCAACCGTTCGGGATTTTTTATCTTTCAACATCGCTACCCGCTCATTCAAAACTTTGGATTCTTTAAGAATATCAGCCTGGCGCTGGCGTAGTTTTTGTAACATTACAGACTTAAGCACATTCAAGTAAGTTTCATCATAGTCAAGACTAGAAACAAAATCCGCAATGGTTTGTTGCATCTGCTCTGCCGAAACCGAAAATGATTTATGCCCGCGCGAGCAATGATACTGAGGATAGTATTTTTCTCTTCCCTTTGGAGCACTACCTTTTAGTGGAGCACCACACTCAGGACAACAAACACACTTAAAGGGAAACTCTGGATTGTATCTCAAGCGCTGGAATGTTGGCTTTTCTAACTTGTAGTTATAAAGGACCTCTAAAGAGCCATCGGGATACTCTTTAAGAAAAATTTTTCCACGATTGGCTTGATTCCATAACTCAATCGAAACCAACCCCTCCCACTGTGCCCTTATCGGTTTATCATGTGTCCACTTCTCACAAATTACCCCGGAATAAGAAAAACGCTGATAAATACGTTGCAATTGTTTAATTGTTAAGCGCTTACCACCCGACTGCCCAACGATAGCAGTCTGTTCTTTATTCCAGCGATTAAATACTTTAGTACGAAAGCCCATCTTATCATTCACATAAGATAGAATTTCTTGGTCAGTTAATTTATTTTCAGCTCTTAACTCAAATATCTTCCGAAAGTAATTCGCCCGCTCAGGGTCTGGCGCTTGTATAAAACGAACCTGAGTACCAGAAACAATCTTTTGATTTACATACCCATCATCTGGGCGACCAATCTGGAAACCTCTTTGGGTATAGGCAATTTGTTTTGGAATAGTACGACGAAGAATAGTGTCCCGCTCAACTTTTGCATGTGTAGACAAGACAGACTCTGTAATTTCACTTGTAGAACTAACACTCCATCCATACCTAAAGCCAAGAATATCCATCTCATCCATATTCTTTGCCTCCTGGATAACTCCATTTGTATCAACCAATACCACATCTAAGTCTGCAAGTTCTTTCTTCATATCTTCGTAGACAGCCGAGCCACCTCGAGAAAAGCGGTCAATATTCGGAATCAAATAGTACCCAACCTTACCAGGGTTATCTTTTATGTACTGAATGTGATAATCATAAAGTTTCCTGCGTTTAGTGGCCGAATTCACTTCTTCAAAAACTTTACCCTCAGGAAGAAGCTGCCAATTCCTAGACTTAGCAAAACTTTCCAGTGCAAAAACTTGTCTCTCAAGACTATCTCCACCCACCTGTTGATGACTACTTAAACGTGCGCTTGCGATACAAGTTTGAGGATGTATTTCTTTCATAATACCTTTATTATACAACATTATTTTGACTTTCGTCACCAAACTTTTCCTCTATATATTGGTCTATAATGAGGTCTGCCTGGGCATCAATTAAATCTCGAAATATTTCCAAAAACTCTTTTGGTATTTCACATCCGTGCTCTGTGAGAATTTTCTTAAAATCTTCTAGTGGTGTCATAGTCGAACCGGGGCGCAAAGCCCTCGCTCTCTATGGCGAAAATTCACTTATAGTTAAAAAACCTATTATTTCAAGGCTTTTTTAATTTCTCCTCTATTCAAACTAGTCTTTCCCTTTTAGTCCTAGCGTAAACTTTGCCCGGTATGAACGCTCGTAGGGGTAAAAAGGGTCAAAATCAATCGAAAAGTAGCTTTGTAGTTTTGCACTCAAAAGCTGTTTCTGCTTTTTAAATCTAATCTGAGCTCCTGAGTCTGAAGGCTTAAGCTCTCCACCATATTTAGCCAAAACCAACAAAAAAGCCCACTGAGCACTTGGTTCGTTTGTCCTTCCATCTTTAAGTCCCATGTCTTCAAACGATAAGGTTACATCGTACTGTTTTACTCTTACTCTTACTGTACTTTCATCTTCAATAATTATAATAAAGTCTTCCCAGCGGGTTCCTGCCGGTAATTTGTGTTTAAATAGCAGACGTTCGTCTGGCTTTTCTTTTCTCTGGTATAACTTCACCAAATCCAGGTAGTCATCTTTCACCTTCCTACCGAGGTCCAACCCCTGCTGTCTAAGAGTCCGCCACGAACTCAATTCCCCATCAGCTGTTTTTAGCTCATCTGCGTATTTAGCTTTTGGGTAGAGCTGAAATACAGTTGCTTTTGTGTCATGTGGGTAGTAGTGCATCGAAATAAAATCGTTTAATGCGGTAATCGAGGAGGATAATTGTTTTACCAACTTATCGAGTTGCTTATCACTAAAGGTAAAAGTGACCTCCTGAAGCCTCTCCGAGAGGACTATCAATGATTCTATCTCCTTTCTCTCGTATTCAGCACTCGCTAAAGAGTCTACGATGCCCATTATCGCTTTTTCGGACACCAAGCCTACTAGTTGCTCATAAGCAGATTTACGCTCCATACAGAAGCAATTATACGCCAATTCTGGTAGAATGTACGGACAAAAAGCCATCTAAATCCTCGTCGAGATGATGCGGACATGATGCGAATAACTAAGCCCCGTCAGAGCTAAAAAACCCATCACATGGGGTTAGCTCTGACGGGCCGTATCGGGAAACCGGTATGGTGGTCGAAAGGCCACACCTATGTGGTGGGCTTTTTGTATTAATTTTTATAATTAACAATTCGATTTCGTATGTTTTGTTCTAATTGCGGTAAAGAATTACCCGACGAAACAATAAATTTCTGTTCTTTTTGCGGTACAGGAATAGTCAAAGAACAACATGATATCAAGAAACTAGTGGAGCAATACCCCACACAAGTTCATTCGCAAGAAAACATTATTAAAGCTCTTGAAACGCTACAAAAAGGAGGTTTCATAAAACCCGAGATGTCAATGTTTGACCAGATGCAATTATTGAACGTATACTTTGCGAACCAATCTCATTTAAATGTTGAAGAGCAAAAATCAGTAGGTCACGCGGGTACAAGCACAACCCCATCCTTAGCAGTAGTAAAGAAAAATAAATCTCTCCTTAAGGGAGAGTTAAATTTTGCGTTGGTTTTCTGGGTATACGGTTTTTTTTGGTTTATTTTGTTAGGGTGGTTATGGCAGATTACAAGCAACCCGGAGAATCCGATTACCTTCTTTTACTTCTTATTTGCTATATATTCCACATTTGCTGCAATTGTAGTTGGTCGTACAGCTATGAAATATCAAGGAGAAAAAGTTTGGAAAATATTAGGTCTTATTTACGTGTGTGCTATTTTATTAACTCAATTACCAGGGTTTATATTAAGCGTCATGGGTTTATAAATTATGTCTAAGCTTTATTTTACAGTCTGCGGAATTATAATGGGAATAATGCTAAGTACAGGATACTTTTCTCTCGGTAATAAACCCGAAGCTGTAATAGTACAGAATATAGTTACAGAACCTGTATATTCTACTAGTCCAGAAACTTCAAAGTATACAAAAGGGATGGATGCAAATGTTTTTTACCATGATACAGACGGAGATGGTGAGGAAGAGAATATTTTGATTTATAACTGTGACCTGTGTAATGCCCCGCCCCGTGAATTAGCAATAATCGACAATGGGGAACTAGCTTTCTTTTTTGAAGGTGGCAACCTTGAATTTACACCCTTAGCACCAGGTAGTTTTTCTATAACAGAGGCTAATATTCCCAGAGACGGCAGAACAATAATTACCACGTACAAATTTAGTACAGATATAAAAAAATACGAAACAATCAATCAATATACTAAAAACCCAAACGACTAAATTTTGGTCAGTACTCTAAATCTTCAGATTCTCTTTTACCTAGAACCGGAGCTATATATCTAGCTAATTTTGGCTCAACAGAGTGAACAAAAGCTATAAACCCCGATAACTGCCAACCGTGATATACAGCGGATGTTAGAGGACTTAGGTAGTTATATTTATCAAAATCAATCGTTCCCATCTGTTTCAGAAAATGATTTGTGGGGCCAAACTTTTTCATGTAATAAGCATCCATACGTAACTGACGTTTAAACTTCTTAGACAATCGCGGTCGGTCATCAACCACGGTCAGCCCTGTAACGTATTGAGGTCCCCCTTTCCGGAAAATTCTAAACTTTTTTGGGTTAGACTTAAAACCAAAGACACCCAGCACTTCTTCTATACCAATCTTCTTTGGCAAGTAATCATTAGACGAAAAGGTTAGGTCGTCAGCATATCTGGTATATGTCACTCCTTTCTCACTAGAAAGTCTCTCGAATACCCCATCCATTTTTAAACAAATAAAATTAGAGAGTGTTGGACTAGTAGAGAATCCCGTTGCCAAAACACCGTCAACAGTGGTCAGTTCCGATAAACATTCACTGGCCTGTGAATTAAAACCGAGTTTTATAAACTGCTCCCTTACCTGCTCTTTGGTAATTGATTCAAAATAATCTTTAATATCAAGATTAACGACAATTTTCTTTTGGGTATGCAGTTGTGCATTTGTAATTATCGAATAGCCTTTAACAAATCCATGTACAGACTTTGGACGTAAAACTGAATACCAAGAACTAAGTATTTGACCCAGGCGTCTAAGGATATTCCTATATTCATCATCAGGAACCTTAAACAAACGACGAATATCACCGTTAGGCTTATGCATTTCCGCGCGCGCAATCAAAGAATTTTTGTCTTTCAAAATCCTTTCTAATTCCTCACGTGAAGTCGATAAAAAAGGAGCTAAATCATCAAGCGATTCTATGTCCTTAGTTTTGCTGATATCTAACATATTAAAATCGAAACCCCCGGCTGGGAATCAAGTGGATTCACGACTCCGGGTGCGTACTCGCGCCCTCATAGAAGTCAGCCGGGGGTCTCGCACCCGATTATACGCTCATTTACCTCGATGTGAAGTTAGAAACTTCCGAACCCCTTCACCGCGATTGTACCTCTCTATTCTTTCCCCATAATTAAGAATAACCCCAATTTTGTCTACAACAAGTTCAAATAGTTGTGCTGGCCATGTAGAATCTTTTGGCGGGAAAATGAGATGCCCTCCAAATCCTAAGAAGTAATCTGGTAAATAAAGAATCTTCTCTGTTTCTTTTGTTCCGACAGTAACCTTAAAATCATACTTTCCTAGAAGAAATTTGAGCTTTGATTCAAAAAACACCTTATCACTGTTAGGATGAGCGGATAGATTTTCAAAAATTACCTCTATTGAATAATCAACTTGGTGCTTGGTATATTTATCTAAAATGGCCTTTAGTAACTTTGGTAGCAAAGTACCATAAGCTAATTCATCTCTTTCCTTTTTCTTTGTTGGTACATTTAATTGTGTTAGAGCTATATAAGCAGATACAGGTAACTCTCTTATAAGTCCTGCAATTACTTGTCGAGCCCCAACGCTTTCTTCGCTATAGTGCAGTTTGCCTTTTGTTGTACTTATAAACACAGGCTTCAAAAACAATTTTTTAATTACCTTTAAGATTAAGCTGTGATTTTTCTCACCCTGAACAACAACTACTGCTACCGAAACATAGTCTTTACGATAAGATTCATCAACAAACATTGTTAGCTTTTCAGACATATTGGAATACTACCTAAAATAATCATATTTCTCCATCATTTGATATAACCCATCACAACATAGCGTCTATTGCTAACCAAATCTTCGTAAGTTATTTATATTCTGTAATGTATATAAACATCTTCTTATCTCTCCTATAGGTGAAATGTTAAATATATAGCGCGCGACCTGCTACAAAAACAACAATTATAATTTAATCTTATACGGTTACTCTGTAGCTAAAATATGGCTATTCCCCTACTTAATACGGTAGTAATATTGCGCTAGCAACTGTATAAAACGACCCGATTAATACCGCAATTTACTGGGTATATGCAATTACAATTTCATACGGTAGATACTTTTGTTTGTTTTACTATAGGTAGAGCTTTAAAAAGCGTGGGTCTGGGTGGTAGTCTATGACGTTTTGTTAATTGTAAATGCTAGTTATTTTTGTTTTCGGGGACGTTTTAAATACGGCTTAATTCGGTGTATTAGGTGCCCGCTATTTTTCACATATTTCGCGGCGAAAGGTCGCGGGCTAAATAAACCTGTACGGACAAACCTAAAATCGCCACATCATTTTTCTGGCGACTAGACAAGCAAAGAGACGAAAACCACAACCGATAGTTGGTTCCACTATTTAATTTATTTTCACTTAAACTAATCATTTTTCTACCTTCTTAGAATTTTTTATCATTGTTTGGAATCATTGCCATACACGAATATCTATATATCAGGCAAATAACGGCCTTGCATCCCTCAACCAATCATTAACCATCTCTTCAAAGTGATTCCACTCAAGGGACGCTACGTGCCCACTAGCAAAAATCACCTTCTGGGTTTTTTGCGTAGTCAGTATTGACAGCATATACCAAAAGTATATACTTATGGTATATGAAAACACAAGTCAACTTAAAAATAGATGTTCACGTAAAAGAGAGAGCTCAGAAAAGAGCTGAGGAGCTTGGTCTTTCTCTTAGCTCGGTAGTGAACGCGACCCTCAGTCAATTTGCTCGCACTGGCGAGCTTGAACTATCCACCGCTCCACGAATGACACATTTTTTGGAGAACCTTGTAAAAGAAGCGCGAGCGGATTACGAAGCAGGAAAACTTAAGGTATATGAGAATGCTGACGATTTCATCGCATCACTCAATAAATAATGTATGCGCATTACAAAAGGTAAACGGTTTGAAAAACAATACGAAAAATTACCAATCAAGACTCAAAAACAGTTTATCGTAAGACTTAAACTTTTTCTTGACAACAAAGACCATCCCCTTCTATATGTACACAGTCTTACGGGTAAATACCAAGGCTTGTACAGCTTTAATGTGACCTCTGATATGCGTGTTATTTACGATGATTCTTACGATGACACAATCATTATGGTTTATATAGGTTCTCACAGCGAACTATATAGTTAGGAAACAATGTTTTGCGGAGTATGGAAAGTAGGAATATAGATACTCGTATCCCCCAAGCTCTCAATCACGCCTCTTAACTTGACCTAAATAATACCAAAATGTATACTTTGGTATATGAATACACACACCATTTTAAACATAAAAACTGACAAAAAGCTTAAGGCTGACGCACAGAAAGTTGCCAGCGAACTTGGTGTCCCACTTAGTACAGTAATGAATGCTTTTCTAAAGCAATTTGTGCGAGATAAAGAAATTACTCTTTCCGCCAATCAATACCGCCCTACCCCCTATCTTGAAAGTATCCTAGAGCAAGCACACAAAGAGTACGAAGCTGGTGAATTTATCGGCCCGTTTAAAACTGGAGAGGATTTTATTGCCCATCTAAAATCTCTTTAGTATGCAATACATTCTTTCGAAGCAGTTTGAGAAAGACTTTGCTAAATTACCCACAACTACTAAGAAGAAAGCCATTGCAACACTGGAAAAATTCATTGAAAATCCACAAAATCCTACCCTAAGAAATCATGGCTTAACCGGAAAGTGGAAGGGTCACTTTAGCATCAATGTGTCAGGGGACACTAGAGCAATATACTTTGTTATAGAAAAAGATATGGTACGTTTTGTGGCCATAGGCTCCCATAGTGAACTATACAAATAAACAATCTTGAACCTCTGTCGTAGGGTAAAACGTTGGAATATAGATACTCGTATCATTCAAACTCTCAAACGCAGTTCTCACCACAAGAGTATTCCCGAAATTATAGTCGAGTAAAACTCTCCTTAATTTCTAGGTCAACTTTCTGTACAGAAACTGTCCACTCATAGGATTTTTACGACAAAAATCTCTATGAGTCTTGCGAAGCTTCAGGTCTTCGCTTCTCACTCCACGACGTCGCCCTAAAACTAGAAAACATCAGAAATGATAGGTTTTTAGTTCTGCCGGAACACACCCTAGTGAGAATTTAGACCTGGTATACTTGTAATGTGAAAGAAATCACACTACACAAGCAATGGGTCATCAGAGCGTCCACTAAAGACGTTGCTGAAATAATGACGGACTTTGAGAAGTTGCCAAAATATTTTCCAAAAGTAGCTGAAAAGGTAGTAATGAACAAACGTGACGGGAATAATTTAGAGATGGAAGCGACCGTGAAATCATTCGGTAGAAACTTTCAGGTTCGTATGAAGACGCAAATTATTCCTGAAAAAGGATTTATTTCGGACAATGATAGTTACCAGTTTGGAACATCTGGGCACGAGGAACTAATGTTGTCTGAACATCCTGAGGGGACCTTGATTGATTACACGTACCAAGTCACAATTCATAAAAAGTGGTTGCGTATAATCGCAAGGCCGTTGATTAAATGGTATTCAATGAAATTCTGGGAAAAGGCAGTTATAGATGAACTAAGGAAGATGGTTGAAAATCGCTAGTAGAATGTAAAAAATAAATACTTTACTTGCTTCACTTAACCATAAAACAAACAGTCGCGACGGGGTGCGTCGCGACTGATATAAATGGTCTCTATGACCAGATTAGGCTAGAAACTAGTCTCGCCTTTATGACTGATGGCTACATACGACGGGATAAATCCAGTGGCGTCCCGGAGTTTCTTGGTGGCCACCTTGGCATTGGGACCTTCAGCACTGGAAACCAGTTCTCGATTACCTTCATCGTCAACTTTATACAGAAAGCATCTCTTGCCACTATTGCCTTTTCGGTCACTTCCTATTGCACCGTTACCAGACTTGCGGTAAGGCTTTACCACCACCACATAGCCTTTGACTTCACGTCTTGTACCCACTTTGATACCTCCTAAGAAAAGTGCCAACTGTCACTATAACAAAGACTCCCATCGGCACATATTGCGTTTCTCAAAGAAATGTCTTCCAAACTGCTTGTTGTATTTATACTATTTAAAACTCTAACTTTGTCTAAGTATCTACATCTAATGTTATTGGCACAACCACAGTAAACGTTGTTCCTTCATTTTCTTTAGAAGCAACCTTAATCGTACCGCCTAATTTTTCCACCGACTGCTTCACTACATAAAGACCAAGACCAGTACCTTGCGTTTGATGAGTATGAGCGTTACTAGCTCGATAAAATTTGGTAAACAATTTTTCAATTTCAGCTTCCGGAATACCAATTCCGTTGTCTGCTACTATTACTTGAAGTGAGTGGTCGATAATCTGGTAAGTTACTTTTAGCCACCCTTGGTCATTAGTATATTTAACCGCATTCGATATCAGGTTACTAACAATAATATGTAATAACCGTCGATCAGTTTTAATCACATCTGGTAAAACGACTGTTGGTCGCTCTACTTGTATGTTTTTAGCCACAATTTTTTCAGCAAACTCATCGAAGATAGTGTCAAAAAACTCTTTTATCTCAACTCGTTCTTCTGAAGTTGCAAAGGTACCCATCTCCAATTTTGATATATTCAAGAAATCATTTATTAAACTCAGCATCAAAAGTACGTTGCGCTCAATGCGCCCAAAATACCGTTCCTGATTTGACCCCGGTTCGACTGACAGACTTTTCTTTAATAACTCTACATTCCAGCGAATGGCGGCAATCGGCGTGCGCAACTGATGAGTAGCCAAGGCCACAAACTCTGACTTAGCTGTATCCACCACTTTTCGTTCTGTGGCATCTACTAAAGCTATCATGCGCACACTTTCATCTTGATAAGGATAGACAGACATCATGACCCACGCTGTCTGTCCATCAATTCTTAACAGAGAGATTTCTTCATCATTGATAGTCAGACCATTGGAAATCTTACCCTCTATGATCGAAGGATCAGACTTACTTGTCGCCGAAATTAATTGAAAAAAATTTAGTCCTTGGATACTACTAAACTCACCGTGAAGTAAATTTACCGCCGAAGGATTGCACTCAATAATCGTTCCGTGCGTATTTATCTTGATATAAGCAACTGGACTGCGCTCATAAAGCGAAGTAAATCCTTGGTCAGAAAGATAGCTAGCTTGAGAGACTATAAAGCCGAGTTCAGTACTGATTTTTTTTAGGAGATAAAACTTCAAACCTAAAAAGACAAATAAAACTGCTCCGACTAAATAAAGCCAATCATCGGCAAAATTTTGCGCCAGAATAAACCAACCCAGCGTCAACCCTCCGGCAAAAAAAAGCAGTCCCAGAAGTCGATCGGTCCAGAGTAGAATATTGATTTTTTTTGCTATAGGCATACTAGGCAACTGGCTTAATCGGTCTCTTAATGATAACAATTTTTGCCTATCACGTCGTCCCATACTCGTGATATCATAAACAAATATGACAGAAAAACACATCCTCATTATTGAAGACGAGGCCGATATTAGAGACGCCATGGCCGAATCAGTGGCTAGCGCTAGCTTCGTCACCTCCACGGCTGAAGATGGCGCAACTGGACTACAGAAGGCCATTGCAGAAAAACCTGACCTGATTCTTCTTGATCTTAAAATGCCCATCATGGATGGCAAAGAAATGCTACGCAGGTTACGCCAAGATCCTTGGGGTAAAGACGCCAAAGTTATCATTCTCACCTCCATGGATGACGTGCAAAATATCGCCACCTCACACGAAGAAAAAATCACCGACTACATAATTAAGGGGCATACTAGTCTCGATGATGTGATCAGTAAAATTCGTCTGGTTGTTTATACTGAGTAGTGTAAATTTTAACCAACCTCTTTTAACTCGATTGGAAGCTTTGAAACTTCTGTTATACTCATTCTAAATGCGACTAACTTCTGCCCAACGTCCTGGTCTGGTCTGGCTCATATCTGGACTATTTCTACTTTTATACAGCAGTCTTGGTTTGTTTGGAATTGCTATTCCTGGAGTGGAAGACTTGGTTACTTTTATGCAAAGTGCTAGTGGGATTTATCTCTACGGTGTAGCCTTTATCGCCATTTTAATTGAGGGCTTGTATATAGTTGGTAATTTCTTACCAGGTACCACGCTTATTTTTGTCCTAGCTGTTCTTTCCCAAACCGGTGGCACAATATCCTTTCTCTACACTATCTTGGCAATTTTTGCTGGTTGGTTTTGTGCTGGTCTGATAAATATTTACATCACTAGCACCATTATCGACCGAAGCAAGATAACTAACTTAACCAACCCAAAAATCAAAGATGGGTTACTCGTCACGTGGTATCCCACCTTTCGTGCCAACCAAGAAGTCGCTCAAATGGTAGCCGGCTTCCCCGCCAGACAAGTAGTCTTCTCATCGCTTCGGGTTAAAGCTTTGGCTTGTCTTGGGTTGGGTGCCGGCGCCTACATCATCCCATCAATCATCGATATCAAAAATGTCTCAAATGACGAAGGATTTTTCACAGTATTCACTATCGCAATCATTTGTCTCATTGTGGGCAGTTACCAACTTTTTATAAAAACTCATCTACCAAATGAGCAATCCATATCTAAATAATATGTCCTTTCTAAAAGCATTATCTATCAAGATATTATTACTGGGTGCGATAATCGGTAGTAGTATAGCCTTCCTGACTTTACCAACCTTAGAAACATTTGAGTGGTGGCCAGGGCACACCAGTCACCATCACAGTACCGACTATCATGCCCACACTGATTTTCTCGTTGTCTTGGCTGGCGAAGTAATAGACTTTTCCGATGAACGCTACATGACGAATGCTGTAAAAAAACTTCACGATGATGTTCATTTACATGACAGTGATGGTAAAGTGGCACATTACCATGCGCCCAATATCTCTTTTGCCACCTTTCTCACTTCATTGGGTCTGACCCTCTCGGACACCTGCCTGACTGTTGCTAGTGACACCATCTGCACCAATGATACTAATGAGGTGGCTTTGTATGTAAACGGCGACCGTTACCCAGATTATCTAACTAGCTATATACCGACTGACTTAGACCGCATACTTCTCTTAGCTGGACCGATTTCAGAAAACTCCCCCGAAAAATTTCTAAACCAAGTCGAAGACCGCGCTTGTATCTTTTCTGGTAGTTGTCCCGAAAGAGGCACTGCCCCACCCGAAAGCTGTGGTCTTACTTGCGAATTGTAAGCCTAGTGGTTGCAATTAATAATTTGTATGAAAGAATAGCACAGATACACATAATAATGATTATATGAAAAATCTTCATAGTGAAATGGGGGAAAAAATGGCAGAAACAATATCAGATATTGATAAAAACTCCTCTGATAAAATAATCGAATTTCCCGTAATTGATGAGGGATTACTTGATTATAGAGTTGAGCAACCACTATCGGGTAACGACCCTAAAATACCAGACTTACCTACTGTAGCTGTGACACGACACAATATAGAACCAGACCCAGAAGTCATTGAAAAAATAATTCCTAAACCACTTAAAGATGCCGGATTGACTGAACATGAAGGCCCCAGTAAATGGACTGATCCTGCCCCAGCAAGACCTGCTCCTAAAACTCCACTAAAAAAACTGTGGGATAAAATCTTTGGTCGCTAAAAAACAAAATCTGCCCTTCGGGGCAGATTTTGTTTTTAGCAACTTACCTTACCTGTACCTTCACCTTATTTTCTTCTTTCTTGGCTAGCTTGGGCATATGAACTTTTAGGACCCCATCTTTATACTCAGCCGTTACTGCTTCTTGCTCTACCGCGTCTGGCAACTGCACTACCCGCTCAAAAGAGCCCCGACGGATTTCCTTAACGTAGTGACTTTTCTCCTTCTTTTCTTGTACCTCCTCGCGCCGTCCAGCAATACGCAGGTAATTGTCCTCTACTTCGACGTCTATCTCTTCTCCTTTTAATCCCGGCAGGTTCATCTCGGCCACAATCTCCCCACCATCCTCATAAACATCAACCGCCATATCAAACCCCATCTGCGAAGATCGTGCGGGCATCAAGGGCTGAACGTCGCGGAAGAATCGGTCAAATTCATCAAACGGTTCCCATTTTATTAGTGACATAGTATTTTTATACTTAACTAATAAGTTATGGCAAAACGCCACACCTATATTATACACCCCATGTCAAGGACAGGTTTTTACTTACCGACTTCTAATCACTCTTTTCACCTAACCTCTAATTTAGCAAGATTTTCCCTGACTCGATTGTACACCAAACGCAAAGTTGGATTACCATACAACGCCAATATTTTTAGGTCACGAATTGTTTGTCCGGTTGGCAAATCTCCATAGACTAGTGTGACAAAAGTCTCGGCCATATCTTCGTCTGGTGAAAAGGTGGCGTAATCACTGACAAACCTGTCTTGGTTATTTTCATAATAAGACATTAATTTATAACCGGCCTCCTCTCCATGTAAATTTTTTAATCGATTGGCGTGATTGATGTCTGCCTTAGTCCAGAATTTTTTTGTATAGTCTCTTACTAAGTCAGTTTGCTCTAAGAAAAGTAGATGGGCGTATTCATGAATGAATAACTCCGCGTATGATTGTCGACTTTCATTTTTTGTTTGATCAAAACCAAAGCGATTGACACTAACCACAAAACGGTTGGGATTTTCGGTAGACTCGACGAAGGCGTCAATATTGGCGTCTTCTTCATAAAATACCCTCCACTCAGCTACGTACTTAGCTACCGCCTCTTTACCCAAGACATCAGAAAAAAAGCGGAAAAGTTCTTGGTCTATTTCACGCACTGTTCCCCCACTAACGGAGACCAAACGGTTATCTTGGGTAAAATATTTTACCTCCATCGGTCGAGTAAACAGGACTGACGGATATGGCACTCTATCCTCACTGACTGATTTCTGTTCATTTAGCAAATTCTGCAAACGCAAAACCTCCAAGAGCAGTTGATTTATGATTTCAAGGAGATAGGTGTCTTTAGCATTGACTGATGTTTTTTGGTTGTAGTCCGCTCTGACTTCAGTTGGAAAAAGGTTTACCGAAATAAAAACCACCAGCAAGAGTCCGAGTGTAGATTTCATGTTTAGACTAACGAGAAGTAGATAGAGACGGCTCGTAAATCATCTTCGGCGGAAAACACACCGCGATCAGAAATATAAAAAGCGATATCACCCAAAACAAATTTTTGAATTTTGACACTCGGATCAGACACAATCTGATACTGACGATAGGTCGTACCCTGCTCAGTTAAGCCAGAAAAGCCACCACTTCCTTCTACTATCACCGAAGTGGGCTTTGCCAGGAGGCGAGCATCCAAAGTATCAAACATAGCCAAAGTAGTAGTTGGCAGTATCAAAGCCCAGGTCAAACCAAACCCGAAGGCACCGATTAAAGATGATTTCATTCCTCCAAAGTACTACGATTTCTTATTCTGTCAACCCCAACGCGCACAAGTCCTCACGGAAATCACATTTAGTGTTTTCCTTCCTGGTTACAATGAAAATCAAAAGCCACACTAGCGTGCGGCTAAGATTTTCTATTGTGCCCAGGAGAGGACTTGAACCTCCACACCTTTCGGCATATCCACCTCAAGGATACGTGTATACCAATTTCACCACCTGGGCAATTACGCTTCTTCTTAGCGTGGCGCCATTATGCATGAAAACGCCCACTACTTCAACCTTTTAAAAACTAAACCCAGACAAAAGTCTGGGTTTAGTTTTTCTGATCTTTAGAAATGACTTAGTCCTTCTTTTCGGTCTCAACTTCGGTTGGTGTTGCTTCTACTTCAGGGGTAACTTCGGCAGTCGGAGTCTCAGCCACTACTTCGGCCTCTACGACTTCTTCCACCACGGGTGTGACTTCTGCTTCAGTAGCTGCTTTGGCGTCAGCTTCAGCCTTCTTAGCTTCAGCCTCAGCCTCTGCTTTTGCGACTTCTGCCTTGGCCATTTCTTCTGCCTCCTTGGCATCAGCTTCTGCCTTGGCCTTTAGCTCGGCTTCTTCTAGCGCTTTAGCTTCGGCAATAGCTCGGGCTGCTGACTCAGTCTCTGACTCAGTGGACATACCCATCATGGTCATGCGGCGCATTTGGCGTTTTACTTCACGAGCTACTTTTTCACGGATGTAATAAAGCTTTGAACGACGGACTTTAGCTCGGCGGACAATCTCCAACTTATCAATTAACGGAGAATAGAGTGGGAAGATTTTTTCTACCCCAACTCCACTGGCCACTTTACGGACGGTAAAAGTCGCTCCTGGTTCATCTCCATGCTTGCGAGCAAGCACAATACCCTCAAAAATCTGAATGCGGGTCTTACCCTTATCTTGAATTTTTTGGTGTACACGAACAGTATCACCGGGACGAATCCCTAGCTCTACTCGCTCATTCATATTGACGGGTGACACGGCCACCCCTGTAACTGCTGTTTTCATACTAAATACCTAAAATAAGGGCGATTAAGCGTGCCATAATCTACCACAGGCCTTCCTACTCTGCAATACGCTCGGCCGCTAGGTCAAAAGAAACTGGTACCGGGGCAATAAAGCGCTCTCTCTCTGCTCCAGGCACGTTTAATTCCAAGACGTTAGCATGGAGGGCTAAGCGATCCAAACCGAGATTGTTTGATTTGTCGATATGGGTATCAGCATATAGAACATCTCCCACAATTGGACGACTAATCGCCTTAAGATGAACTCGTAGCTGATGGGTACGGCCGGTCTTGGGCAATAACTTTACATAAGAAAATGATTCACCCTCATACTCACCTACTCCAATTCTTTCAAAGTGAGTCAAGGCATCTCGCAGTGTCCCCCTAGCCCCATTTTCAGCGGAACGACGTTTGAAGTCTTTAGGGTTGCGACCAATTGGGCGGTTGATGGTCCCCCACTTATCATGAAGACGTCCGTAGACAAAAGCCCGATATTCTTTTTTTACCAAACGATCATGAAACTGGGCTTTGAGTAAAGCGTGTGCTTCGGGTGTTTTGGCTAGCACCATTACGCCAGAAGTCTCTCTGTCAAGCCGATGGACGACTCCTGACCGCTGTAGGGGTGACCCATCGGGCTTGGTGGTTACCTCTCCTACACCCAGGGCTTCCGGTACTCGCTTTAAAAACCACTCCACTAAAGTTCCTTCTATACCCGAAGTCCAGTCTTCATGAACCAGCATGCCATAGGGTTTATCAACGACCAAAATCTCTTCATTTTCAAAAATGATAGTTGGTTCACTTATTACTGTTTCTGGTTTGGGGTCATTCATACTATATATATGTATGCCCAGGAGCATACGCGTAAAATTAATTTTTGTAAAAGGAATAATTGAAGTTTTTAAAATTTATTTACCAATTCTCCGCTCTCGTTTAGAGAAATCAGCCAAAATATTTAAGAATTCTGCATGACTAAAAGCTGGCCAATAAGTGTCAGTAAAAAATAACTCACTATAAATAGACTGCCAGGAGAGGAAGTTAGACAGTCTATGCTCTCCGCCAGTACGAATGATTAAGTCTGGATCAGGCATCTCCTTTGACCACATGAGCTTAGAAAACGAATCCTCAGTCATTGATTCTCCTTGGGCAACAGCCTGATTGACCGCCGCCAAAATCTCCGCTCGACCGCCATAAGACAAGGCGACCCAGATAGTCGTCTGATAGTCATTTTCCAAACTCGTCTTTTCATGTCGGGCGATATTTTGCTGTACCGCCAGGGGAAAGTTGCCAACTTGCCCAATTACTTTTATCTTGGCTTTTACCCGATCCCGCAAATCAAGCAACATCAAATCTAAAAGTTGCTCAATCTCCTTTGGACTACGCTTCCAATTTTCGGTGGAAAAAACAAAAAAGACGGCGTGCGGTATTCCGGCTTCTACTATCCAGCTAGCTACTTCGATAAATTTTTCCTGGCCAGCGACATGACCAAAAAAATCTAGTTGATTTTGCTCCTTCGCAAAACGCCGGTTGCCATCCATGATAAACCCGACACAAGTAGGTAGTTTATTGTTTTTCATTATTTGCTACAACAAAAGAAAATCATCGTAAGTTTCTTTGGCCGTCCCCCACTCGACCGAGACACCATCCACCTTAGAAAGTAGCGAGCCTTCATGCAAATATTCAACGAATTGACGTAGAGTGTCTGGCTCGCCTTGAGCCATGACTGATACTGAGCCATCTTCATTATTCCTAACATAACCAACAAGACCAAGCTCCGCCACTGCTGCCTCAATAAAATTACGGTACCCTACCCCTTGCACTTTACCGGTGACTAAACATTGGATTTCCATCATATAGGTAGTCAGTATACCCTCCCTTAATAGATATTGATATAATTTAAAAAACAGGTAGTATAGACGAACTGATTAAGGCATATCAGTTGTGCGCGCGATTAGCTCAGTTGGTAGAGCAGCGCATTTACACTGCGAAGGTCGGGAGTTCGAGCCTCTCATCGCGCACAAAGTAAAATACCGTCAACTTTTTGTTGGCGGTATTTTACTTTGTAAGCCAGAGGCGAGAAAGGCATTAGTTTAATTTGAACACTTGGAAAATTAAACTAGCCGGGGTCGAGGAGCTTAGTACTTTTTAGAACGAAGTGAATAAAAATACTTAGCGAGGTGACCGAGCCTCTCATCGCGCACAATACAAAACCACTATGGGCTTCTAGCCAATAGTGGTTTTGTATTCCCTACCTCTTTATTTTCTGCTATGCTACGAAACGATTGCCCCTGTAGTTAAATGGATATAACTGCGGACTTCTAAGCCGTTATTCGAGGTTCGATTCCTCGCGGGGGCACCAATATAAATCGCCAGGTTTTTTGCCTGGTTATTTATTTTGGTCCACGGAATCGAAGCCTAATTGCACTAGATTATGATCCGCCTCCGCCGGTTGGCGGATGGCGGAGAAATAATCTAGCCAATTGGGGTACTGACCCTGTAAGGGTCGAACTTCCTCGCGGGGGCACCAATATAGGACTAAGTCTTGGTATAATTAATACAATGTCTAAAAAAGCAATTTCGCAGGGGACAATCCATCGCGTACCAAAAGACTTGCGAACAATACTCTTAACTTCTCCTGAGATTTTTACTGTCTGGAATAAACTAACTCCGCTGGCACGTAACGAATGGATCTGTTATGTGACTATAGTGAAGAAGGCGGAAACACGAATCAATCATATTGATCGTCTCCAGGCGGACCTACTTAAAGGTAAAAAACGTCCTTGTTGTTGGCCGGGTTGCCCACACCACCGGCCCCAAGCCAAAAAATGGTTCTCTGATAAGAAATAATCTGCGCCACCCTCAATATCAACCTAAATTATAAGTAGACAAACCATTGATATTTGAAATTTCCCGGTCAAACAAATCAGCAATTTATGCTATCCTACCACTATGAGATTTTTAGGTATTGATTATGGCACTAAGCGGGTTGGCCTGGCCTTGAGTGACGAAGCTGGAATGATGGCCTTCCCTTTCAAGGTCTTGCCTAACTCCCCCACTTTACGCAAAGAACTTGAGGCTATCATAGCGGAAAAAAAGGTAACCGAAATAGTGATTGGTCACTCCCTTGATAAAAATAGTAAACCAAACAAAATCCAAGTAGCCATTGAAGAACTAATGACAGACATCACTCTTTCTTGTGGTCTCCCAATTCATCTACAACCAGAGCAATTTTCTACCCAAGCCGCTCTACAAATCCAAGGCCGGAATGACATGACCGACGCAGCTGCCGCCACTCTCATTCTTGATAGTTTTATTACCCGTAAAAAATAAAAATGTATGGAACAAATTTCTTATGCTGATTTTGCTAAACTGGAAATAAAAATAGGCACTATTTTATCGGTCGAGATAGTACCCGAAGCGGATAAGCTCTTGCGTCTAATGGTCGATGTTGCCGAGGAAAACCCGCGTCAAATTGTTTCTGGGATTAGAGAATTTTTTGCTGACCCACAGTCACTAGTTGGTAGGCAGTGTCCATTTCTCACCAACTTGGCGCCTCGCACTATCCGTGGACTAGAAAGCCAAGGCATGATTTTAGCTTGTGGTAATGAAGGAACCTTTTCTTTGCTTCACCCCAATAACTCTCTTCCTAACGGTACTTTGGTCCATTAATAATTCAACAGGGGAAGGCCGACTTATTCTTTTAATAATTTTGTGGATGGTGTGAGTTTTTCAAAATATTCGGGTTTGGACAGCGTATACTATGAGGTATGAGTTTGCGTTCCTTCCTTTCGAGGATTGTTCCACCACCAAGTTACATCACCCTACCGAGTGTCGGGGTAGATATTTCTGATACCTCCATGAAGTACGTTGGTTTTGAACCAACCCTACGCCAGCATAAGACCCGCTTACTTAAATTTTGGGGAGATATTGAAATTCCCGCCAATTCACTTGACCGGGGCGATGTTACAAACCCCAAGCAACTGGCCGAAGCACTAAAAGAATTTAAACAAATGACTCAAGCGAATTTTATCCGTGTTTCATTACCTGAAGAAAGAGCCTATATTTTTGAGACTGAGCTTAAGCAAAACGTACCCCTTAAGGAAATTCAGAGCTTGCTCGAATTTCGACTGGAAGAAAACGTTCCAATTGCCGCCAGAGACACGATTTTTGATTACGATTTTTTACCAAGCGAAAATATTAATAAGACTATACGTGTAGTTGTAGCAGCTTATCAACGTAACACAATTATGGCGTATTACGAGGCCTGTCTAGCCGCTGACCTTACCCCTATCTCTTTTGAAGTTGAGGCCCAGGCTATGGGTCGAGCCGTTGTACCAAGTAGTCTAACTGACACAGTCATGTTAGTTGATTTTGGTAAAACTAGAACCGGTGTCGGTATCAGCAAAGCTGGTGTCCTGCTCTACACCTCGACAATTGATCTCGGTGGAGGACAACTATCTAGCGTGATGCGTCGAGTACTGGGTGATAACACTGCCGAAGCTGAGTTGACTAAAATTAAAAATACCCAAGGGTTAATCCGTGGAGTAGATGACACAAAGATATATGACTGTCTGATTCCTACCATATCAGTTATCAAAGATGAAATTGCTACCCGTATGCAATACTGGCATACCAGAGAAGGCAATCGGGCTAGCGAACGTCGTATCAAGAAAATTATTTTATGTGGTGGCAGTGCCAACCTAAAAGGATTGCCTGAATATATGACAGAAGCCCTTGGTGTTCCATGTATACGTGGCGATGTGTGGGAAAATGCCTTTCGTTCTGACTTGATTGTTCCCCCGATTGAGAAAAACTATTCTTATGGCTACGCTACTGCAATTGGTTTGGCTTTAAATAACACCGTCTAAATTTACATGATTAACCTCATTCCACAATCAGCTAAAACAAGTATCACCCGCGAATATTGGGTGCGGGTGATAAATGTTTGGATTCTGAGTTTTAGTGGGGTTTTTGTAATTATTTCTATTCTACTTATTCCTGTCTATATTTTAATTAACTCACAAACAGCCGTATACGCCAAAGACGCTGAAGTCGCCTTGGTGGAAGTAAATAAATTTGATCTTTCTTCCGCTTCACTTATCAAATCTGGGCAACAGGCTAAACTATTACTTAATTTGAAAAACGAGATTAGATTTACAAATTTAGTATCCTTATTAGAAAGTACCCAAAATCCCAGTGTGGCTATTACTAGATTTGATTTTACTAAAGTCGACGCCGAACTGAATCCTATCTCCATCACTGGCACGGCTCTAACTAGACAATCTCTGGCTGATTTTCGCGAAGCTCTACTGAATCATCCTGATATCGAAACTGTTTTATTACCTATCTCTAATCTAGCCCTTGATCGAGATATTATTTTCAATGTGACTATAACCATGAAAAAACCATGAACTGGCACATAAGCTCACAGACCAAAAAGAATCTTTCTCTAGCATTGTTGCTTTTTCTAATTACAGGCTCAGTGGTGGTTTTTCTAGCTTTCCAAATTAACAGAGTAGGAGCAAAATTAAGTATCTATACCGAGGCCTTAAGCGAAAAAAATGCCCAGGAAGCTGCTTTTATCAAAGTCAATCGACTAATCCAAGAAACTGAGAAAGAAAGGGCTATACTAGTCTCGGCCTTTTTTTCCAACGAAGGCGCTAGTGTATCTTTTCTGGGCGACTTAGAGACCCTAGCATCTTCAATTGGACTAAATTTAAAGACTGAGGGTCTAGACAAAATTAGTAGTGTCGATAAAAAGACTGAGTATGTCACTATGACCTTTGTCTACTCTGGAGAAAAAAAACAAGTTGTTGGTTTTACTAAGCTTTTAGAAGAAACTCCCTATCACTCCTCAATAAATTCTTTTTCTTTAACGAAGAAAGACCGTAATACTTGGGAAGGAAAGTTAACAATCCAAATAAGTCTCCTTTCATCATGATTGACAAAAAATTTGTTGAAAAAATAATACGTGACTCGCTAAATCGAAACCGTAGTCTTGAGGATCATAACCTAATGCACCCTGAACGAGAATGGTTTATTGGCTTAGGGATGGCTATTTTAACTGTAGGTTTTGGGGTGTACTGGTGCCTGCACTTATATAGTACCTACAATAAAGTGGAAGTTGTCACCGACTTAGACAATAATACTGAACAGTCTATCTATCGTAGCCAAGAAATAGATCAGTCGCTACAGGAATTCGCCGAAAGACAAGCTACTTATAATGAAATTAGAAAAGATCTTGAAGCAGATCGACTAACCTCACCCTTTGTTATCCCAGCGGAAGAAATCGAAAACAACCTTGACCAACCAGTCGCCAGTAGTACTAAGTCAATTGACTCCGAAAGCACAAACCCAACTAACCAAAAACCAGAGGCTGAAGCTTCATCAGACCTCTCTGACCCGACCCTTGATAACGAAACCTCTATTATTTCACTATAATTTTCCAGGTTTTACTGGAATAGGCTCCACTTTTACCTATTAGATTTTCTAATCGGTTATTTTGTTTAATTTATGGTAAAGCTTAGGCGTATACCCTAAAGTAGACACAACGTGTATCATAGAGAAATGACCCAGACATATAATCACCCAACTGCCTTTGTCATCTTTGGCGGGACGGGTAACTTAGCCGAAACCAAATTACTACCGGCACTTTTTGATCTATATACTCGAGGAATGCTCCCCGATTCATTTAGACTAATTGGTCTCTCTCGAAAAAACTTATCGCACGAAGATTACCAATCATTTGTCTACGAAAGTATAATTTCTAAAGCCTCTCAAAGTGATAAAGGTGAGTTAAAGCAGTTTTGTGCAAATGTTCGTTATGCTGCGGGCAATTTTAATGATGATACTTCTTACGACAATGTAATAGCAGAACTACTGGCTTTCGATACGAGTATTGGTCAATGCACCAGTAAACTTTTTTATCTAGCCGTACCCCCCAACCTCTACGGCGAAATATTTGAAAAATTAAAGAAGAGTAATGCTATGACACTCTGTGATGGGGTTGGTTCTTGGTCACGTATCTTGGTAGAAAAGCCTTTTGGAAGCGATTTGGGTACTGCTATAGAGCTAGAAAAGCAATTGTGTAATTTATTTACAGAAAATCAGATTTATCGGATTGACCATTACTTAGCTAAAGACGCGATTGAAAATATCATTTCATTACGTTTTGCTAATAGTATTTTGTCTGACTCTTGGAACGGAAATCGTATCGAATCAATTTCTATTAAGCTTTTTGAATCTCAAGATGTATCGACCCGAGGTTCATTTTATGACGGTATAGGGACACTTAGAGATGTCGGCCAAAATCACATGCTTCAAATGCTGGCTCTGCTCACCATGAACCCGGCCGATGTTCATAGCGCAGAATCAGTCAGAACCAGTCGTCTCAATGCCATTAAATCTCTGGTTATGCATGACACTGATTTACGTCTGCGGGCTCAATATGAAGGCTATAAAGAAACGGCCGGGGTGAATCCGGCTAGCGAAACGGAAACTTATTTCAAGATTGGTACACACATTGATAGTGAACTATGGCAGGATGTAGAGGTGACACTCGAGTCAGGAAAGGCTCTCAATACATCAGTAACTTCTGCTGTCGTTACCTTTAGACCAATCGATAAATGTATGTGTGCGGCAGAACCAGAAGCCCACATGCACCGTAACCTGCTTAAAATAACCTTCTCACCCGAGCAAAGCATCCGACTGACTATGTGGGTCAAAGAACCTGGTTTTGATTTTAAACTCCACGAAAGAGAGCTCGTCCTCGCTTCACATGAGGGAGAGGTGTTTCGCTCGCCAGAGGCGTATGAACGTGTACTCTACGATTGTATCGTCGGCGACCAGACACGTTTTGTCAGTGGGGCCGAAGTAGTAGCCTCATGGAACTTCATTACTCCTATCCTTGAGTCTTTTAAAGGTATCCCGCTACATAAATACCCCCAAGGAAGCAATTCACCGATTAATCAGTAATAACTTAGATATTGTATATGCAAAATGAAATTGGTTTTGTAGGACTAGGGCGAATGGGGCTCAATATGACCACCCATCTTGTTGAAGCTGGTTATAAAGTAGTTGGGTACAATCGTAGTGATGCCCCAAAAGAGGAAGCGGAAAAAGCTGGGATTGAGGTAGCCCCCTCGCTGACTGACCTAGTAGCTAACCTCTCGGCACCACGAGTAGTGTGGCTGATGGTACCAAGCAGTGCCGTCGATACGGTGCTGGCTGAAATAACTCCCCTTCTTAGTAGTGGCGATACTATTATTGACGGCGGAAATAGCTTTTATAAAGACTCAATACGAAGACATGCCGAACTAAAGACTAAGGATCTTAATTTTCTTGATTGCGGTACTTCAGGTGGTATGACTGGGGCACGACACGGGGCTTCAATCATGGTTGGCGGAAATACTGATGTTTTTTCAAAGCACGAGCATATATTTAAATCTCTGGCTACAAAAGATGGCTATGCTCGGGTCGGTAATGAAGGGGCTGGGCATTTTGTAAAGATGATTCACAACGGTATTGAATACGGCATGATGGGAGCCATTGCTGAAGGAGTAACCGTGCTCCATGAACATGAAGCAGTATTTGGGATTGATCTTCGTGCAGTACTCAAACCCTATGAGCACGAAAGTATTATCACCAGCAAGCTTGTCTCATGGCTTCGACAAGCGTATGAGGAGGGTCAGATTGAAGCCATTAAGGGCGAAGTACCGCAGGGCGAAACTGAATTTGAAATGGAACATATCACCACTCTTGGTGATGTAAAAGTACTCGAAGCG
Source organism: uncultured Candidatus Saccharibacteria bacterium (assembly GCA_964425625.1). GTDB lineage: Bacteria > Patescibacteriota > Minisyncoccia > Phycocordibacterales > UBA918 > OLB19. Next base: position 6,013 of record CAYRMI010000003.1, on the reverse strand, counting down.
GCCCTTGCTCAGAGAAAGCAAACGCGAGTGCAAGAATCATACCTAGGAAAACTCGTCGCTGCTATGCGTAATCAGTTTGGTGGACACAAGGTAATCACGAAAGAATAGTATGGAGATTATCGAAACAATCTCAGCAAAGGATGTTGCTGGTAAGGCCTTGGGTGTTTTACTAGAGACTCATAAAAACAAACCCATTCTCCTCATGCTTTCTGGCGGTTCAGCGTTTACTATCCTCGACTTCGTACCATCTGCTGTTCTTGGTCCTAATATCACTGTCACTGTTCTTGATGAACGTTATTCCACAGATCCTCAAGTAAATAACTTTGCTCAACTTGAACAAACAAATTTCTATAAATCTTGTATCGGGTATGGGGTTAATTTCATTTCCACCAAAGTATCACCAAACGAAAGTATAGAGGATTTACGAAACCGATTTGACCTCGCCCTCCATACCTGGAAAGAGCAAAATAGGGATGGTGTAGTGGTTGCCACTATGGGCATTGGTGCAGACGGACACACGGCAGGAATATTTCCGGGCGATTATAGGGTTAATTTTAATGGTGAGGATTGGGTAGTTGAATATTCTGTACCGAAGACAGTAAATCAATATACCGATAGGGTTACTGTGACCAATACCTTTTTACGAAACCAAGTTAACGAAGCGATAGTGTACGCAGTTGGTCATGACAAGCGTGCTGTCATACAAAAAATACAAACTAATAATTTTTCTAGCCAAGAAATACCCGCTGGTATCTTTACCAAAATGAATAATGTAAAGATTTTTACACAAGATATAGACTGAAGTTACATATAGACACTATTTTAAATTACATCATTGTAATTTAACTTACATGTATTGATTGGTCTAACAATGAAAGAAAGCAGAAAGTCACGTTGTATTAAAGATGAGAGGATAATCTCTCTCACTTACGCTTTATAAGCATATCTATAAGACACAGACTATGAAAAATATATTATTAGTATTTGGTATTACCATACTAACCGCCGGAGTTCTCGGCATGAGCCTACAAGTTGCCTCTGCTTATCAAGGTGACCCATCAGTCACCGGCCCAAACTATTCAGCAGATCGCCACGAAGCAATGGAACAAGCGTTTGCAGACGGGGATTACGAAGCTTGGAGGGAATTAATGAATGGAAGAGGCCGAGTTTTAGAAATGGTTACGGCTGAGAACTTCAATGAGTTTGCACGCGCTCATGAGCTTGCCGAAGCTGGTAATATTGAAGGGGCACTAGAGATAAGACAAGAGCCTGGACTCGGTCAAGGTCAACGTTCTGGCTATGGTGACAGTACCAGAGTAGGAGCTGGTAAGATGCAACATCGTTTTCAGCAAAACTTGAACCGCTAACTTCTACTTCACCCGAAAGATAACCCCCCGACTCTGTAGGGGGTTATGCGGAATAACACAACCCCTTGCTATAGTGACGCAAGAAACCGAGCAGCACATTTGCTCGACTTAGTGGGCTTGGGGTCACGGCTTCATCACCAACCCCACGAGATGTCTGGAGGCGAACAGCAACGAGTCGCCATCGCCCGTTCGCTCATCAATAACCCAAAAGTTTTGTTTGCTGATGAACCAACCGCCAACTTCGATACCGAATCATCGGCCACGGTATTTCAACTATTTCAGAAATTAAATCAGGAACTTAATCAAACTATCCTAGTAGTGACTCACGAGCCAGAAGACAAGCAGTACGTTGATCGCGTGGTGTGGATGCGCGATGGTGTCATTGAATTATAAAATAAATATTTTGAAACCTTTTTACGCATATTTTGTAGCTCACTTTTTATAAAAATACCCAAAAAGTTTATATTTTATGTAACAACACATGTTACAATTATTTGAGTATGGATATTTTTTCAATCATCAGTTTACATGACATTTATTTAATATTTTTTTCAATTGCCCTAGCTTTGGGAACTGGTGCTACTTTTTTTAGTGGCACTTTGTTATTGACAATATTGCAAGACCGACAGTTATCAGTTGATGAGTACAAAATAATAACTAATGGTCGATTAGTGATCTGGGCAGGTGTACTGCTGTATACTTTTTCTGGCATTGGTTTATTTACACTTTCTTATGAAGCAATGCTAGCACTAGAAATTTTTCAAGCCAGCATGGTTGTATTTGGCATCCTAATATTTACCCAGCTCGCTATTCAGTATTATTTCCTACCCCGCTTACACCCTAAAAAATTTAAATCATCGACTAATACACTCATTTTGTTTACTTTCTTGGAAGTTATTTCGATGACCTCATGGTTGTTTTTAGTTTTGCACCATGCTTTATATAGAGCCCCTATCAGTTTTTGGTTGGCTCTTAGTTTATACCTAGCATTCATAATGCTAATTGGCTATATCTATACATCCATTATTAGACATATTTTAGCCGAATCACATCGCCGCCTTTCTATCATTCTCGCGTTTGCAGTCGCAATACTATTATGTGTGACTCTAAGCGCATATTTTTTAACTCAAGAAAATACCAGTAAAATTGATTCTACGATTTTAACAACTAGTAACACTGAGGAAGTAAAAGAAAATTCAACTGACCTAGCCACTTACACTTTAAATGAGGTTAGTGGACATGCACACCTTGAAGATTGTTGGGTGGTCATAAACGGAGAAGTATTTGACGTTACCCCAGCTGCGGAGAAATACCCAGACCTTTACCAATGTGGCACTGATATATCCACTGCCTATGCAGAAATGCGTCCAGAGGGTATAAGCGACCGAGTTCTCTCATACAAAATTGGTTCAGTTGGATATACAGACCAAGAAGTAATGACACACAATAAGAAAGACGACTGCTGGCTGGTGATTGATGGTATGGTTTTTAATGCTACACCAGAAGCAAAACTACATCCGGCAGCGTTTAATTGTGGAGAAGTGGTTTCAGATAATTACCATCGAAACCATGGCGCAGATGTAAGTGATAAAATGATGCGCTTGTATATTGGTAGAATTGATGATGGTAAAATACAGTTACCAAATGATAACCCTGTTGTGAAGCGCGCTACACTGGAACCTAAAGCAGAGTTGTATACCACAGCGGGAAGTTGGGACAACCATAATCTTATGGTCGTCGTAGAGAAAGATGCTGAAAAACTAGTTTTTATTGATGGCTCCACACATGAAGTGGTGGGTCGTATTCACGATATTGGTTTCCAGCCACACACTTCTGTATTTTCTCCCGACGGACAATATATGTACATCATTGCCCGAGATGGTTGGCTAACAAAAATCGACCTTGGGACACTTAAGCCAATTAAAAGTATTAGTGTTGGTGAAAACTCAAGAGGAACAGCCCTAACTGAAAATGGTAAATATTTAGCTATTGGCAATTATGCCCCAGGTAACGTTGTCATGATTGACGCGGATACACTCGAAGTATTAAAAACTATTCCCACCACCGGTCAACTTGAAGGAAAAGATATTGAATCACGAGTAGGTGCTGTAGTACAGAAAGGTAATGATATTATTGTCGCCCTTAAAGATTTAAATAGCGTATGGGTGATTGACACTGATGAACCTAGTTTTGAAGTGGTAGAGAAATATTGGAACATTGGTGATAACAAAGCTCCTCTCCATGATGCGTACCTTACCCCAGATGGAAAATTCTACCTCGTGGCAGCTATGGGTGCTAATACAGTATGGGTACTCAACACAGAAACTTGGGAGCAGGTAGGTGAGGTAAAAACCGGTATTACTCCCCATACAGGTCCAGGTGCAACCTGGGGTACAACTACCTACGTCCCCGCCATTGGCGAAGGTTTGATTACCGCTATCGACACCCAAACTTGGGAACCTATAGCCTATATAAAAACGGCTGGTCCTGGACTTTTCATCCGCTCTTATCCAAATGATACCACCTATCCATATGTCTGGGCAGATACCGCCTTTGGTGACCACCATGATGAAATTTACGTTATCGATGCTCGTTCTAATGAGATTGTAGAGACCCTTATTCCCGTTCCTAAGGAAAGTTCTTGGCATCCGGAGTTTACTCTTGATGGTAGGTTTGTCTACGTAGTATCTCAAACGGGTAACGAAATCACAATCTATGACGCAAATACTTTCGCAGTCGTAAAACGGATTAAAGCAGAGACCCCATCAGCCGTATCTAATGTGGGATTACGAATCGAAGAGCCTGGTTTATAATTACTATACTAAATGCAAACACTCTCTACCAAAATACCAATACAAATCCCCGAACAGTTTAAGGGCGAAATTGATAGCAATTCTCAAACACTTAACTCCTATAGTGAAGATACTAGTATCTTCATACTGCAACCAAAACTAGTTACCTATCCAAAAGACATAGCTGACATTGCCACCTTAATCCACTACGTGCACACAAGGCGTGGCGAGCTATCACTTACGGCCAGAAGTGCTGGGACAGATATGTCTGGCGGTCCCCTCACTGAATCAATAGTAATGGATATGACAAGGTATTTTAACCATATCCACCAAGTAACCCCTGAGTACGCAACGACTCAACCTGGTGTGTACTATCGCGATTTTGAGAATAGTACATTAAAACTGGGAGTTATTCTTCCAAGCTATACCGCCAGTAAAGAACTCAATACTGTCGGTGGCATGGTGGCTAATAATTCAGCTGGTGAGAAGTCACTTACCTATGGTAAGACTGAACGTTACGTCCGAGAATTAAAAGTGGTGCTCCAAGATGGTATTGAATATAGTTTCAAAAAATTACACCGTAACGAACTTGAGGCAAAAAAACAGCAACAAAACTATGAGGGTGAAATATACCGTCGAGTCGAACAACTCATTGAAGATAATAAAAACGAAATAAAAAACGCTAAACCGATTGTCAGTAAAAATTCAGCAGGTTATGGTATTTGGAATGTTTGGGATGAAGAGCATGACACGTTTGACCTTACACAACTATTTGTTGGTTCACAAGGAACCCTCGGGATTATTTCTGAAATTACCTTCTCGCTCGTTAAGCCAAAACCAGCATCAAGAATGCTGGTACTATTCCTTCGGGCAAAGCACTTTTCACAACTAGGAGAGATTGTTAATGCAGTACTCGCACACAAACCAGAAAGTTTTGAATCGTATGACGATAAGACCTTTAATGTGATGTTACGGGTATTTCCGAAGCTTTTCTGGCGATTGGGCGGGAACCCCTTCACGCTACTGCGAGACTTCTGGCCTGAAATTAAACTTGTGTTCCAAGGTGGTATACCGAAGCTTGTACTTATGGCAGAATTTGCTGCCGATACCGATGAGGAAGCTCGAACGATGGCAATAAATGCAGAGAGATCACTTCAGTCCTTTGGTCTAGCTACCCACATTACAGCTACTCAATCTGAAGCTAATAAGTTTTGGACAATTAGACGTGAGAGCTTTAAACTTTTACGGGAAAATGTGGCCGATAAACACACCGCTCCATTCATCGATGATTTTGTAGTTAAACCCGAATACTTACCAGAGTTTCTACCTCGCCTATATGCAATTCTTGATGAATATAAACTTCTCTATACAGTAGCAGGTCACGTAGGCGATGGTAACTTCCATATTATCCCGCTCATGGATTTTACTCGGTCAGATTTTGTAAAAATCGTAAATGAATTATCAGATCGGGTGTACACTTTGGTTGGAGAATACCATGGCTCAATCACAGGTGAACATAATGATGGCTTAATTCGTACACCATATCTCCATAAAATGTTTACCCCTCAAATCCTAGATGTTTTTAAGGAGATAAAAGAAATATTTGATCCGCACCGCATCTTTAATCCACACAAGAAAGTAGACCCTAAAATTGAATACCTTCATACAGCTATTAAAAAACACTCATAGTGGATTGAACAGCGAATCAAAAAAGTTCGATTCCTGTCAGGGTCGAACTTTTTTGATATGAGATTTTCCTTATTTTAAGCCTCTCAGTAGGCCTCGCTAGACTGTGCTCTCGCCAGGAATCGAACCTGGAGCGCTGGTACCGCAAACCAGCATTTTATCCATTAA
>CAYRMI010000002.1:58554-127448 GCA_964425625.1 uncultured Candidatus Saccharibacteria bacterium | reverse complement strand
GGTATAGTGGAGAGATTAAAAGCCCAAGAGCGACAGAAGTGGTGGACTTATACAAATGCTTAACTACAAATCAAAATTAATATATACTATTGTCCATGACACGAATAATTGCATTGAGTCCCAAAAAGAATACATCTAAACGTCCATATAAATCAAAGAAGCGCTTAGAAGCAAAAAAGGAGATGCTGGCAAAAAAAGCCAACAAAGGAGGAAAGAAGTAGTTCAAAAAACTTCACTACCGGATTAAAAGCCACTTATTAAGATAAAAAAATAACCATGTAAATATGGTTATTTTTTTATAATGAATTGTTACCCCAAGAGGACTAGTTCGAACTTTTTATCAATGACACAATTTTATTACACGACTCTTACGACAAAGTGGTTACTTTAAAATTGCTAATTGTGTTATCTGATTCAGAAAATTCAGCCGTTGCCAGGTAAAGATGCCCATTCTCCCGCCCTAATACTAGACAGCAAAGCGTATTCGGTTGTTCTTCACTAAAATATACTCCATCTTTATCTTGAAGCATTAGTTCGAGCTCCCCAGCTGATACTCCTGTCCCCTCAAATATGGCATTTTTAATATCATCTTCAAACCGCCTAGCTAAGTTATGTGGTCCAGTCTCCATACTTGGTTGTTCCATATTATGCATATTCATAATTTATAACATATCACCTTCTTTTGTCATTCGCGCCAACAACTTAGCGTTGTTAATTCTTACAGCACTCAATGAGGAAAAATTTTCTTTAAACTGATCAAAACTAAGGATTATTGATTTTGAAGTATCCCAAGGATTTACCACGGTGACAAGCTTTCGTTGTATGTCCACTGCAGAAAGTGAATAGGCATGTCCAGGTATTAGAAAAGTTGAGGTACCTTCTACTCGATAAACGTTGGCCAACTTCCCAGCACCATAATTTGTGTTTACTGTTGCTATATGTGTCTCAGAATCAAAAGTCTCTAAATAATGATCCAAATAGGCAAGATTTTCCTCGGTTACTGATTGTAGCCCAGAATCGATAATCTTTTCATTATGATCATAGGTGGCTGAATGAATAGAGTAATGAACAAAGTTATCACCCCCTAATCGGAGCAGGACCTCTTCACCATATCCTCCTTCAGCAGCCAGGCGATCAACACTGCCAAACTTATGCTTAATGTACGCCGCTTCTAAGGCTCTAAATCCTTCATTCCCAGAAAGTGAATATAGCTTATGACGCAAGTCAAGAGAACCACCGGTCGTGCTTTTCTTAAAGAATCTATCATTAGTTTGAGAATTTATTTCTTCTTGAGTAATCTTAATCACATCACTTTGATCACCCAACAGCGGTATTCTAATTTCCCAACTACCGTCACTTTGGCGTAACATGGAGGCTCTACAGATTGTTTCAAAATTCGGGGATCGACTCAGTGCATGAATAGCAGCTACTAAATAACAGTCACCAACATTAGCTTGTTTCAAATGTGGTCCAGCATCAAATTCTTCGTCTGAAATAAAGTAATTATTGAATTCTTCCTTTGTTAACGAAAAGAGTCCTCTTCCTTCAAACAACCTAGTAGCCGCCTCGCGGGCCTCTCTAATAACCTCAGGTCTTATTTCTCTTTCGCGGTTTTTTAAAGATTCTCTTACCGAATGATATCTTTCAGAAATTTTAGTCTTGGGATATTTCTTAGTTTGAAGCCCCGAATAATGAAGAAGATTCTTCCATTTTTCTAGCATACTAGAAACAATTTTAGATACCCCCAATTCTTCTCGCACTTTATCTACTTCTCCCGGTGGCAAATGAAACTCTTTCTCAATGTTTACTATTTCGGATTCTAAAGTCTCCGCCAGTCCCTCGATCATTTCAGACTCGGCGATATGTTCTGTATCGGTCTCATCTACTTCTTTTTTTTCATCCACTGAAATTACATTCGTCTCCAGAGAACCGGTGGCAGGTTCAGACAAAACTGATTTATCTGCCACCTTATAATCGTACATTAGCGGATCATCCGCCACTAAATCAAAGTATGAGGCTTCAGTTATTTCTGTTTGTCCTATATGAGTAGACGTTGCATCTGAAGAATCATTAATAGTTTCGTATTCAGGTTTTTTTGTTTCTTTGTGTTGTTTGTTTAAACCTTCCATATTAGTCATTTTCTAAGAGAGCTTGTTCTTCAAGCCATTCTATTTCTCTTTTTTGTAGTGCTTTTTGGTAAGTCTCCAAAAAAACTCGCATTTCATTTATTAAATTCTGTCGAGCCAATTCGGGTTTTGCTTGAAGTAAGATATTAAAATCTCTTAAAGATTTATCATCCATAATAACTATTGTACCATTAGAATCTCTACTTTATCTAAATAATTTTAACATATCGCTTTCAGTGAATATGGAAATAGTCATAATTTTAATAGTTTAGTACCCTAAAAAGACGGTCCAAACTTATACCAGTTAGTCACATAACACTCCGAGCGCTGCCTCGGGGTTAGATAATCGGTCGTTTAGTGATATGTTCGGTATAGACACTTTCCGGACGAACATACTTGGCAGTAAAATAAGCTAGTAACGTACTTAGGGTCAATAAAAGAATCACCATTGGTTCACCAGTTATTTCATACAAAAGAAAGATAGCCGTGAAGGGAGCATGAGTCACCCCAGCAAATACGCCAGCCATTCCTATTAGACCAAAAGCCACACTATCAGTCGTGGTAAATAATCCAGTCATCATCACTAAAGAAGACAATACAGTACCAAAAATCAAACCAGACAAAATTGATGGAGCTAAGATACCGCCCGAACCACCTGACCCAAGAGTAATGGCAGTCGCAATTATCTTTACAACAAGTAAACAAACTAACAACATAATTGGTAGGCTACCGACAGTTAGTAAGTCAATCATTAATGGATAAGTGGCTGGTTCGTGGATATAGGGAAAATAAAGACCGAGTAAACCAATCATCAATCCACCTAATGTACTTGTCACTAGCAGAGGTAACTTCAACGCCCCAAAAGACCACTCAGACAAGCGAATACTATAGCCAAAGCAAACTCCTAAGAGCCCTGACATAATTCCTATAAATAAGCTAATAAAAAGTAACTCACTAGTAACAGTGAAAGATTCTGGTAAACTGAGCCGTAGACCCTCAAATCCTAATACCCGACTAGTCACCTGCTCTGAGATTATGGCCGAAAGGATCATAATCAGGACAAACTTAGGTGTGGCGCGACGAAAAATTAGTTCTAGACTAAACAACACACCCGCTAGCGGGGCACCAAAAGTACCCCCAATACCCGCGGCCGCACCGGCTGCAAGTAGCAGACGAGTGGTCGATTCATTTTGTTTAAAAATCTGTCCGATGGTTGACCCTATAGCCGAACCAATTTGTACAATCGGTCCTTCACGTCCGGCTGAACCACCAGAGCCAAGCGTAATCGCCGTAGTAACAATTTTAGCTGGAGCAACCAAAAACTTAATCTTGCTTTGATTAAAGAGCACGGCTTTAAGTACTTCTGGTACACCTTCACCGGTAGCTCCTACTCCCTTAAGTATAGTAAAAACCAAACCCACCAGAAATCCACCCATGGTTGGTATGAGAACTCTAATACTGGCAGAAAGTCCCTCTACAGTAGTAATGAAGTTTTCCTTTTCACTTACCCCAAAAAATAGGTAGGTGAAAAGTTCAATCAGCCAGTGAAAACTGATACACGAGACAGCTGTTATTAATCCAACCAAAATTGCCAGCAGAATCAATTGAATATTGGCCATAGAAGTATTTTGTGCATAAATAATCAATCTTATTTTAATACAACAAGCCAACCAATTACCCAGTTACCCCACTTTATCTCTGTCTCAGTAAAAAAATATCCACCGCGCCCCAAGAAGCCATAAACGTCAAAATTTGGTTGACAAAATCCTAGAATATGTTAGAAAGTGACTCATTACCAAAGAGACCCCATGTAAGCCACAATCTCTCTTCAACCAAACAATGGAATGGTATATAAAGTATGCAAAATTCAACTGAAAACAACACCTCTCCTCTACTAAGTCCTGTCAATTTCCGACGTCAGTTTGGGGCGGAAAAAAATACCAATCCCCTACCAAGCATCCATCCCAAGCCGACTGATTTTGCTATTGCTTATAGTCGTATTGCTATTGTACTCACGATTGTTTTTTGGTTGATGTACATTACCTCGGTCATTATTCGACAACTCATTGATGGACCGCAGAGCTACAACTTTACCACTGAAGTAATTGGTTACACGTTCATTGTCACCTTGCTCACTTTATCAGCTCTCATCTACCTCATCACTAGACAAGGCGCATTACAAAATTTTAAAAAGCATGTGCGTACACCCCAACGACTGCTGGATGAACATTTTGCCAAGCACCCATCCTCCATTACTGTTTTGGTACCCTCCTACAATGAAGAAGTTCAGGTTATTCGCAAAACCCTACTTTCAGCCGCCTTGCAAGAACATTCAGACTTGCGGGTTGTTTTACTAATCGACGATAATCCATTCAATGTTAAACCCGCTGATGTAGAGCGAATTACCAAGACTAAGGCTCTCGGTGCTGAGATTGAAGCGTTTCTTAGTGAACCCTACGTCAAAGCCATAGAGCTACAAACCGAGCTACAAGAAAAAGACTTTGCTTATACCAAACAAGCAGTCGAAAGAATTATCGAACAATACCTCTGGTCAGCTAGTTGGTTAGAACAAAAAGCCAAAGCTGAAGTAATCGAAGACCATGTCGATATATTTTTTGCTGAGCAAATATTTATCGAGTTAGCCAAGGACTTACGCTTGGAAGCTTCTGAACTTACGACCATTAACCTAAGCGGTGAAAAAATTTCTCGTGGCCGGATGCAACAACTATGCAACCGTCTGGTTTGGATTTTTCGCGCCAAGTTAGATTTTTTTGAACGCAAACGCTACATCTCGCTTTCGCATGAAGTAAACAAAGCGATGAACCTCAATTCATATATCGGACTAATGGGTGGCATGTACCGTAAAGTAGAAGCCTCTGAGGGGACTATTTTGCTCGAGACCAAAAAAGCTAGTGAGGCCGATTTAGTAATACCAGATAGTGATTATATTCTTACCCTCGATGCTGATTCAATTCTCTTACGTGAATACTGTTCGCGTTTGATTTATTCCCTTGAGCAGCCAAATAATTCTGACGTGGCGGTAATACAAACTCCTTACTCATCTTTTCGTGGTGCTTCTTCGCGCCTAGAACGTCTGGCCGGAGCCACCACCGATGTTCAACACATCCTGCACCAAGGTATGAGCTACTACAACGCTACTTTCTGGGTTGGCGCTAATGCCGTAATCCGCAAGCGCGCTCTAGAAGATATTGTAGAAACGGAATTTGTGGGTGGTTTTGAAATTAAAAGATATGTACAAGATCACACCGTGATTGAAGATACCGAATCAAGTATCGACATGGCCATACACAATTGGCGACTCTTAAATTATCCTGAACGTCTAAGCTATAGTGCTACTCCTCCGGACTTTGGTTCACTCGTTGTACAACGACGTCGTTGGGCCAACGGAGGATTGCTGATTTTTCCCAAACTTTTAAAACTTTGTCATATTAGAAAGCACGCTGGTAGACCAATTTCTCGACTCGAGTTTTTGATTCGGACCAACTACATGCTCTCCATTGCTTGGTCAAGTTTTGGACTAGTCTTTCTACTCGCTTATCCCTATGACGGACGTCTCCTCAGTCCCTTGGTACTATTAGCTGCTGCCCCCTATTTTATCGCTATGGCGATGGACCTCAAATATTGTCGTTATAAATATAGTGACATTTTCCGTATTTATGGTTTCAACTTAATTCTCTTACCAGTTAATATTGCTGGTACTCTAAAATCACTTCAGCAAGCTATCACCACCAAGAAGACCCCCTTTGCTCGTACGCCGAAAGTGAAGAACCGCACTGCCACAGCCTGGTTGTACTTAGTCTCACCACTTTTAATTATCGGTTTCTCTCTCTTCACTCTGTGGCGAAATATTGAAGGGCAAAACTGGGGTAATGCAGCTTTCGCTGGCTTTAACGCTTTGACTGCTACCTGGGCTATCGTGGCCTATATTGGCGCAAAAAATATGCTGGTTGATTTGTGGTTAGCAGCCACTGACTGGCTTTATATTGAGGTGCCGATCAAAGAAAGTAAGCCCAAAACTACCTGGCGCATTCCCCTTTTAAATTGGCCAAGTGTAACTACCAGTAAAACTAATTAATTATCTATGGAAACACAAAAATCAGTCACTGTTGAAACTCGTCGCCAACTTTCACTACGCCGATTGTTCCTAGCGATAATAATTATCCTCGGTCTTTTTTATGGTACGACCTTAAGTTTTGGTAAGTGGCAAGAGACAGCCGAGGTAGTGAGCTTTGCTCCTTGGTTTGCAGCTTACGTAGATGTCACCTCCACCCCACTCTATGCCTTTGAACAAAGAGGAGCAGTTGATAATTCTGATGTGATTCTTTCCTTTATCGTTTCTTCCGCTAGTGACGTTTGTACTCCCACCTGGGGAGGTTATTACACCCTAGACGAGGCCGCCGAGGCACTTGACTTAGATAGACGAATTGCTCACTTCCAGCTCCAGGGTGGACGAATCGCGATCTCCTTTGGTGGTCTACTAAACTCTGAGCTGGCTGTACTATGTACCGATGAAGAAGCTCTGGCGAAAGCCTATCAAGCAGTGATCGAACGCTATAACATTAATACTATTGACCTTGATTTAGAAAAGGAAGGCTTGACCAACCTTGAAGCCGCCGAAAGACGCGCTCGGGTAATTGCCAAACTACAAAAAGAATACCGCGCCGAAAACCGAGAATTGGCCGTCTGGCTCACTTTACCAGTTGCCCCCCAAGGACTCACTACAGACGGAACAAACGCTGTCAGTAAGGTGCTCGAAAGTGAGCTTGATCTAGCTGGAGTAAATGTTATGACTATGGATTATGGCGGTAGTAAAAATCCAAATGATACAATGGCCGAAGCTTCTGAAAATGCCCTACTGGAAACCCATCGTCAACTCAGTGTCTTATACAAGCTAGCCGGAGTGAGTCTCAATAGTTCTACCATCTGGGGGAAAATTGGAGCCACGCCGATGATTGGTCAGAATGACGTGGTAGAAGAAATCTTTTCTATCGAAGACGCGGTTGCGCTCAACATCTTTGCCCGCGAGAAAGGGATTGGTCGAATGTCAATGTGGTCGGCCAATCGAGATATTCCTTGTGGCGCAAACTACGTAACGCTCTCAGTAGTGTCAGATCTGTGTAGTGGTGTAACCTCACCTCGATTTGCTTTTTCCAATGTACTCGGAATTGGTTTTACTGGGGACCTAATGCAAAACGCCAGGATGATGACGGTTGAGGAACCAGACACTAGTAAGCACGTTATTGACGATCCGGAAACCAGTCCTTACCAAATCTGGCGGGATACCGGCATATACTTAAAGGACACAAAAGTCGTCTGGCACGGAAATGTCTACGAAGCTAAATGGTGGACCAAAAATGACTTACCCGACAACCCAGTCTTGCAAGCCTGGGAAACTCCTTGGCGCCTGGTTGGCCCCGTCTTGCCCGGCGAAAAGCCGATGGAAAAACTTGAACTACCGCTCTATTTGTTTCCCCAATGGTATGGCAACGCCGTCTACGATGCGGGTGATCGAGTAATGTTTGAAGGTGTCCCCTTCCGCGCCAAATGGTGGAACCAGGGTGAAAGCCCAGCCGCCTCGGCCGCCAATCCCGAAAGCTCTCCCTGGATCCCCCTCACTGAAATGCAAGTAAAGGAAATTCTTAAAGCGAGAAATATAATATAGAAAGTGCCTGACCATTTCTGGCCAGGCACAATGCTTCATCTTCCGCGAACCTACTAATAGAGCGGTGCCAGTAACCTTGTTACGTAATCGGGGAGATTTTCACGTAAGACTGGTGGTCCAGCATCCCGTATCAAATTGATGACTTCGCCATATAAGTAATCTTTCAGATGTGGGTACAGAAGAGTAAAACCTCCTTCGGTCTCACGCCAACTTTGGAGCCCAGGGTCATGGACATTCCAAATGTTTGCAGTAACCGCCGTCGGCATCGTCTCTGCCATAATGTGGCCATACGATTTTATGATGCCATTTTTTAGACAGCGAGCGTTGGTGTCTTCAGTAGCGAGCCACCCCCCCATTTGCTCCACTACATAGGTGACGACAACCTCGGTAATCCCTGCCTTGATATCAACATCTGTCAGTGCCGGTCTATCTATCTCAAAGATAGCTGGTACCCTAGAGGGATAGAGCCAATTCATTACTTTGTCATAGGGAAAAGTTATCTCTATTTCCCCTTCCGAAGTCCTGAGGGAAAGTGTGACTGGCGTTTCCCTGACCGCTTTGTCATAAGGCATATCAACTAGTTCGTGCTGGTTTAGATAAAGAACACCATCCGCGACTCGGCCAAATCGACCGAAGGGGTGTGCGCCACAATCTTCCCAACCGATATAAAGCCCCGAAGCGGGTACACCATAACGACTTTGCAGTCGTAGCATGACGTCCTGTGCGAGAGATTCGATTTTTTTCTTTTGCTCCGCCAAACCTTTTTCTGGGATGAGGCTTGTCATGACTTTTCCTTTCAAAGAAAAGATGCTTGTATGAACTACCATTTACTAATTTACGCCCTCTTTCATGCTTGCGCAACACGTATTTGATTTTCTTTAACCAGTGACTTTTTTAAAAAACCATTCTCGCTTAAACTTTCACGGCATTTGCATTGTCCTTCATATACTGTATGGTTTACAAGGCTAGATTCCTTTAAATCCGAAGGATAACGTTCCTTCAAAACTGGAGAAAATTATGACCACCGAAGGCAAGTTGAATTACTTTTCTTACCTGCGCAATGTTTCGGTAGGACTGGTCTTTTTTACAGTGCTTTTCGCCATAATCCTAGGCTTCACATACGTAGAGCGCTGGCCCACTTTTCTGGAGATGCTTTTCTTAGCGCTCCTTTGCTTGACTCTCACTGTCATTATGTGGACGTTATGGTCAATAAAGCCGGAACGGATCATCACCGAACTCAACGACGGTCTTGTCTTTTGTCGACTGAAAAATATCCAAACTGGACATATCATTTCACTTCTTGAGGCTAATCTCAACCTTCCACAGGAGCAAGCCAATGTAATGTGGGACCGGTTTATCGACCTTGAGCATGACTATGACGATAAACTTTTTTCCCAAATTCGTCTGGCTATGCAGCCACTGATCATCCAAGCTTTGCATACCAGAAGTAAAGAGCGGAGATTTGCCCTAGCACGAAGTCTACAAGCAATGTTGGTAAGCGAAAATTGTATCAAACCGATACCAGCCCACATCTATGAGGGGTATTCCCAACAAGCCTCCCAGCTCGAAAGTTTCGAAGCTGAATTGCGCAAATAGGACTTAGTCCCCACCCCCGACCACCACAACACCGGCCCCTGCGCCGGTGTTTGCTTATCTTTATAAACCTCTGGCTTTAGCCAGAGGTTTCGAAATTTGGCTTTTATTATGAACAGCCTTTATGCAAAGCCATTTACCATAGTGTATTATTACAGTAATTGAAAAGTAGTCTTAGATTTTGGTGAGCCTCACCCATCTTTCACTTTTAAATTACAAATTATTTTAAAAAAGTAATAAAATTAGAATATGAAAAGTAAATTAATTTCAGTATTGATAACAGTCATTCTCATAACTCAAGCTACGACTGTGTCAGCTACCGAAATAAATAAAACAGAAGGAGACCAGCTGAACATACTGTCAAAGATCATAGACTCGTTAGAAGAAATACTCAATTCATTTCAACAAACCCTGGTCACGGAATCAAAGGAATCCGTCGTTGCGGCCGTTGCTGTAGCCGTACCTTCAATAGAAGCCGGTGGACGAGCGCAATTAAAATCTACATCTAATGTTTACCAAAATCCAAGAAATGATTCAAAGGTACTTGGCACCCAACCGACTGGTGCAATTGGCTCTATAAATGCTGGACCTGAAGTGCAGACCACCTACACCTACTCTCCTGTCGGCTGTAGTTATTTGCAAGCAGCTGCATTATGTTCCAGAACTGTCGTAAATAGTTATTGGATGATGGTAAATTTTGATTCTGGCGCCGATGGATGGGTACTTAAAGCAAATCTCACTCCAGCTGTTTCTACAAAATTCACAGTCGGATCACCTAGTGTGGTAAAAGTAGATAATACAAACGTTCGATCTACTCCCAACGGCACAATTGCTGGAAATCAAAAGAAAGGAGAAATTGGAGTTGTTAAAGGCAGCCCAGTCAGTGCCGGCGGATATATTTGGTGGCCAATCAACTTTAAGAGTGGAGTAGATGGGTGGACTGCGGAAACAAGTATCGTGAATCCAGGTGTTCCACTCTCGTTTTCTCCCGAAGTAAACGTACTCACAAGTCTCCCTAAAACCAGCAGCGACTTTTTTACCGCTGCCAATAAAATGATGATTGACCAATCGATCCTAGAAAACGTCATTAACGGTATTAGTAAGGAAGGGGTTGTGATTACCACTACAAATGATCTTTCGGTCGTTGAGTTACCCTTTGGGTCGGTTGTGGCTTATGCAAACAAGCCAGATGGTTCAATAGCTATTAGTGCGAAGGGTCCGGATGGAACTGAAGCCAGATATATTACTGACGAAAACTATAATAAGATAGGAATAGAGCTATACAATAAATCCAACCAGTCTGTGATAGGAGAGGTTGAGGTTTTTGTAGATGAGTTTGGAATCAACTATATTTCTCTGACAACTCAAACAAATGGTGGCAAAAGAGAAACACAAATAATTGAAATCGATCAAAAGGTAGTTGATGCTGTTATGGTGGAAGTATTTAGAGATGTGCCACAACCTAATTGGCAAGATAAGGACACTGTTACTTTCGGAACAACCATGACAAATAGCTATAGTGGCACTATTTTTGACTCAGGTCTTGGCAATACGTATTTGAATGACGGTTGCTGGTCGGCCAGCTGTGGGTCAGGAGGAACTCTAAATTTAGGCCTTTGGGAAAATACTGGTGGTGGAAGTATGCTTGAAACGTGGATCAAATATATGCTCAATTAAAGTAAGTGATTTAGAACATCCCATTTTTTGAGCAAAAAAATCTTCAACCAAGCATATCTTACCACCCCTTCAACCCACAACACCGGCCATTGCGCCGGTGTTTGCTTTTCCTTTACAAGGTCAGGCTGGTCATATTGTGCAATTTGCTTTCAGCAAATTACGCTTGGGATAAAGTCGATGATCACGAAATAATTCGGCGTAATCTACGTATTAGAGTTATAATCTAAACTGATTATAAAACCAACGACAAATTATTTATTTATGACTTTGGAAATGAACAAAAATATTATTTTAGTAGCTCTAGTAGCTCTGCTTCTCGGGGGTATCGGTGGCTACGCCATTGGCCTACATTCAACTAACGCTTACGATGACAAGTACCACCGATGCATGATAGATGATACAACCCAAGGCATGCACCAAATGCACAATGGCCAAATGATGTTTAATGACGACCAAGCCATGCCGATGATGGATCATAAAGCAATGATGGTAGAAAGCGAGCGTGAATTTATTGCCGGTATGATTCCCCACCACCAAGAAGCTGTCGACACCGCCAAAGCAGTTATCGAACGTGGCGCCACTACCCCAGCCATCAAAGAATTGGTAGAAAACATAGTAATAGCCCAAGAGCAAGAAATTATCCAAATGAAACAGTGGTATCAAGACTGGTACCAAGAAGCTTATGTCGACGATGGTAAGTATGAGCCAATGATGCGCGAACTAAAAAATCTTTCCGGAGTTGAGCTCGACCAAACCTTTCTCGAGGACATGGTCCACCATCATATGGGAGCGATTATGATGGCCCAGAGTGTACAGCCATATATAGAAAACGCAGAAATCACTACCCTGACAAAAGCAATCATCGAAAGCCAAACAGCGGAGATTCAGTTGATGCGACAACTACTGATAGACCTAGAATAATATTAAAAGCGATATGAAAAGTAAAGGCGCGCTTAGCTAAGCGCGCCCTTTGTCTTCATCCTCCGTCTTCTTTTACAAGTCAATCATAGAGCTGACGGTCAAGTGAGTAGATATATGCCTCTAGAGCCTTGGCGTTCTCGTTAGCCGTTAACGTGGGGTCAAAAATATATCGCTCACCCACGTACACCGCCACCGGACTGGCCCAAAACCAACTAGCTCCTGGCGGTAGGACTTCACGTGTACCACGTAATAAAATAGGGATTATAGGTACATCTGGGTACTGTCTAGAAAGGTGCACTATGCCCGGACGAAATAATGCTCGAGTGTCTCTAGTCCCCTGAGGGAAAACAATGACCATAGAGCCAGCCTTAAGTGGAGCATGAAGCTCCGCAAAAGGATCAGTCTCACCGACTTTGGCCAACTGCCCACTCCCTCGATCGACAAAGAGCAGGCGCATAAACCCCCGAGCAAACAAGTGCAAAATTAGCTCTTTGGTGAAATGGTCTCTAGCGGCACTTGGTCTAATGTGTGGTAGCCAAGAAAGCGGAAAGAGCGTCTGGATTACTCCCGCATCTGTGTGACTGCTATGGGAAGAGACCAATAGCGCCGGACCACTTTTGGGTAATCTATCCCGATCGTAAACCTGACAAGCACAATCCTCCAAGATGAAGCGTCGAAAATAAAGCGCATCAAAGATCTGTCTGAGATAGACAAGATTGGCTCGGTCAATAAATTGATGGAGCTTGAATTTTATTGCTCCAACGGCCATTGATACAAATCTAATAGTCATCGCTGTCTCCTAGTTGATACTGTGACGTGACTAACCTGCAACTATCCATAGCTATCTAAACATAGAATTATTCTTTAGGGAATAATGTGATCAAACTGCCTTCTATGAATGAATCAAGTTAATCCACCGTTTACCACTTGTAAAAAACACCAAAAGTGGTATAATGCGCGCTGTCTTGTTTTTTCAACCCGAGGAGTAAAAAAATGTCATCCCTTAGTAAACTGTTCGAAGAATCTGAAGTCCATCTTCGACACGGTTTTCAAATAGAGGTTCAAGGACTCGATCGAAATGAGCCCACCTATTTTGAAATCCTTATCAAGAAGGTCTGGGATTACAGTGTCGAACTGACAGTGAGGCTGGTCGGTCTCAATGTATTTTCGACCGACGATCTTGCCGATAGGGGCATCACCATCAAAATGATCCAGGACAAATTGATGGACAGATCAATCCAAAAATCCGTGATCGAGTGCATGCAACATGGTTGCATGCCACATCTAAACGGCAAAACCTACTCTTGGATTCCCAAGGTACAGGTCGAGGCCGACGGTAGCGTCTTTATCACCATCAAGGCTGGTCGGGTGGTTTTTACACCACGTGAACTGCTGGAGATGGTGGTCTAAACTTCCACCTCACCAAGACCCCGCCATAAGAAACACTCGCCCTGAGCTGTTAGGCGGGTTTTCTAAACCATTTCTGAAGCTATTTATCTCCCCTAGCCTAAACGACCAAGGAAAAGCGAAATGATTGAAGATGTTATTACCCGGCGTAAAATTTTTGCCCGGGACGTCAAACGCACTGTCAGCGAAAGTACTGGATGTCGGGACGAATTTGGTGTTGTTTTGGAAACATTGCAGGTGGTCGCGGAGTTGTTGGAAATTGGAAAACTATCCAGTCTCCATGCGAAGCTTCTGCAAGTCTATAAACACACTAGGATCAAAGCAATCAACTCAGACATGCGAAGAAAACATAAGACACTTCGGACTGAGCTGAGCAGAATTGCCAAGATTGCCCAAAGCTCGGCCAGTGATAGCGAGCTCAAGGAACTACGCTTTGCGCTTGATGTAGCAGGTCGGGTTCTCGGCATCGTGCCGACGGTAACTACCTTACTCCCCGACCGGCAAACCCGAGTAACAACCCGCGAATACTTTCACTTCATGGTGACTGAGGGGGCCAAAGAGATTCTCTCGGCCAAAGCATCGGCTAAAGCTGCAAAGCAAGAAGCGATGCCTCAGGCCGCCTAGGAATTGCATGCTTAGTCGGCATAAGTTCGGTCAAGACCAAACGCCCCGCTACCTTCGCTGGTAGTGGGGCTTTTTTTATTAAGTTTACCCCGCACTTGCATGCAGGGTAATCAGACTCTCTAGTTATTTAACATCTGTGATATAATTTTTCCTTTCCGTTGCCCACCCGAGCTTCAACGCCTCGTCAGCGTTCAGGACTATCCCTTGGGCATCACCCCGAAGGATGTCCTTCCAGCGCTTAGCTGCTACCTCACTTGTTGCCAGATGCACCGAATCAACCGACACCTTAAATGTATGGTTGGTGCCACTCTGACGAGTCTGCTGATCTTCATCAAACATCCTTAGACTAGCTTTGTGAAGCAAGAAATGTGTTCCCGGCAAGACAATTCTGGTTTCCGCTGCCAGCCAAACGATATTCGAGGCAGAGGCAATCATTCCGGTCGCCACGAACGTAGTCTTTTGACTTACCCCAGAGGTCCTCATTAGATCAAAAAAGACCTGAGCTTCCTCCAAAGATCCTCCGTTGCCACGTACGTAAACGACTGCTTGGCCAAATTTATTTGTACACGCCCTTATTTCTTGAAACACTTGCAATAAGGAGACTATCTCCACGTCCCCTTTGATGTATATCTGACCTTCTTGGCATTTGTCTATGTTGACACCGTCTTCTGCACCATAGGCTGTGCCAAACAATAAACACAGAGCAAACCACCACAGTAAAATCTTCATCGTTTAAACCTCCGTCGGTTGATAGAAATTAATCGACTCTTCCAAAATTAAATATACCAGAAAAGGCAAGGATGACAAACTAAATCGGAACCATTACAAAAAAGACTTTCCTACTGCTTCTGGAGTTATCTCAGGGAACAGCTCTTGCGCTTTTTGGTTAGTAACAACCATCTCATTTTGAAAACTTTCCACCATATTCCTGCCCACTTGAGCTATCTGCTTGGGGGTTAGTAAGTACAAAAACCAACTAGCCAACCACAGTGGTATAAGCGGAAAACAGACAATCAAGCGCCTTTTACCTAGAAAATTAGCGTATTTTCTCAACAATTCTTGGTAGGTCATTTTATCTGGACCACCAATCTCTACTACCTCAGATTGGCTGAGAGGTACCTCAATACTAGCGAGTAAATACTGAATGACATCACTTATGACGATTGGTTGGGTTAAGGTCTTGGCATATTTAGGCAAGATTAAAATCAGTAATTTGCTTATTAGATGCCTGATTATCTCAAACGAGATACTTCCCTTCCCAACAATAATGCTAGCCCGAAACTCAATCACTTCATGGACGTGTCGCCTTAATATATCACCAGTGTTATGACGACTAGCCAAGTGTTTTGATAATTTATCATCGTCTTGACCTAGGCCACTTAGGTAGATAACTCGTCTCACGCCAACTTCCTTCGCTACTAGACAAAACTCCGTCGCTATTTTTTCTTCATTGCTATACAAATCTCCGGCCCGACTCTCTAGTTTATGAACCAAAAAAAATACTGTCGTTGCCCCTTTAAGACACTCCCGCATAGACTCACCCGAAGTTACATCCCCAGATTTAACTTCCAGTCGCGGATGAACCCGCTCTAGCTTTCGTATGTCGCGCGCCACGGCTCTTATCTGGTATGAAGTCTTGGCCAGTAACTCAGAAACCAAGTTATTACCGACAAAACCACTCGCTCCAATCACCACTATAAGGGACTGAGTAGAAATACTATTTTTAAAATTCGCGGTAATGTCTAGATTGGAGTTGTTAGTCATTATATATAAGTTACATATTTAAAAACCAGCCAAAAGTGAGCAAAGCTTCCTAACATAACGAAAATGTGAAAAATTTCATGCATCCCAAACCACCTGGTCCGTGGTACTTTAGTATCAATTGCAAAAAAGAAAGTTCCGATAGTATAGAAAACCCCTCCCAGTACTAGCCAAATGGTTGCCGCTGTCGGTAAAACTTTAGTCAAAGGTGCAAAAGCGACAATAATCAACCACCCCATTACTAGATACAATAGCACTGAAGCCCATGGGGCTAACCTAATCTGGGCCGCTTTTATTACAGTACCAACTATGGCACAAGTCCAAATCAATCCAAAGATGGTCCAACCCCAGCCCGACGGAAGGACAATCAGAGCCACTGGCGTATAGGTGCCGGCGATTAAAAAATAAACGGCCGAGTGATCAAGAATTTGAAATACTCTTTTGGTTCTTACTTTAGTAATACATACAAAATGATAGATAGTACTTACCGTATAAAGGAGTAGCATCATCGCCCCAAAAATAGTAAATGTAACCACATGCATAGCCGTACCATGTATGGCTGCAAAAATTATAAGCAGAACTAATCCAGCCACGGCCAACAGCGCCCCAATCAGGTGGGTCAAGGCACTTAATGGTTCATTTTGTTTGGTCGCATATGACATGACTCCATTCTAGCAAACCCAGTCTAAACTTGGGTGTATAATAGACACATGGATTCTAAGCGAACAATCTGGATAATGATGGTAGTAGGAGGATTTGTTGGTGGTTATATACCGATGCTTTGGGATAGCGCTGGTTTTTCTTTTGCTACCATCTTTGGTAATGCCATTGGCGCCCTGATAGGAATTTGGATTGGTTTTAAGCTGACCCGTTAACCCACTCTTAACTTACTTGCGTTTTTTTTGATATACCTATATAAATTAGCGTAGTTAACCAGCAGGTCATTCTTGACCTGCCTTTCTTTGTCTAAAAATTACTTTGTTTTAGGTCGGTTTATCACCACTGCCATTAATGGCAGTGTTTCCCCGATACAGCCGACCTAAAACAAAGCGTTTTTTGCTGACTATTTTTCTCTTTGCTATTGACCTGACGTACCTTGGTGTGTTCGATTATACAAAATTTATTGACACCATAGATACGAGGTATAAAATTAATATATCTGTAATGTTTGGACGGGGAGACCAAACATAGGAACTTTATGTTGTGTGTCTCTCTTATAACTAAATATCAAATACTAACTCACTGGCGCTTTAAACGGCGGAGTTTTTTGTTTCTCCGATCCTAAAATATTTATAAATAATTATCCTTACTCGACTTCTTCTATCAAATTTACATATAAGTTGAAGAATCAAATTTCGCCAACTTCTATGTGGACTTAATAAAGTAGCCTAGTCCACGAGACATGGTTATGTGACCTCAATTTAGAGGGAGCATTTACTAGTATCAAAATTATTTATTAACTTATTAGTTTATTAATTTGACTTACTAATCTTATGTATACAAAAACACAGTCTGGTCTAGTTGCTTTTGCAACTGCTTTATTAGCCATCATCGCTTCCCTAGCTTTGGCTATGCCAGCTTCAGCCTATTGGTCACCTCGATCTGCTGGTGACGATAATGACATTAGGGTTTCTGTTTCAAACTCTGCCACCGTCACAAACGTGGTAGAGACTGAGGCTAAGACTGGAGGCAATGAGGCCACTGGTGGTGATGGTGAGGAAGGTGGAAATGGTGGCGAAGCCGAAGGCACCGGCGACAACACCGGAGGTAATGGTGGTAATGGCGGAAATGGCGCCTTGGGTGGTCTAATCGACACTGGGGATGCTGTAGCTCTATCTTCTGTGACAAATACCGTCAACACGGTCAGAACTCATATCACTGACTCTTGTGGTTGCGAAGAAGATGCTCGACCTTCATTTATGGACATGTTCACTAGAAGAACTACCGCTGGTGATGACAATGATATCCGAGTTCGCCTAGAGAACAGTGCCACTATCATGAATGAAGTAGAGACTGAAGCGATGACTGGTGGCAATGAAGCTGATGGCGGTGACGGTGAAGAGGGTGGAAACGGTGGCGAGGCAGAAGAGAGAGACGGTCGCCATACACCACGCATGATGATGCCGTATTACTTCTCATTCTGGACACCAGCTAACGATACCAATCAGGGAGGTAATGGCGGAAATGGTGGTAATGGTGGTGTAGGTGGAGAAATCTACACAGGGAATACTACTTCAGGTAGTGAAGTAGTAAATGTGGTAAACCGAACCGTTACTCGAATTGTTCGCTAGTTCTTTTTGAAGGCTGGGGATTTATCCAAAATCCCCCCTTCATGTAAGGCCTTAAGTATTTTCTTGAAGCCTTACCAGAAGGTAATCCAAAGTGACATATGATTAACCTAACTATAAATAGCAAAAAATTAATCATCTTTTTACTACTAGTGTTATTAATGGTTTATTTTTTGGCACCAAGATTAGTTACGGCCAAAGAAACAGCCATCTATAATTCCGTATCTGTATCAAGTGACAGTAGTGGTTTAGCCAATATCACCACCAAAACGATTATTGATGGAGTGGTAAAAGAAAATAGTCACTATGAAACTTCTGGTACCAATACCTTACAAGTAATCACCAAGATAGAAGAAAATACTCGCTCACAGACAGTTGGCACTACTTCTCTTTCACAAAAATCTAATGCCGAGCTACTCCTGATGATTGAGAGGCTTAATGTTCTAATCCAATATTATGTATTACTACTCAACAAAGCATCATAACCATCGTGTTCCATTCACAATTCTTGCCGTTTTCGTGATTATGGCCATTTTACTAACTCCCCTCTCTCCAATACTAGCCAATACAGAAATAATTACTGACCAAGAAGTGACAAATCCCATCAATCTCACAGTTATGGAACCGTCAGAAACCCTCACTGTACTAGAGACAGGTGAAGCGATAGCAGGAGCTGAAATAAACACAACAATCAACCTCAACGAAGCTACTAATTTACCAAACCCAACAGCAGAACCTATCGACACTACAGATGGAGTTAGCGAGGTAGTGGTTGATGTTTCGTTAGACAAAGCCACCGAGGAGACCTCCAATGAAAATTTGCCTAGTGACGAAATAATAGAGTTATCACATACTCTTTCTCCAGACATTCAAAACCCACAAACTATAACTGACCCGACCATCATCTCTACTACCACCAACACCGCGATTGTTTCAAACATCATAGAGGTAATAGCTGAGACCGGAGACAATGAAGCTTCAGGTACGAGTTCAGTTATCCTCACCGGCGACGCAATTGCCTACGCCAATATTGTCAACGTAGTAAATACCAATATTTTTAATTCCACCGGTTTAATTGGATTTTTTAATGAAGTTTTAGGTGTTAATCCTCTTGACCTTCGAGAGGCCTTTAATGTTTTCACTGACACCCAAACATCAGAATCTACCGTCGCTTGTGCTCCTTCAATCTGTTCTGGGGAGGGCAAAACTACTTACATAAATACGACCAACGAAGCTAGTATTACCAACGAAATAATCGTTAGAGCCCAAACTGGTGCTAATGAAATTGGTAGTGGTATGATAGATACTGGTGATGCTTATGCTGTCGCTAACCTCCTAAATATCGCCAACACCAATATCACTGATAGTAACTATCTACTATTGGCTTTCAATAATTTTGGCGACTATACAGAAGATATAGTCCTCCCGGGAGCAGAGTTACTAAATAGTCTTTTCAGTGCTAATGGTTCATCTCTCCAAAATTTTAACAGTAGCGCTACTAATTCAGCTACGATCGAAAACGTACTCACCACAGAGTCAGAAACTGGAGCAAACGAATTGACGAGCGGGGCTATTTATACCGGAGATACTTACGCGGATAGTAGTGTCAGTAATATAGTAAACACCAATCTATTTGGTGACAATGATTTTCTTTTGGTGCTACGCGTCCATGGCGATTGGAGTGGCGACATCTTAGGCCTACCGGAAGGCATTGCCTGGACCGAAACCGAACATGGAATAACCCTGTACAACACGAATTCACAGCAAAATTTCATTTCTAGTAACCGTAATGAAATCAACAATAACAACCAGGCAAATGTCAAAAATAACGTTTCTGTCTACGCCCTCACCGGCGACAACAAAGCCGGCGAAAATGGCCTCATAAAAACCGGCGACGCCTACTCTGCCACAAATATAACAAACGTAGCCAACACCAATATTTTAGGACAAAATTGGGCCCTGTTGGTATTTGATATCTTTGGCGATTGGAGTGGTAACATCGCCTTCGGACAGCCTGACCTGTGGCTTGGTGGTAAAGCAACTTCATTACAAAACCCCATCTTACCTGGTTCAGAAGTTGAATATACTTATACTATCACCAACCATGGTGATGCAACCGCTACCGACGTAAAACTCAATCATTTCCTACCTGAAAATCAATCTGTTTACCTTTCTGCCCCAGAGGAAATTCTTAATGATACTAGAGGAAAATACGGTAACTGGAATTTGGGTAATATTGCCCCCCATGAGACAAAGGAAGTTAGTATCAGAACCAAAGTAAGTGAGCAATTAGGATTAGGAAAACACGAAATCATCAGCCAAGCGGTAGTTTCATCATTCGAACCAGACGCCAATGAAGCTGACAATACTGAATTACTATCAATTTTTGCTGGCAAACCAGTAGGTGGTGGTAAATCACGTGGCCACACCACTTTACCCAACCTAGAAGTAATAAAAACTGCCAACGTCAAGGCCGCAAATCCCGGTGGCTTAGTCGACTATACAATCACTGTCACCAACAAAGGCGGACCTCTCTACAAAGCACTAGTTCGTGACCGTCTAGCCAATGCCAATGGGACCACTAGTAGCGAGCAGTACTGGGACCTGGGAACTATCCGTCCTAAGGAAAGTATCACCCTCACTTATACTATGGAATTTGCCCAAGACGCTACTTTTGGTGAATACAAAAATACGGCTGAGGTAACTGGCTTTTCTGGCTACGATTCTGTTACCAAAGGAAAGGCCTACACCTCAAAAAGTTCCACTCATACTATTAGTATTGGAGAGATAACTCCCGCTGTCCTCGGTGCTATGACCAGCTATTGTACTCCCTACCTAACCACCTACATGAAGTATGGTCAAGCCAATGATGTAGAGGAAGTAAAAAAATTGCAGGCTTTTCTAAAAGCTCACCTCGGTAGCAATTTGGTCGTCACCGGAAACTTCGATCTTCAGACTGAAATCGCCGTCCGAGATTTCCAACAACTTTACGCCAGTGAAGTACTGTATCCTTGGGGGCTCAAACGTGACTCTGGAGTTGTTTATTACACCACTCAGAAGAAAATTAATGATATATATTGTGGCACGACAAGTGATTTTCCACTAACCATAGATCAGATTGAAGAAATGGTAGAATTCAAGAAATTTACTGGACTAGATAGCTCCCCGACTGATATTGACCACCGTCTTCCATCCAATAATAGAGACGTGATAATCTCACTACTAGAGGAACCAGTTAAACTAAGCGATACTCCAAGTATCAAACAAGTGACAGTCCCGAATTCAACCAACCCGATAGGGAAAATATTACCCAAAAAACGCCCATTTCTAATCTCTCTGCAATTACTACTAACACCTTTCTCGGCAAACGCCTTTACGGAGTGACCATTAGTATTGTCTTCCTATTGGTTAGTCATTTAAGATTATAGGCATATACTTAATGTTATGACTGTATCACGTAAAAGACACTATATTATTGTCGGAACGCTTTCGCTGGTTATCGTTATACTGACCATTATTTTGTCTCGTTTTCTTATGCAAAACAAACCACAAGATTATGACCCAATCAGTCCCGAGACTTTGGACTTTTTCACTAGACCATTTTTGCAAGCCAAGGAAGTATTTATTATCCCTCCTGAACTTTCGGTCGACGAAGATCCAATACTCGAAGTAGAGGACCTACTCTTTGAATACGTCGAGATAACTGACAGTTGTGGTCCCCACTACGAAGGCGAGTGTGTCTTAGTAAGAACTGGTCCCGGTACGGAATTTGACGTAGCCACTAAGTTGCGCAATGGCATTATCCTCAAAGTTGGTGGCAAAGTAACTCGTGAGGATAAGACCGAATGGTACCAGATTGTCTTTGATGAGTGGTTGCGCTACCCAGACAGAGTCAAAAGTGACTGGTATGTCTCAGCAGATTTAGTAGAAATACTCTACGACGAAGGTGACCTGACCATCTGGGAAGATGAATATTCTACTACTTCACTTAAAAAAATAGTTGTAGACAAATCAGAGCAAACCCTGACAGCTTACGAAGATGATCTAGTTTATATGGAAATACCCATCTCCACTGGACTAGAACTAACTCCCACTCCCAATGGTACCTTTTCTGTCTTCAAAAAAACGCCCAGTCGCTACATGCAAGGACCGCTCCCCAACTTAACTGACAAGCAAGTTTATGATCTACCGGGTGTACCATGGAATTTGTACTTCACTCATGGAGGAGCGGTTATTCATGGTGCTTATTGGCACGATAGCTTTGGTACTAGATACTCACACGGCTGCGTCAACTTATCACCCAATGATGCCAAAAAACTCTACTACTGGACAGACCTAGGAACCAGAGTGGAAGTGAAAAGCTAGCTACAGAGCCACGGATTAGATATTGTGTCAATAATCTATCTAGGGTAAAATAGGAGAACTTTGTCACAGAAAACAATTGTTCTTGGTTTTATGTTATTAAGTACGCTCTCTTTGGTAGCGTACTCTTCTGTCTTTGCGCGAACCAAAACCTCGCCGGCAACCAAAACTATCACCCCTCCCTTGCCTTCTCTTACCGCCGTCTCCCTACTAGACCTACCACAATACGAAAAGTTTGACCGTATTAAAATTAAAAAACAGGCTGATGAAGAAGAGAAGAAAGAATCAAGTGAAGCCACGAAAAATAAAAGCGCCACTAAAGCAGTTCCTACCTCACATAGTTCTGCCATCGTTCGGTCCGTTCCTTTCTATTCACAGTTTACAGACATTTCAAAAACTAGTTGGCAGAAGGTTGGCTGTGGTATTGCCAGCTTGGGTATGCTAATCGATTACTACAAACCGGCCGTCAGTATCGATACCCTACTCAATGAAGGTATCAACGCCGGAGCTTATGTAGACAGCGCGGGTTGGTCACATGCCGGTTTGATAAGTCTTGCCAAAAATTATGGTCTAACTGGAGCCAGTCATGGCCTAGCTCATCTTACTATGAAAGAGGCTTTTGCCACTCTAGAAGAAGCTGTTGCAGAGGGTCCGGTTATGGTATCGGTCCATTACACTTTTGAACCCACCAACCCCATTCCCCACTTAGTAGTTGTTACTAGTATTGAGAACGAGGCAGTTTATTACAATGACCCAGCAGAGCCAAATGGTAACGGTAATATTAGCGTTACCAAATTCCAAAACGCCTGGAAAAAACGCTACATCGAAATCCGTCCTGTCTCTTAACTAATCTCGAGCGCGTGAAGTTTATAGCAAACCGCCATAGATACCAGAAAAGGTACTTATAACTATCGGTATGATTATCATTCCGGCCAACAAAGGTAAAATTATCATCAGGACTGAAGACCACATAATAATTAGTAGATACTTCCTGGTTTTTTCTACTGACAAATAAATTGCGTCTATCTTTTGTTCTTGCAAATCTAGTCTCTCTTTAATTATTTCATCCATAAGCCTAAAGTATAGCATCTAACACAACCGGATTAGGTATGCTACGATGCGTCCATGCTAAAGCCCGATAACAAAGAAAATATATACGATGTCATCGTCATTGGAGGCGGACCATCTGGTATGATGGCGGCCGGCACCGCTGGCCGGGCCGGCGCTCGGGTACTATTACTGGAAAAAAATGCCGGCTTGGGTAAAAAGCTCCTCATTACCGGTGGGGGCCGGTGCAACCTCACCAACGCTGAGTTCGATACTCGTACCCTACTAGCTCACTACAAAGACAGCGCTAAGTTCCTCTTTTCTACTTTTTCTCAACACAACGTAGCAGACACTCTCAATTTTTTTCATGACCGTGGCCTTGCGACTAAAGTCGAAGAACATAAGCGGGTCTTCCCTATCAGTGACAGTGCGCGGTCGGTTTATGATGTGCTGATTAACTACCTAAAAGAAAGCAAAGTCGCGGTAAAAAATCACGCTGAAGTGAAGACTTTGGTATCAAGTAAAGACAAGATTACTGCTGTCACACTCACCGATAGCACCACTTATCGGGCAGAGTCATACATCATCGCCACCGGTGGCAAATCCCGCCCTGAGACTGGCTCCACTGGCGATGGCTTCCGTTGGCTCTCTTTACTTAGCCATAATGTCATTGCTCCAGACCCTTCGCTCGTACCGCTAACAGTCAAAGATATTTGGATCAAGGAATTAGCTGGATTGACCTGGCCAGAAACAAAAATCAGCGTCTACCAGAGCACCAAAAAAGCTTTTAGTAAAAGTGGACGAATTCTCTTTACCCACGTTGGTGTCAGTGGACCAACCATTCTCAATATGAGTAAGATGATCGGTGAGTTGCTCGATTACGGACCAGTCACCTTATCGCTAGATCTA
This sequence comes from uncultured Candidatus Saccharibacteria bacterium, assembly GCA_964425625.1. Lineage (GTDB taxonomy): Bacteria > Patescibacteriota > Minisyncoccia > Phycocordibacterales > UBA918 > OLB19. The sequence goes on along the minus strand of CAYRMI010000002.1, from coordinate 103,050 downwards.
TTTCCCAAGGCAGATATTGGCTCGCTTGATGATGCTATCATCAACCTATTTTCCGAGCATAGTAATAAATTATTCAAAAATGTTCTAGCTGGTTTTCTTCCTCCTACCTTAGCCAAGGTAGTGATAAAACTATCAGGCATCGGGCCGGAAACAAAGTGTCACAGCATCACCAAAGAAGAGAGGCGCCGATTGGTACACTTGCTCAAAGATTTTCAATTAAACATCTCTGGCTTACTGGGTGCCGATATGGCGATTGTCACATCAGGTGGTATAGATCTAACCGAAGTTGATTTCAAGACCATGCGGTCACGCAAATTTTCTAACCTTTATCTCACTGGCGATATTCTAAACATCGACCGACCCTCTGGTGGCTACAGTCTACAGCTTTGCTGGAGTACTGGTTTTGTGGCTGGCCAAGCAGCCACTCAAGCAAAATAAAGTCACTAAACGGATTAGCTTAATCTTCTAAATAGTGGGCAAATTCCTCATAAGCCTCCTTGACCAACCCGGCCTCATTTTGGTCAATCAGTGCCTTGCTGTATTTCATTAAAACCGTAGCGATTTCAACGCCGGAGTAACCCTTCTCTTCTAAGTCCTGAGCTTTTTCCAGTACTTCATTATTAAATTCATTACTCGTCTTGAGAGCCTCAGAAAACATTTTTTCAAACGGATGAGCCATAGTGTGTGCGAGTATAGCATATATAAAACATATTTTTCCTTCCGGAAGTGATTGCCACCTACCTCACGATAAGATAATTATCAAAGAAATTACCTGCCACTTCGACACACGAACTTAAACTATTAACATATAAAATGCTCCTGACCCCTTTTCGACTTTTCTTTAGTAAGCTGTTTGCATTTTCACCTTCTCGCCATACAATACGAGTCATGCCTGAATTACCAGAAGTCGAGACCGTTCGCTTGCAATTGCTACATAAAATACTCGATCGACGCCTAAAGCGAGTAGAAGTTTTTGCGTCTAAGTCGGTGGCTGACAACAACCAGTTTGCAGAAATACTAAAAGGCAAAAGCTTTAGCGATATTGACCGGATTGGTAAGCTATTGATTTTCCACTTGGCTAAAGAAAACGATTTGTTCCTTTTGGCTCACCTCAAGATGACTGGGCAGTTTTTCTTTCGCGACCAGGCGGGTGTCAGTGGCGGTGGTCACTCCATGACCACGGCCGACACTCGAGAGCTACCGGGTAAACACACCCGTGTCGCTTTCTACTTCACCGACGGCTCTAGCCTTTATTTCAATGACATGCGGATGTTTGGCTACATTAAGCTCGCGACAGCAGAAGAAGTAGCACGAGCCAAAGCCAGGTTTGGCCAAGAACCTATCGCGGATAGTTTTGATACTGAACTATTCGCTTCATCACTCAAACGCCGAAAAACTCCTATCAAAGCTGCTTTGCTTGACCAGACCTTTATCGCGGGCCTGGGTAATATCTACGTGGATGAAGCCCTTTTTGCTTCTGCCGTGCGACCAACCCGCCGCGCGGATAAGGTAACCAAGAAAGAAGCCTGCGCCATAGCAGAAGCGAGCGGTGCAGTAATGAAAAAATCCATCACGGTCGGGGGTACGACTTTTCAACACTTTGCCGATACCGGTGGAGAAAAAGGTAATTACAGTGATTATCTCCAAGTCTTTGGCAAACAAAATACTCCCTGCCCCAAGTGCCAAACCCTTATCAAAAAAATTCGCGTCGCTGGACGCGGAACGCACTACTGTCCGAAGTGTCAGAAATGATCATGAGTTTAAGCAAAAACACCGCGAGCCATAAATGGCTCGCGGTGTTTTTTGCTGATACCCTACTTTACCCGTGGCTCAATACCCAATAATCCCCACTTCACTTTCCCCCAACTTCGTTCGTGTAGGTAATAGAAAAATACTTTGGCCAAAATATCGACCACTCCCACACTAGCCATGAGCGTAAGATCTCCGGTTACAATGTAGACCACTGTCATGGTGGTAGCCGAGGCAATGACGCGCCAAGTGATACCTTTTAAAATACTTCTAGCATGTGATTCGCGCATAATGGCATTAGTGTAGCACAGCCTTAACACAGTAAGCGAGTCGTAGTACAGTGTTGGTAATTATGGCTAAGATTCTAGAGTCAAGCTGGCAAAAAGCATTAGCTGATCAATTCAGTCAGCCATATTTTCTAAAGTTGTCGGCAGAAATAGAAAATAGTTACAAACAAGGCCCAGTTTTCCCCGCCAAGGAGGGTGTTTATAAAGCCTTTCATCTCTGCCCCCTAAGCGAGGTAAAAGTGGTTGTCTTGGGACAGGACCCCTACCATGGCGACGGTCAAGCACACGGCTTGGCTTTCTCTGTACCAGACGGAATTAAAATTCCCCCATCACTCCGAAATATATACAAGGAACTAGAGAGTGACCTTGGTATTCCACCAAGACTTTCTGGTAATCTAGAGGGTTGGGCCAAGCAAGGGGTATTACTTCTCAACTCTACCCTCACTGTCCTACCAGGACAACCAGGCTCGCACCAGGGGCTCGGCTGGGAAACTTTTACTGACGCAGTCATCAAAACTATCTCGACCGAAAGACAGCATGTGGTGTTCATCCTCTGGGGTAAATATGCAGAGGCCAAGGGAAGGCTGATTGATCAAAACAAGCACCTCGTCTTAAACGCTCCACACCCTTCCCCCTTCTCTGCCTACACCGGCTTTTTCGGTTGCCGACACTTTTCGCAAGCCAACGAATACCTAAGAAAGCACAACCAACAACCAATCGATTGGTAGAAATATCAACAACGAGTTCTGTAAAGGGGTACCCTCGGGCAACTGCCCGAGGGTACCCCTTTACAACCGCCTAGGCAAAGCTGAGTAATGTTGAGTAAGGTTCGACCTTGAGTAAGGTTCGACCTTGAGTAAGGTTCGACCTTACTCAAATAATTAAGCTAGTCCAGGGAAAAAATCTTTCTTTATATATCGCTTACTCACTCCTAATTCGTGCAATAATTTAGCATAGGCATCAACCATACCCGGTGGGCCAGAGAGATACCAAAGTCGCTCCAAGTAATCAGGAGCAAACCTTTTTATTGTTTCGGCTGTCAGGAAGCCAGTCTCACACCCAACCGCACTCTCTTTAGCTAAAACATTTACCACTTTAAGTGGAATCATCAACTGCGAAGCCTGTAGTCTATCCCTATAAGCTGCTTCAGCCAGTGTGTTATTGCAGTAAAACAAAACTGTATCATAGCTAATTTTACTAAGCTCCATTTGGGATATCTGACTGACGAAAGGCGTAATGCCAATACCACCCGCGACCATGGCGGTTTTTTTTGTATTATCTACGGGAAGAACAAAATCTCCTCCTAATTGACTAGCTATAATGGTTTGTCCGGGCTTCAGTTTAAGTAAGGCAGCTTTGAAGCTACTAATTTCTCCCCCAAATCTAACCCCTATTCGCAAGGTGTTATCTAGAGGCGATGACGCGATAGTAATATAACGACGAACACCTCGATTGTCTGCTCCAGGGTGTGGAAGCATCCATTCCATATATTGCCCGGCTTTAAATTTAATACCCACTGGTTTAATAAAAACAAACTCGTACGTATGTTTGGCTATCTCGCGCACCGATTGCAAAGATAGGTAGAGTTTTCGTCGGAGGGTAAACCGGTAGAAGACCAAGTTACCCAAGATCAGTGCTAGCTCAGGAGTCATTTTAATCCCTAAAGGCATGAATAGTGTAGTCTGAGAAATTAAACCAACCAAACCACCGTAGACGGCTTGTAGCTTCCTCGTCGGAGGCATAGTAAAGGGCTCGGTCAACATAAAGAAAGCTAGAAATAAGCTCGGCCCAGAGAGCCAGAAATAATCTGCCCTACCCCACACATCGCCACTAAACCGCCATTCTTCAAACAAAAAAACCACGAAAGCCACCAGCAAAAAAGTCGCAACTGGCACCCACTTACGTACTTTTAATACTACGGCACTACCGGCTAGCAAAAGGGGTAGAAATAATTCTCTTTGCCCCACCCACCAAACTGATTCAAAATAACCCGGTAATGGAAGTACCGCGTAGGCCACAGCCATCAGTACTAGACCAATAGCCGCCGGATTTACGATGTGTTGTTTACGCCAAGCGATGACAAATTTTGATATAACCGCCAAAGCCACCACCGTGGCTATAACCCATAAATCTTCAAGTTTAGATTGTTCTACCGGAATAATTAAGAAATACAAGATAAGCGCCGTAATAACCGCCGACTCTTGGTTGACAGCCACTTTCCATATTCGACTACAGACATAATTCACCCCTAGCGCTGTAGCTAAGGCGACTACTAAAGATATTAATTGCTCTGGGCCCGAGTACGGCAAACGTCCAGTAAAACCTAAGCCGATGGAAACTAAGGCTAAAAAACTAAGGGCCAAGGTCACTGTGCGATACATCGCGGTTCTGTCCAATTTTCTTTCGATAATTTGCCACCCTTTTTGCAAAACAGCTAACATAACTAAATTTATGAGTTTTTGACTCTTAGTAATTTTGAAGTTCTTGGATTAATTAAGTATAATGTATTAGTTGTCATTATTCTAATCAATCAAACTATCGTTATGCCAATTGTTGTCGCTGTCTTAGGAGTAATAATCGTCGTGCTAGGAGTAGCATTTTTTCTTATTCCGGGACCAGAAGCTAACGCCCCAACTACAGACTTAGTTACTGAAGAAGTAAATCGTACTAAGGAGATAGAACAAGCCGAAGAAATTGAAGTTGTCGATGACGGTACTACTGACACCCCGAGTACAACCTTGCTTAAAGGTGAGTCGACCTACCTTACTCCCGCTCGCAAAGAACATAAGATAACTGTAGAATTAACCATGACTGGGGATATTGTGACGGATGCTAATGTTCTTTATGATGATAAAGAAACTTATGGTAATCCCAACCATGAAAGATTTGATAACGCTTACAAAACTGAAGTGGTAGGTAAATCATTGTCTGAAATATCACTGTCACGAGTCGGTGGCGCTTCCCTTACTTCAGGGGCTTTCAATGAAGCAATAAAAAAGATGCTCGAGCCTCAAGTACTCTAACCCGGGCATGTCGATTGTCTTACCAACAATTCCTGCGCTTGGTACCACTTGGTTGGTAGAAATATTTGGTGATGTTAGTAAAGAAAAGGCGGATGAGACCTGCGGTCTCATCCGCCTTTTCTTAATCGACTTTGAAGCCAAATACTCGCGCTTCAAACCCGACTCGATAATTAGTACGATTAATTATACTAAAAGACTTGATCGACCTGACCAAACAACTATTGAGCTTCTACATCTGGGCCAGCAATTGTACAAAGACACTGATGGTATATTCAATATCTTAGTCGGCGAGCACTTGCTCGCCCGTGGTTATGATGCCGATTATAGTTTTTCTCCCGTGGCTGAGCCACTCACTATTCCCTCCCCTCTGCAATCTCTTACTATTTCTGACTCACTCATTACTCTATCGGCCGGAGCGGTTGACCTAGGCGGATACGGTAAAGGATTTGCGATTGACCGCTTGGCTAATTATTTACACGAGCTTGGCTTCCCCTATTTCCTTATCAATGGCGGTGGTGATATGTACGCCACTAGTGATCAAGGAGTGCCTGTTACCATCTACCTAGAGCATCCCACTAAACCTGGCACGTACGTTGAACAGACTTCCCTCCAGGACCAAGGCTTTGCTGCCTCGAGTACCCACAAACGTCGCTGGAAAGTAGCTGGTCAGGAGTACTCACATATAGTCGACACATCAACCCAGAAAGGAGAAACCTCAACCAACACCAATCCAAACCCCGATACTCTGGGCATTTACGTCAAAGCCCCCAAGGCCGTCACCGCCGATGCCTGGGCAACTACCTTACTTATCTCCAATCCCGAAAACCATGCATCCGTCATAGAAAATACCCAAATATCCTACGCTATTTTTAATACCACCAGCAACACACTCACCCAAAGTAATAATTTCTAGACCCTAACCCAAAGTGACAGGTCTCCCGAGGACCGACCTAGGGAGACCTAAGTCCTAATTTCTAAACCATAGTCAAAACCCATTTTTGTGGTATAAATGTCTCACGGAATAGTTCCGCCCGCTCTTCTACAACCCAACCTGAGGATTTTGCCATGTATAATCCTAGCCATGTTTTGGCGCTCGTAAAGGCTGGCCAATTTCTGGTCGAACAAATGGATGAGAAAGGCCTACTGACCGCTCACCTGCCTGGCTATCTGAATGTCGCCACGCAAGACCTTTTCCAACTTGCCTGTGTTCACACAGCACCGTTTGGACACTTTTGCAATGACGAACTGATCTTGCAGAAGCTGAGCACTAGAACAACGAAGGTATGGTCCCAAGTGCAGAGTGATGACGAAACTCCCAACGGAGCGACCAGTAGTGATCTACGAATAATCTACGGGGGCGCTGTATTAGCTAAGGAGATGATCACAGCCTGGGCCAGTCCGGACGGAGATGATCCCTATGGCGAAGAGGCGGTGGCCATCATGATCAACATCATTGCTGGTCTCTTGCCACGACAGAAGACTCGTCGACAGCGCTGCAATCCCAATCGGCCGAATTACAACCGGCACCTACATCTGTTGCTCGACAACATCACCTGGACCAAGTGACGCACCCAAACCTCACGGAGGAGAATCCATGGAAAAATACGTCAAGAGAATCACCAGTGGCTACGCCACTGGTCGCAAAGTCATGGTATTTACCCACGACAGGGCCGGTCCAGACGGTAAGCCGGCTATTGCCTACTCGCCAGCACTTGAACACTGGTGGTGGCTAGACGGCCAATCGCACGATTCAAAGGCTGATCAAGGACTTCAACAAGAAGTTTCATCTTTTCTCATGAACAATGACCGAGCAGTCATCGTGAGGCTCATGGAAGCTGTTTCGTGTTGACCTGTTCCTTGCCCAAAGGCCTTCCAAAGGCGCCCTCACCGGCGTCTTTTTCTTTACAAGCTAAAACCACAATTACTCCTAGGGTCACCCTAGGAGTAATTCTTAATTATTCTTACAACAAAATTGTAACTGTGTTGTGACTGACTTCAAGGGTGCCAGAGGTGACGGGAAAAGTTTCAGTCTCACCCCCCTCTTTGCGGACGATGATATTACCAGCGCGCAATGCTGACATGAGTGGCGTGTGGTCGGCGAGTAAAGTCATCTCCCCTTCACTTCCTGGTACAGTCACCGAAACGACCAAGCCAGAAAAAACCGGCGCGTCGACATTAGAGATGGTTAGGTTTAATTGTTTTAATTCAGACATAGTTATTTTTTTACATTATCACTCACTTATCTCTACGGAAAAACGTTTACATAGATGAAGTTAAGTGACACCAGATACGAGGCGCTCGAGCAAAATATCTTGAGGCGTACTAGTTGTACGATGAAAGATATTTTGCGATGAGCAACAAAGTAGATGATGTTAATTAACTTCATCTATCCCGCCTTTCATATAGAAAGCGTTTTCTGATTTATCATCATGCTTGCCATCGAGAATCTCCCCAAAGCCTCGTACCGTATCGGCTAGTGGCACATACTTTCCTGGCGCACCGGTAAATACTTCAGCCACTGAGAATGGTTGTGACATGAAGCGCTGAATCTTGCGAGCGCGGTACACAGTTTGCTTGTCTTCCTCAGAAAGTTCCTCGATACCAAGAATGGCAATAATGTCTTGGAGGTCTTTGTAGCGTTGGAGAGTTTGCTTCACCCCTTGGGCTACACGGTAGTGCTCCTCACCGACAATCATCGGATCAAGCGCTGTGGAGTTACTCTCGAGTGGATCAATCGCTGGGTAAATACCAAGCGAAGCTAGTTGGCGACTAAGTACCACGGTTGAGTCTAGGTGAGAGAAAGTAGTCGCTGGTGCTGGGTCGGTCAAGTCATCGGCTGGCACATACACGGCCTGTACTGAAGTAATCGAACCCTTCTTAGTCGAGGTAATACGCTCCTGCATCTTACCCATTTCCTCAGCCAACGTTGGCTGGTAACCTACCGCTGAAGACACACGACCAAGAAGTGACGATACTTCCTGTCCGGCTTGAGTAAAGCGGAAGACGTTGTCCATAAAGAAGAGAACGTCCTTACCACCCTCATCACGCAAGGCCTCAGCCATAGTAAGACCAGAGAGACCAACACGAGCACGCGCTCCCGGCACTTCATTCATCTGACCAAAGACGAGAGCTGTCTTATCGAGCACACCGGAGTCTTTCATTTCATGGTAGAGGTCATTTCCTTCACGAACGCGTTCACCCACTCCCGCAAACACTGAGTACCCACCGTGTTCACTCGCTACATTATGGATGAGTTCTTGAATGAGCACAGTCTTCCCTACTCCTGCTCCACCGAAGAGACCAACCTTTCCTCCCTTGATGAATGGAGCAAGTAGGTCGACAGATTTGATACCAGTTTCAAACACTTCAGTCTTGGTCGATTGTTCGACGAAAGCTGGCGCTTCTTGGTGAATGGCGCGACGCGGTACATCCTTGAGATCTCCCTTACCATCGAGAGTGTTACCAAGCACGTTAAAAAGACGGCCAAGGGACTTTTGTCCAACTGGTACAGAGATACCTTCACCCAGGTCTTGTACTTCCATCCCTCGCTCTAGCCCTTGCGTGTCTTGCATCGCGATAGCGCGCACGCGGTCTAGGCCAACGTGCTGAGCAACTTCGAGCGTGATTGTCTCACCGTCAGCTTTAGTAACAGTTAGAGCATTAAGTAGAGCTGGTACACCTTCAGTGAAATGGACGTCAACGATCGGACCGATAATTTGAGTAATTGTGCCTGTTTTCATAATAATGTTTTTTAATAATTTTTTAATGGGTACTCATGCGTTCGTAACACTGAGTAGTGAAAGTCTCTAGGAGACACTCACTACCAAGCACTACGCTCTACTCATCGACATAATCGCTACTAGAAAAAACACTATCGCTAACGGAATACAAACAACCCATCGCACATACCATAACTGAAAAATCTTACTTGGCGGAAACGACGCACAAGAAGCAGAGAGGGCCGAAAGGATTAGGTAACCGATTATAGAAGTGTCGGGATATCTAGATACAGAAAAAGTATAATCCGCAACGACCAAAAGAGAGGCCGTGCCGAGCAAAATAATTCTAACTAGATTAAAAATATTCATAATTATTCCATTGCAGCTGCTCCAGCGGTAATCTCTGAAATCTCCGCCGTGATTTTTGCTTGCCGGGCTTTATTAAACTTAATCGTAAGTGACTTCACTACTTCCTTACTCTTATCAGTGGCGTTCTTCATCGCTACCATACGAGCGGAGTGCTCACTGGCCTTACTCTCAAGGAAAGCATGGAAAAGAATAATCTGAATGAGTTGCGGAATGAGCGCATCGAAGACGGTCTGTGCATCTGGCTCGATAGTGTGGTCAATCACAGCATCCGGTGGTACCACATCATCACTAAACTTCCCGTGACGCGGACGAATACCTCGCATCATGAAGTGTACTTCAGCTGGATCTAGCGGTAGTACTTGGCGCATCGTTGCTTCCTGCTCAAAGGTCGAGAGGAAGTTTTGGTAAATTACATCAACCTTGGCGTAAGTATTGTCTTTTTTGTATGACTCAATAACGGCTGAAGTTATTTCGTAAACATTCTCGACTGTTACTTCATCGCCGACGTTGGTGTAATGAGACAGCACGGCGATTTTTTCCCGCGCCGCAAACTCCACCGCCTTGCGACCAACGGCAATCATATCGAAAGCGGTACCAGTAGCTTCTAACTGCTCTACCTTCTTTAGGACTGCACTGTTCACACTACCAGCCAAACCCTTATCACTAGTAATCACCACCAGAAGAGTCTTCCCTTCGGTACGTCGAACTACTAGAGAGTGGCTTTGCACGGCTTGTGATTGCGAGACATGAGAAAGTATCTTCAAAGCGGAGTGCACATAAGGACGCGCCAAAAACGCTCGCTCCTGACTCTTGCGCATCTTCACCGCCGAGACAGACTCCATCGCCTTGGTCACTTTGCCAGTCTTTTTAGTGGAAATTATTTTGTTTTTGATTTGTTTGAGTGCCATGCTATTTTTTTATAATTGGAGAAGTAATCTTTTTTAACACACTCGCTAGATACACAGTTAGCTGAAGAAGTAGCAAAAAGCCTATTCCTATACCTAAAACAATGTAACCTATTTCATACAAATCAATGTACTGATAGGTCGGATATGAACAAGGTCTTGAACCTGGACCGCAAGGAAAATTCCAACTCAAACCAAAAACATTACTCATCACATACAGAACGGCAAACAAAAAGACAAAGGCTACCAAAGTATAGAGTAGGATTTTTTGTAATTTTTGTGTGAGTGGATTCATGATTTTTGAAGAACTTTTGCATCAACTTTTTGAATGCTATTTTACGATCGCCGTATAGAGTTCAGCATGCGCTTCCTTGAAGTCAGCAATCGCTTTATTTAGTTTCTCTACTACTTCATCGGTTAGTTCTCGGCCGGTTTCGATGGTGGTCAAAATATCCTTGCGATCTCGTTCGATAAATTCGTGGAAGGAATCTTCGGTCTTACTTACCATTTGGTAAATCGCTCCATCAAAGAGACCGTTGTTGGCTCCATAGATAGATACTACTTGCTTCTGGAATGGCATTGGGTTGTTTTGCTTTTGCTTAAGAAGCTCGACGTACTTGCGACCACTATCGATACGACTCTTAGTGTCTTCATCGAGGTCTGAAGCAAACTGCATAAAAGCTTCTAGTTCACGGAACTGGGCTAGCTCAAGACGAATCTTGCCTGATACTTTCTTCATCGCTTTTGTCTGTGCCGAAGACCCTACACGTGACACTGAAATACCGACGTTTAAGGCTGGACGGATTCCCTTGTTGAACAAATCACCCTCAAGGAAAATCTGTCCGTCGGTAATAGAAATCACGTTAGTAGGAATATAGGCTGACACGTCACCTTCTTGGGTTTCAATAATCGGCAAAGCGGTAATAGACCCTCCCCCCAGCTCCTTACTAAGCTTGGCGGAACGCTCGAGGAGACGTGAATGAAGGTAGAAAATATCACCGGGATAAGCCTCACGTCCTGGTGGGCGACGGAGCAAAAGTGACATCTGGCGATAAGCCACCGCATGCTTGCTAAGGTCATCAAAGACAATCACCACGTCCTTACCTTGTTGCATGAAATACTCTCCGATAGCTGCTCCGGTAAAAGGAGCCAAGAAAAGCATCGGCGAAGCCTCAGCCGCGGAAGAAGCCACGATAGTCGTGTACTCTAGCGCGCCGGCCTCCTCTAACTTGGCCATGATACTAGCGGTCTTGGAACGCTTTTGACCAATGGCGACATAAATACAAATTGGGCGTTTTTCTTTTGGTTCATACTTTTGATTGATAATGGTATCAATCGCAATCGTGGTCTTACCGGTACCTCTATCACCAATGATCAGTTCGCGCTGACCACGACCAATCGGAATCATTGAATCAATTGCCTTGATACCAGTGTGAATTGGTTCGTTCACTGACGAACGATCCATTACACCGTAAGCCACACGCTCAATCGGCATGTTCTTATCGGTTGCAATCACCCCCTTACCATCAATCGCTTCACCTAGTGCATTGACCACTCGCCCCACAATAGCCGGACCAACTGGTACCGAGAGAAGCTGACCGGTGCGACGCACTTGCATCCCCTCTTTCACCAAATTACTTTCACCCAAAATCACCACCTTGACCGTGTCTTCCTCGAGGTTTAGCACCAGTCCAAAGAGAGACCCATCTTGCTTGAGGGTATCGCCCAAAGACTTACCGCTACTGGTTTCGAAAATGACCATTTCCATCATCTGGGCTTTTAGCAAGCCTTCGATTTCGGCAATACCATCACCCACCGAGATAACTACACCAACCTCTTCAGGCTTAGTAGTTACATCGAGGGCTTCGATTTCTTTTTTAATGCGGTCAATGATTGGGGTACTCATGATAATTTTTTAATTAGTGATTTTGGTTGATAATTTTGGTTAATAAAAAGCGAGATTTCTGAGGGAGGTTTTGAGTAAGGTTCGACCTTACTCAACTTTATTTTATTAGGGTTAGGACTTGGTGATATTAAGATACAAATTAACCAAGGCACGTTTGTAGCTTTGATCAATTAGTTTTCCTTTGAAGCGAGCGGTAAACCCACCAACTAAAGTAGTATCAACAACTTCAGTATAAGACTCAGTTTCAGCTACGCCAATCTCCGCTAGAGCCGACTTAATCTTACTTTCAGCGATAGTTCCACTTTGGGCTACCGTGACTTGCGGAACGTGTGATTTGAGCTTGGCTTCTAATACGCGCTTAGTGGCTCGCAGTATCTGTGGCCAAAGACGTAGGTGACCCTTGCGAGCCAATAACGCTTTGGTGTTTAACAAAGCTTCTTCGGGACTAAGGCCAGAAAGTAGGCTGTTGGTTAAGGCTGTAACGTAAGCGTTTTTCATATTTGATTAGCCAACTTTTTCTCTGAGCAACTTCTCCGCCGCCAAGATGGCTAGTTGAGCGACCTCCTTTTCACTATCAGCCAAAGCTTGCTTCTTTAGTTGCTCGCTCTTGGCTTCGGCGTCCTTAACTACTTGGGCGGCTTTCTCTTGCGCCGCAGCCAAAATATCAGCGGACTTCCCTTCAGCCGCTACTTTGGCACGGGAAGCAATAGCTGAAGCCTCACCATGGGCCGCACTTAATACTACCTGCTTCTCACTATCAGCTTGCGCCTTGGCTTCGGCGGCTAGCTCGGCGTCTTTGATACCTTGCGCGATCTTCTCCTCGCGCTCTTTAAGGAGCTTAAGGATCGGTCGGTACAAGAAATACCCCAAGGCCGCCATCAGGATAGTAAAGTTTACTATTTGAATGATGATGAGTCTTGCGTCGATGCCAAAGGCGTTGATGATTTCGTCCATAGTGAGTTAAAAAGGGTTAGTAATTAAGAGTGGCTTCTGATTTGAGACTTTCTTCAAGTAAAGTCGTGTAATGAATTATTTTTATTTTACGTTAGTGACGAGGAGTGAAAGAAAAATATGACGAGTCGTACAAGCGTACGGTGAGTTATATTTTTCGCATCACGACAAAGTCAATGACGTGAAATTAAAATAATTACGCGAACTTGATGACGAAGGCGACTACCAAAGCGAATATAGCGAGCGCCTCCACGAAAGCAATACCAATAAACATGGTCGCTTGGATCTTTGGTGCAGCTTCTGGGTTGCGACCGATAGCCTCGAGCGCACGCGCTACTAGCATACCAATACCAACACCGGGACCAAACACACCAACACCAGCCGCAATTGCCATCGCCAGAGCCTTCATTGCGCCGGCATTGATTTCGGCTATCTCAAGCGCTGTCTTTAATTCATCCATAATTTAAATTTTAATTGATAATTAATTGAACCTCTCTTTGCTACTGAACAAGTACGAGTCACGCCCAATTTGTTTTAACGCGAGACTCGTGATTATCCACTAGTGTTGGGGCTCGGCGGCTGCCAACTTAATAAAGAACAAGGTCAAAATGGCAAAGATAAAAGCCTGAATAAAACCAACAAACACCTCAAAGGCGATTAGTGGCACCGGCACGATATACGGGATAAAGAACATAATCACCACTAGCAAAGTCTTGCCGGCGAAAATGTTACCGAAAAGACGGAAGGAGAACGAAATTAGACGAGCCAGCTCAGAGATGAGTTCAATGAGGCCAATGATGAAAGCCAAGGGTGAAGAAAAATTGATAAACTTACCGGCGTACTTAAAGAAGCCTAGTGTCACAAAACCAGCCATCTCAATGGTCACAAAAGCAATCAAGGCAAAAGCCAGGGTCAAATTGAGATCGGTGGCAGCTGGATATAAGAAAGGAATAAAGTGTCCGTCGTGCGTATAGCCGATTGAGGTCACTCCCGGTAATAGTCCAATCCAGTTGAGCGTCAGGACAAAGATAAAAATTGTCATTACCACGCCAAAGTACTTCATGGCCATGGGGCGACTCTCCAGTACATCACTCATATAATCAAACACTCCACCGATGAGCATCTCCGCCATACTCTGGAGCTTACCGGGAATAGCGGAAAGCTGACGGCGGACAACAATCGCCATAATGATAAGAACGGCCATAGTAAGCCAAGTAGTGAGTAGAGTGGCTGTAATTGGTATACCAAAAAACTCACCTACAATATACGGTTTAAGAGCGACGTGAATACCGCCTTCCGCTGCGTACGCTGTGTTAATCAAGGAAAACATACAAATCTACCCAGAACGCACAGAGCGCTCTAGCGCCGGCATAATAACACAGGTCACCCAATAATAAAACCACCCTATCCACTATTTTAGCCATATTTTAAGCCAAGCTATTGACTTTTAATTCTTTTATGCTATACTAAAAAAAGATGGACCTTGATAAAGGAAACTACAAATGGACTACTACAACATCCTTGGTGTGTTGCCTTCGGCGACCACTAAGGAGATCACTGACCGCTTTCGTGTCATTGCCATGCGAACCCATCCGGATCGTAACGACAATGACACCAAGCTCACGCAAATATTTCAACAGGCAAAGGAGGCCTATGAAACACTAAGTGACTCTGAAAAGCGAGCGGCGTATGATCATCGCGTGCTGACAGAGTTAGTCGAGAGACCTACCCTCGCAGCCCAAACTGCGTGGGAGGACTTCATCCAGTCCACCCTCACCCAACTCAACAATTAGGAGAGAAACAAATGAACCTCAACCTCATTCCGGCTGACCAACAGCCAACCGCCATCGTCGCCATTCTGCGTCAAAACGGTGCCCTCGCTGCCGACCAGGCCGTGCAGAGCATCGCCGACGCCAACGGTGATTCGGTAGCTGCGCTCGTCGTGGCCAAGCTCCCGGCACTGGTCGTCGCGGACATCGTTCGCGGCTTTGACTACAGCAAGCCCGGCATAGTCGGTGCCTTGCTGACTCCCCGCCAATTGCTCGAAGCGGTTGAGCGCCTGCCTCTGGTTGACGACGGTAAGCGACCGGAAGGTAGCGCCAGCACCATCTGTGAAGTAATCTGTGGCGTCATTCTCCAGCTGGAATCCAGGGCACGCGGGAAGTACTTCCGCGAACTCGGGAAGAGCCCGATTGGTCTCTTGGCGCTCGCCTCCGTCTTTCCGCCGGTTCAGTTCTCGTCTTACGTGCGCCATGGCAGGTTTACGGAGGACGGTCCAGCGGTCACGGAAGCGACTATCGAAGTCGGCAACTGGCAGGAGCTCACCTGGTCTTTGCGCATCAACGCGCCACAGACCTTCCATAAGGTCAGTGAGCTGGTGATTTCGGCCAAGCGGAGCGGGACTGATATTGAAGAAGAGCTCCGCCGGACTGCACGCCAACGGTTTGTTGATGAGCTCTCCCCGACTGACGATCCGTTCGCCTGAAATCCTCAATCTTGGAAAGGAGCTAGTCATGGAAATGGTGAAAACCTACCCTAAGCTCTCTCCTTTCCAACAAGTACTCTTGCGCGGTTTAAGCGAAGGAGTGCTGGTTGAGGGAGATGTCGAGCGTCTAAAGCAAGAAGGTGTAGACCTCACGCTAAAGACAGTCGAACGATTCTTCCGCGCTTCGGCGCGGAAGGAGAGTTATAGTTATGCCGTACGTCTCATCGACAGCATAATTTCCTATTACCTAAGTAGCCACCCCGGTGACGCTGTTTGGGAAGTAAAGAGAGAACCACTGTCGCGGATTTTGCGAGAAGGAGTACTTGAACTACGCAAGCTTAGTCAGTTACCGACAGTTGAGTTCTTGCCACGACGAAAGGGCGATTTAGACTTAGTCGATCTCCTGGTGGAGAAGGCGGAAAAACTTCACCTATCAACAAACGATGCCTTGGAGGTCCTCGAGGAAGAAATCAACCAAAGAAAAAAGATAGATGCATCCATCACCCTGGCTGAATTCTTCATTTTGCGCGTCCAGGGCCAAGTACATGATTTTCGCGATGAGTTGTGTGATAGCATTTGCAACTCACAATTTCTAGCGACTATCTACGGACTCGCGGTCGGACCTTACTTGACTCGAGGTATTCTGAAACAATTAGCCCGGAGAAAGAGGCCGTCACTTGAAGAAGCAGGAACGAGGCTTCGCGCGCATAAAGCAGAAATACCACTCGAGCTACAAGCGGTTTACTGCAAGATAGTTGGTAGTTTCCTAAAATCACAGGACGCAAATGCTTTTTTTGGCAATAAGTCACCTATCTCGGTCTTCACGGGCCAGCAAGGTATGATGTACTTTGCCGAAAGAAGTGCAGATGCGTTCAATGAATAAACAACCCGCCAACGAGAAACTCGTCTTGGCGGGTTTCTTTATACCTTATATGTTAAAACGCGGTCGATAGATGTTGTTATAAAAAGCATTCAGAACAGCAAACTTTTGCGCATTAAATAGTTTGTACTTATCACTGCTTCGATCCGGATGCCAATCCATTGCCAACCTTCTGAATGATTTCTTTACTGCTTCTGTATCATGCGGATTTTCAACCTTCATT
Source organism: uncultured Candidatus Saccharibacteria bacterium (assembly GCA_964425625.1). GTDB lineage: Bacteria > Patescibacteriota > Minisyncoccia > Phycocordibacterales > UBA918 > OLB19. Next base: position 86,553 of record CAYRMI010000002.1, on the reverse strand, counting down.
ATCCTCAACACTAACGACCTCAGCAGTTCCGGAGAGATGTCTACCCCTTTATCACTCATCACCACATCATACTCTGCCGATGTTAAGCCGAACGTCGCTAAAAGCTCTGCCTGCGAAGCATCAATCGTTGACTCTCTCTCGTTTACGTTTTCGGCTTCTCTATGCGGTGGTTCTTGAAAAGTTTCTGCTGCCTTCATCTCTTCATATTCAAACATTGCCTTCTCTACCCCTGTATAAAATTCATCTAACTGATCTGGTGAACTATAGCCATCTTGCAACTCTTGGCACTTTTTATAAAACCATTCATCGGCCGGCGTCGCCTGAGTAAGACCCGCCAGCGAACGAAGCATTTTATTTTTAATTTCGGACAAGATATTCATCACCCGATCATGACGTTCTTGCCTTTGCCGCATGCGTTCTTGATGTTCTCTAGCCTCTCTTTCTTCTTTCTCTTTCAATTTTCGTATCCTTTCCTGCTGGGCCGCTTCTCTCTCTTCAGCTTCCTTGCGTGCCGCGGCCAGTAAAGCTTCAATATCTATTGCCGGAGCAGGTCTTTCTTCCGGGGTGACGGTTTCCTCTTGAATATTAGAATTCGGCTCTACCCTCTCACCAAACGGACTTCCTTGGGAAGTACCCGAATAAGCAGAGCCAGTAAACGCCGACGTACGATAACGATATACCCCTTGGTTTATTTGATTTAGCCTCTCCATATACTGAGTGAAGGTAGATTGTTGTTCAACAAATAGCCGCTGTGTCTCAGCAAAATACCAATCATCAATCACCTGCCGCTCATCGTAGGTTTGGGCCAGCTTCCTTCTCTCATCTTTTTGAACTCGCAGCTCATCCGCAAGCCATTTATTCTTCCCTTCGTGATACGACCGCCACGCTTCTAGATACCCTCTATCTTCTTGTTCTTTTTCTTTACTGTACTCGGCCCCCGCCAGTGTTTCAACATTGAGTTGTTTGACCGGAAACGGAGCTGCATAGAGCTGTCGTAACGTCTCTAACTGCTCGAGTTTTTCTCGATCCATCTTTTCGGCATAATTGGTAGCTTGGGAATAAAATTTATCGTTCGCAAAACCACCAGACGATGAATTAAAATAATCTGCCCCCGGAACCTCCTCACCCTCGACTGGACGAGGTTCATGATTCCCATCAAATCTGTTTCCGTATCCAGGTTTTTCAAAATTCATAGTATAAAATAGAAATTTATCTAATTACGATAATACTATCACTTAAATTGATTGCCCGTATAACTTTATCCATAATTTGACTATTTACCAGATTGATAAAGAAGGTTCGACCTTCTTCAAAATCTTCGTCAGTACGTCCTTCGCTTTTTCTTTGCGATAAAATAGACAATAAAAAAGACCCCGCCAAAAAAGCGAGGCCGTCACCATCAGAACTTCATGGTGACTTCGTCTTTACAACTTGCGCCGATAGACGACATAAAATGACCCATTGGAGAGCCGAGTTGCCTCAACTTCCTCAGAGCCACTGTAGCGATAGCGCAGGCCCATACCCCAGCGGGCTAGAGCCAATCCAGTATCAACCCGCAACGATGTTTTAAGACCCAGGGCGAACCCCAAGCCTAGATCAGAACAGCCAACAGCCTGCCCCGACACATCGATTCCTTCCCACTTGCGTGGTTTTAGACAAGTCAGTCCTGGCCCAACCTCAACCATCGGCAATGGAGTTGCTTCCTCTGCCAAAGCTAGGCTGGATAGTACCGCTACGTATAGGGCTATGATTAACCCCTTCCTTTTTTTCATCGTGCTCTCTCCTGGTATCGACCATCGAGAGGCCGATGGCCGAGTCTGCTCCTGTGGCAGACCAACACACAATAGTACTTTGTCAATACTTTTGCAAGTCTGTGTTGACTATTCTCTACATTAATGCTATTATCTTAGCACCTTGAGAATCTCGTGTAGGGCTCTTGAGCGGCCAATAGCCGTCACCCCCATTTATTGGAAGTTTGTGACTTGTTTGGATTTACTTACTGCACAATCCTGAAATTGCCTAGCAATTTCTTAAACAATAAAAATATAATGCATAGTTCAGATAGCCGACCTAGTCGGTCGACCTCTTTTAGTAACCGTCCTCGGCGCACTTTTAGTAGTGCCCGCCCTCATTCTGCTAGTGGTTCAAGTACTCATTCTACCTCTCACACGAGAGGTACTGGTAGTTCATCCGCTCGCCCTCGTTCTACCGCAAGTCGCCCTACCGCTACTGGTAGTAAGTTTATTTACCCAAACCGGACCGAGCGAAGTAGCAGTCCTCGTAGCAGTTTTGCCAGTGGTGGTAACCGCGGTGGTTATAACCGTGGCGGAAGTAACAGTGGACGCGGTGGTAGTGGTCGTGGACGACGAGTCCAACAAACCTTTGATGTTTCTAAATTTATCAACCTACACCCGGCCCCACTCTCGCCCGAAGCCCCTTATACGGCTACTCATACCTTCAAGGATTTTGGTCTAGACCAAAGAATTGTTGAATCAGTCGAAGCGATGGGTATCACTATTCCTAGTGCGATTCAGGACCAAGTTATTCCCCATATCATGGACGGAAATGACGTCGTCGGTCTAGCTCAAACTGGTACCGGTAAGACCGCAGCTTTTTTACTGCCAACCATTCACAAGACTCTACGCGAACCTTCTAGACAAACCCTCATCCTTACTCCAACTCGTGAGCTAGCGATCCAAGTCGAACAGGAGTTTCGTCGTCTGACTCCAAAGATGCAACTTTATTCGACTGTTTGCGTTGGTGGGATGAATATCCGCCCTCAGATTATGGGTCTAAAGCGTAAAAACCATTTCATTATTGGTACCCCAGGTCGCGTCCAGGACTTACTTGATCGTGGCCATATCAAACCAGGCGGTATCACTACTATCATCTTGGACGAAGCTGACCGTATGCTCGATATGGGATTTATTCACGATATCAAGAAAATTCTTAAGGATGTCCCAGATGAGCGGGAGACTCTCTTCTTCTCGGCGACTATGTCAAAATCTATCGAGGGCTTGATCCATGAATTTTTGCGTAAACCAGTGACAGTCTCAATCAAGAAAAATGACATCATCAACACTATCACCCAAGATGTCGTTCGCTATGAACACCATAACAAGTTTGATACTTTGGTAGCGATGTTGAAGAAACCTGAGTTTACTCGCGTCATTATCTTTGGTGCCATGAAGCACAGTGTGGAAAAACTAAGTCAGGAATTAGTGCATGCCGGTATCAAAGCCGATGCTATCCATGGCAATAAGTCACACGGACAAAGACAACGGGCCCTCCAGCGTTTCAAGGCCGGTCAAATTCAAGCTCTGATTGCCACCGATGTAGCCGCTCGTGGTATCCACGTTGACGACGTCTCTCATGTCATTAACTATGACTTGCCGAATACCTATGAAGATTATGTACACCGCATTGGTCGTACTGGTCGCGGTAGCAAGCGTGGTGGTGCTCTGACTTTTGTCGCTGGTTAATCTGCTATAATTTAACTATATGAAATATTTAATCCTGGCCCTAGCTGGCTTCGTATTGCTTCTTATGGTTAATGCTTTCTTAGGCGGAGAACCGCTCTAGAACTCTATCGTGGAATACCTCATCTCAATTTTTCTCTTGGCTTGTTCAGCTATGTTCTCCGGTCTCACGTTGGGCTATTTTTCGCTTGATCCAAATACCCTCAGACGAAAAGCCCGATTGGGTGATAGAGCTGCTAAGGCAGTTTATCCAATTCGACAGAAAGGTAACTTACTACTCACTACCCTACTTCTGGGTAACGTAGCGGTTAACACTACTCTTTCGGTCTATATTGGCTCAATTGCTAGTGGAGTAATTGCTGGCATAGTGGCTACTGCTTCAATTTTTCTCTTAGGAGAAATCATTCCCCAAGCAGCCTTTGCTCGACATGCTTTGTGGTTTGGTAGTACCTTTGCCCCAGTCACCAAAGTACTGATGCTTGTCATGCTACCCATCACTTACCCGATTGCCTACCTACTAGACCGAATGCTGGGTGATGAAATACCCACCGTCTTTTCTAAGCGCGAGCTAATGCACTTAGTTTCGGAGTTGGAGGACTCAGAACATAGTGACCTCGATGCCGATGAAGAACGAATCATCCACGGCGCCTTACAGTTCTCACACACCAGCGTGCGAGAGGTGATGACCCCTAAAGATAAGGTGGTCTGCTTTGAAGAACACCAACGAATGACTGATGATTTTATCGCTACTTTAGGTGAAAGTGCTTATTCACGTTACCCAATTTATAGTGGCAATAAAGACAACATCATCGGTATATTATTTGCTCGTGACCTATTGGGTGAAGAACTAAACACCGCCCTCCATGATACAGAAGTAGCTTTTGAACGTTCTTTCTTAAAAGTCAGACCGGATGAAAAATTAGATGTAGTCTTAGCTAGAATGCTCAAACGCTACCAACACCTCGGTATCGTCATGACTAAGAACGATCAATTTTTAGGAGTAATAAGTCTAGAAGATATCATCGAAGAAATCATCCAGCTCGAGATAGAAGATGAAGACGAACGCTAACTTAAACATGAATAAAAAAGAAAAATACATTATTCTTGAAAAAGCTGTGGGCGAGACTCCGCTAGATAAACTAGAGGAATGGCGAGCCAACCGCCCTGACTTAACCGGCGTACCACTAGCTTATGCTGGTCGCCTCGATCCGATGGCCTCGGGCAAACTCTTAGTCTTGATTGGTGATGAATGTAAACAGCAAGCAAAATACCATGGTCTAGATAAGACCTATGAATTCGAAGTTCTATTTGGTATTTCCTCTGACTCCGGTGATGTACTGGGCTTAGTTACCGAGCATAAAAAAACTCTCATTGAAAAAGAGACTATCGTAGGTATCTTAGACAAACTTACCGGTCAGATTTGTTTACCTTACCCAATCTTCTCATCTAGAACAGTCAAAGGTGTCCCCTTACATACTTGGGCTGTTATGGGGCGTTTAAATGAAATCGAGATACCCACCAAAGAGTCAACTGTCTACAACCTAGAACTAACCGACCTCGATACCATGACTAGGGCACAAATATATAAAAGTGCTACCGAAAAAATCGCTTCTCTGCCAACCGTCACCGATCCACGAAAAGCGCTAGGTAATGATTTTCGCCGACCAGACGTTCTGGCTACCTGGCAGACTTTTTTAAACACTGGCTCACCCCAAGATGAATTTACACTGGGGAAATTTATTTGTACTGCCTCTAGTGGTACCTACATGCGCTCTCTGGCTGAAGTAATAGCCCAAGCCGTCGACACGACTGGTCTCGCTTTTAGTATTCACCGTACCACGATCGGACACTTCTCTCAGGAAAAGCAAACCTGGATCAAAAAATTTTAATAATCATTACTTAGTTGATAGTTCTTTGGCTTTTGTCAGATAAGCCTCTACCGCTAGGACGTATTCCGCGTGACTCCAAACTAATGGTGAAGTCGATAGGTGAACTCTGGTATTAGGATGCATCTGCTCAGCCAAAACACCACCCGAAGTTGCATGCGAGCAAGTCCATTCCAAAAGTTCTATCGCTGGTTTTAGATCCTTGAGGACTTTAGCCTTTGCAATATAGTACTGAGCCATCCAAAGGGTAGTAATGACCCACGGATTCGGTGAACCAGCATCTTGCATACGGTAATAACGATCATTTTCGTAACGTACATAACCTTTACTATCAGCCTGCACCTGTAACCGCTCATCGACCGTTTTCTTGGCTTTAGTCATGATTGGGTCATCCACATCTACCACACCAAAAAGTAGCGGACCATAAAAACTACTAGTATCTACTGTGCGGTCGTAGGTCAATTCACCGTCCTCATCATGGAGTACATGCTTCACAAACATACCCAATTCATTATCAAACAAGAGAGAGAGAATGGCCCCTTGTAATCTTTGCGCCACTGCCTGATAGGTACGAGCATCATCATCTTTGCCCAGCATCATAGCAAAACGTGAAGCGGCCATCAATCCACCATAGACAGCCGAAGCCGTGTAAGTAGAGGTACCATATTTTTCTTCCCATAAATCGTAAGAAGCTTGGGGTAGACCAGTAGTTGACTCAATGTAATCACACATAAAACGGGCCGCTGGCTCGATAAAAGGATTATAAAGAGATTCAATAAACTCTAAGTCGCGACACTTTTCGTAGTGTTGCCAAAGCATAAAAACCACGGCCGCTGTCTCGTCTTCCTGAATTGGTAGTCGCGGTTTACCATGTTGCATCCATGGGTGCCAAGAACTACCCAAGACACCATCAGTCCGGTACTTGTGCATAAGGTAACCACCCGGCTCAGCACACTTAGTAGCAAAAGAGTAAAAGCGCTTGGTGACATCGTGATAACCAGCGGTATCGAGCGCCAAAGCCACCGTTGCACCATCGCGGGGCCACACATAACTATAAGTATCACGACCGTGATGGAGCATGTCGGTATCACTGGAAGCAATAATTCCGCCTTGATTATCGGCATGAACGCGCATAGTGATAAGCGAGCGGTTAAACAGTCTTTGCAAAGACGCTGGTAATAAAGATAGATCCCGATCTTCTTTTTCCAACCAAGCCTGCCAATATGATTCAGTTCCGGCAATTAAACGGCTAGCCTGCTCTTCTAGAACATAGGCATCAAGGGTATGGACCGCTGGAATCGATTCACCACACACCACCCAATATTGCATTTGTGCCACTTGTTCTGGCCCCAGTACAGCCGTTAGACCAATCACCGAATCCACTGACCCATGTTCAATTGGATTGCGCTCGAGGACGCCGTCCACCGCATCAAGATAAGTTCCCTCCTTGCCTTCGATACCAAATAAGCCAATATTGTAGTCGACAAATTGCTTCCCATTAACAAAAGCGTTAACCAAAAAAGTGTACTTGCCTTTATAGTGGATGATGGCCTTAACCCGAGGATCAAAAAAAGCCGTATCACCTCGCCGTGATTCAGCGATACGAAACTGTTGTGATAAAAATAATTTTACTTCACGCTCACTAGCTTTGGTATTAGTGATGTGGAAGTCACGTAGAAAAACATTCTGCTCGTTATGAACGGCATCTCTACTAGCTAGGGTAATACCCAACCGATGATTGACGGCAAACATGCTACCGACCGAGGTACGATCATCGGCACCGACGGTAATCTGCCATTCCGGATCATCTAGCCAAGAAATCGCCCCATCGACGTACACGCCAATTCTATGAACAAAACTACCACTAGCACCACTAACATGATTAGGCTCGCCAACGTAAGGGTAATACAAATCTCGCACCTGACCACGATAATCAAGGCCTACCAATAGACTGCCATTACCAATCGTGACCGATCGAGCCATATTATAGTCGGTATTCCTTTAAGTACTTGGCGACCACCAGTTTGGCTCCACCAGCTGATTTGGCTTTACGTAAATCAGTCGCACAGGTCTTATCACCAAGCACTGCTTGTACCCACTCTGCAAAGTCATTTTTGCCTTTTCCGACATGATGAGCATAAACTACCTTATCCATTTTTACTAAAGCATCATGTAAGGCCTGTAAACTATTTAAGATCTGACCATCTTTTAACCAAAAAGACTTTGCACTATCGGCATACACAAGGCTTTTACCCGCTACGTCTTTTTTGGCCACTACCTTTTTTGGCTTAACGGCTACTTTTTTTGCTACTACTTTAGGAGTAGTTTTTGTAACCACTTTTTTTACTGCTGTTGGCATATATATAAAAATTAAGAACTAATCTTTGTGAACTTTGAAGATCGAAGACCCAGAAATACTTCCCCAGACTCGCTTACTCCAATGAGACAATCTTTGCCACCAGGCTTTTGGTTCTTCTTTTACAATCACGGTGACAGATTCCTCAATAAAAGTCTCTTCATTTACCTCCTCCACTTTTTCACTTTGTTCAGCTTTCAACCTCACCCGCTCCTCCTCTACTTGAAGCGCATGATTCACCCTCAATTGTAAATCACTTAAGGCATTCATGAAAGCGATATATGCGTCATATGGGGATTGGTAGGGACTGAAGTAAGCATGCACATCTCCATCATTAGACCACTTAGTACACATGTAATAAAAGTGATCTGAAGTTTGTAACTTTCGCCAAGTTTCAATTAACGATTTATTTTTTGTCCCCAGCACTTTTTCTTCCATCCCATAAATAGCAGAGATAGCGTCTCTCTGAATATCGTTACCTGTCCAAGCCGTCAAATCTCGGTCGGTATCCGCCCAAGTCAAAACATCTGGGACATCTATCTCTCCGACAGCATCATAGCTAGTCACCGTCTCGGTTGGTGTTTTAAATGAGGTATCGGGATGTTTGGTTAAGATACTAGGTAACGCACGGAGGAAGTTAAAAATACCAGTATCTTCCCATTGATGCTCACCAAAGGTCTCATAATCCATAAATAGATTTATAGTCTGACCATTACCGTGATGAGAATGAATCCAACCGGCGTAAGTATCGGCCGAAAGTGGCCAACTCTCCCAGGCCTGGTTACCAAATCGAAAAGCGACGTCATCCGATAGCTTGTAGTTTTTTAGGAGAACCTTAATCTTATTTCTTCCCGGTGGATGATAAAGAAAGTTTGGACTGCGCCACCCGAGGTATTTATCCCAACCTTCAGCCATGATACCAAGATAGCCATTGTCTTCGCACCAATGGGCTAAATCATTGCGGTAAGACAGTTCAGTATTTCGAAACACTCGTGGCTTAACGCCAAACAACTGCTTGATTCTTTTTTTGTGTTGTTTTACTTGACGTTCAAACTCTGGGACAGAGTAGAAGAATGATAAAGAGTGATGGTAAGTATCGGCCAAGATTTCCACTCGTCCACTAGCCACCAACTTTTGGAATGATTCTAATACATCAGGAGCAAAGGCTTCAAATTGATCCAGCACGGTGCCCGAAAAAGACAAGGCGAAACGAAATTCTGGATGAGTGTCTAAGAGTTCCTGCAATATAGCATTAGTCGGGCGATAGGATTTGTTGGCCACCTTATCGATGATGCGTCGATTATTTAAATCGGTTTCGGATGAATCATTAAAATACTCGTTATCATTACCGATATCAAAGACTCTATACTTCTTGATACGAAATGGTTGATGGACGTGGAAATAAGGACAGACAGTAAGCATATTATGGTGTGAGATATTGTAACAGAGTTCGGTAAAGATGATACATTTTTTGCGCCGCTTCCTTCCAGGACATGCGGTTTAAGTCCCGCTTTCCTTCTTCTATGATTTGTCGGCGCATTACCGGATAACGCAAAGCCGCCAGAATTTGATTGGCCATCTCTTCGGTATCCCAAAAATCCACCTTCAGGGCATGGGTTAAGACTTCCCCTACCCCCGACTGCTTAGAGATCAGAGACGGCGCTCCATGCTGGAGAGCCTCCAGTGGCACCAGACCAAAAGGTTCAGAAACAGACGGCATGACCAAGAGGTCAGCGCTCTGATACATACGATCACGCTCTTCTTCCCAAAGAGCGCCAGCAAAGATAACATTCTGTGACAAACCCATGGCACCGACTTGGGCAATAATTTGGTTGGTCATATCTCCCCAACCAGAAATTACAAACACGACATTTTTGTCTACATCAACGACTCGGCGGGCGGCCTTAATAAAATAATCTACACCCTTCTGAATAGTAATTCGTCCATGATAAAGCACTACTTTCTTGCCTTGCGCCTTAAGACCAGCCAATGTGGGTTCGTGCCTTGGTGGTTCAAAAGTATCACAACCATTATGCACCACTACTACTTTGGCTGGATCTACCCCATGTTTCCTGACAATCATATCTTTAGTCCAAGCACTAACCGTCACAATTTTGTCAGCTACGGCAAAGGCTTCGCACTCAATTTTATAAATTCCTGGATCAACATTTTCGCTGGCTGCTTGGTCATAAGAAGTGGCATGAACATGCAAGATTAGTGGCTTACCGCTAGCTAGCTTAGCGGCTACTCCTGCTAGATAAGATGTCCAGTCGTGAGCGTGTATTAGATCGAATTCTTCTTCTTGCGCGATTAGCGAAGCCTGATGAGCAAAACGATGTGCTTCTTCCATGATGGTGCGGGCTTTGATTATTGGCCTTCCAGTTTTATCGTAACCTTCATGAGCATAAATTAAGCTTTCGGCTGCGTGATAAGGTTTAAGATAAGATTTGACAGTTCTAACTTTAACCGTACGACTAGTGTCTGCAAAAACGAAACGTGGCTTACCAATAGTGTCCTGAGTACGGGGCAAAACAAAGATAACTTCTACTCCTTTTTCTGCTAATTCTCGAGTTAATCCAAAGCAAGCTACACCAAGACCACCGTTTCGTGACGGTGGAAAGTCCCAACCAAAGGTAAGAATTTTCATGCAGGTACTAAATCACGCGCTTTTTTGGCTATGGCGCATAACTATGATAACACGTGTATCCGGGTATACATCCTTACTTAAATGTTGATATCAACCCCAAACTACTGTACATAATTTAAAATCAATCCATCACCAGTTAAAGTTTGACGTTTGGCGTTAGATTTGGTATTCTTCAACCCATTATGTCACAGGATTTATTGATAAAGCTAGTTTCAGTCGGCGATAAAAACGGCGTGGGCAAAGGCCATACTTACTATACCCGCTATAATAACAAGTCAAAAAAAGACCCGAGTAAGAAGTACGAAACCAAAAAATTCAACCCCGTCGCCAAAAAGCATACTGTCTATAAGCAGAAGAAATAGTAAAAATCCACCTGCGGGTGGATTTTTACTATTTCTTCTTTGGCCATTAACTACTTAAGTTTTTTATCGAGCGCTCCATCATACTTTCCCAAACTGGCCAGACTATTCATTTTTGCTACATAAAGCAAGGTCTGCTGAGCCTCAATTATATTTTCTGGCTTCCCTTGCCAAGTTAAGAGGACTGGTTCCTCAATGGCTCTAGAATACGAGAATGTGATAGGCCAAGGTTGTTCGCCAAATTTGGCAATGGCATTGAGGTTTTCAGTCGAACGCTTAGGCGTTTGTCCTCCAGATAAGAAAACAATCCCTCCCACTTCATACGGAACAGCCATGTGGAAAGACCGCAAAGTGGCGTTGGCGATTTGTTCAGGAGTCGATTGTTCTGTATACATATCTCCCGCCAAAACCATAGAGGATTTCAGAATCAATGCCTCTAAGTCGACTTTGTAGTTCATTAGAGTCTGAAATAAAATCTGCAAGGTCCGAGTAGTAACCTGTTCGGCTTTAACCAAAGAATGATCACCAGCGTATATTACTTCTGGTTCAACAATCGGTACGATACCAGCCGCTTGAGCAATCTGAGCGTAACGAGTCAACATCATCGCGTTCATAGTCAATATGGCATCAGTTGGTGTATCCTCGTCATCAATCGTAATGACTGCTCTCCACTTAGCAAAGCGAGCACCATAGTCATAGTACTCGGCAAAGCGCTCAGCCAGACTATCTAGCCCCTGTGTAACCACTTCTCCCTTAAAGCCAGGAACATCAACCGTTCCTAAGTCAACTTTAATACCAGGTACAATCCCTTTAGCTGTTAGTACATCAGGAAATGGGATACCTTCGTCAGTAAAGCTACGTAGTGTAGAATCATACAAAATTACACCTGATAAATATTCTTCTATGCCCGGTGCGGTAAACAACAGCTCTCGAAAATCCTGTCGATTCTCAGAGTCATTTGGTAAATGCACCATCGCCAGTCTTTTCCCCGCTGTCGCATCACTCTCATCAGCTGCCAAAATTCCCTTTCCTGGTGCCATCAAAGTAGCCACTGTCTCATACAATTTGGTATTCTTTTTCATACTGACTCTAGTGTAACAAATAAACTCTCCCAACTTCATCACACCTGTGTGCAACTTAAATTATCATTGACAAAAAACAAGTGTCCGGCAATAGTACAATCATGAACGATTTTGACTGGCTACTTAAAGATAAATACCAAGGCAAAAGGAGCCAAAATTATTTGCTTGACTGTGAGCGACTTAAGGCGGGCGAACCACTAGCGTACGTGATTCTAAACCAACCCTTTTTGGGCTGTACTATCTATTTAGATTCACATCCTTTAATCCCTCGAGTGGAAACTGAATATTGGGTAAATGAACTAATTAATACCTACGCCAAAGACCATCGTACACCCCATAATATTCTTGACCTCTGCGCTGGTAGTGGCTGTATTGGAGTAGCTCTCGCAAAAACCTATCCCCAAGCCCAGGTAACTTTCAGTGAACTTGATAAAAATCATCATGCCACGATTCTAAAAAACTGTATGGCTAACAAAATTACTTCCGAGCGGATAAACATTATGGGTGGTGATTTATTTGCAAACCTTTCTGGTCAGAAATATGATCTAATAATCAGCAACCCACCATATATAGACAAAGAACTTAATCGAACCGAACTAAGTGTTGTCGCCTTTGAACCAGCTCTCGCTCTTTATGCAGAGCAACAAGGCTTTGATTTATTAGGTAAAATTATTACTAAAGCTCCTGACCATCTTTCTTTAAATGGTGAACTCTGGTTGGAACACGAACCGGAACAGACAAAAGCTATAGTAGAGGTAGCCTCATCCCACTTCCTAGTCCATACCCAGGTTGACCAATATGGTACCGAACGCTTTTCTAGACTAGTGCTACAATAAATACATGTCTACAGACGAATTCACTAGCAATCTCTTGGCCGACTTCGACTTATCACTTGAAGCAATTTTATTACTCGGCTTTTATGCAGTGATTGGAGCCTACACTGTCTTCACTTTCATGCTGTATTATCACTGGCAAGAATATAGCGTGGATGATAAAGTCACTAAAATCACCATTGTCCTCTATTTTTCACTTACCTTACCCCTCATTTTAGCTTTAAGTCTACTAACTTTATATATTTAATTATATTTATGCTAAAAAAAATTGAACTAGAGCCGGGAGAAGAAATCTTGTCAGTTGTTCGTAAGCACTGGTTTGTTATTTTTTCGGAATTAATTGGTAGCTTGATTATGATACTAGTACCAATTTTTGCCCTCATACTATTTGCCTTAATTCCAAAAAATCCAGAGGTTATGATAATCCTCACTGAACATATAGATTTATTAGCCTTCGTTCTGTGTATTTGGTTAATCTTCAATCTCTTAATTGGTTTTATGATTTGGACCCACTATTATTTAGATTTATGGTTGGTGACTGACCGAAGAATCATCGTCATTGACCAAGTCCATTTCTTTAACCGCAAAGTCAGTAGCTTTAGGCTAGAACGTCTACAGGATGTAAAAGTGGTAATTAATGGTATTATCCCTACTTTTCTCAATTACGGCACTCTCCATGCCCACACCGCCTCCGGCAATACTGAAGAAAATTTCACCACTAGTGGTCTCCCTGACCCAAGAGGCCTCCAAGCTAACATCCAAAAAGCTACTGATCTGCGTCTCACGGAGATCGGTCAGATGAGCCACCTCAACCTCTAACCACTTGCATTACCAAAGCTACTCACCTACAATCATTTTTAATATGCCAGACAAAAAACTCTCAACTGAAGCTTATAAAGGAGTAAGAGATTTCTATCCAGAAGATATGGCAGTACAACGCTATATCACAAAAAATTGGAGCAAAACAGCCGAAAGTTTTGGGTTTGAACGCTACGATGCCTCAGTCCTGGAACCCTCTGAACTATATAAAAGTAAAGGCTCAGCTAACGAAGAAATAATCAACGAACAAACCTACACCTTCATTGATCGTGGCGACCGAGAAGTCACCTTAAGGCCAGAGATGACACCGACGGTTGCCCGCATGATTGCTCATCGACGACGTGAACTGCAATTTCCAGTTCGGTGGTACTCTATTCCCAACCTCTTCCGTTATGAGCGCACTCAGCGCGGACGTCTGCGCGAACATTGGCAACTCAACTGCGATATTTTTGGAGTCTGCGACTATACGGCTGATGTGGAAATGATTGCTTTGGCTTACCAAATCTTGCTAGACTTTGGCGCAACACCAGAGATGTTTGAGGTCCTACTTAATGACCGAGCTGAAATGGCAGAAATGTACCACCAAATTGGTGTCAATGATGAAAGCAAAATAATGGCTATCACACGACTAACTGATCGTAAGAAAAAGATATCGCCTACCGAATACCGATCAGAACTAGCAAAAATTCTCCAGCAAGTTGAGTTAGTTGAACAAGTGATTGGAATCATAGAGGTAGAATCCGGCACCAACAAAGTAGTAGCTGGTTTAAAAGAACTTGGTATTACTAACGTAAAACTAGATCGCACCATTGCGCGAGGTTTTGATTATTACACTGGCACTATTTTTGAAATTGTTGACACAGACCCAGCAAACAACCGCGCTCTGTTGGGTGGTGGACGTTACGATAATTTAACTAGCCTATTTGGCGGAGAACAAATTGCTGGAGTTGGCTTTGGTATGGGCGATGTCACTATGCGAGATTTTTTGGAGACTCACCGCCTGTTACCAGATACAGTTAAGCAAACTGCACCAACTCTAAGTATTATTCCCGCTGAACCAGAAGACAACCTAAATTGTTTAAAACTAGCTAGTCAGTTTCGCACTCGTGGTATCAAAACCGCCGTTGACATTGGCTCCAAAAAACTAGGTAAAAAAATCGCCGATGCTGCCAGCCGAAACATTCCCTTTGCTCTCGTGGCTGGATCCGCCGAATTAACCACCGGCCAATATGTCTTAAAGAACTTAGCTCTAAATACTACTGAATCTGGGAGTTTGGAAGAAATTTTAACTTCCCTAATCGCTCAAAGTTAGTCTGTCTATGCGGTATGTAATTTTTGATCTAGAAACACAAAATATTTTTCATGATGTAGGTAGCAATAACCCGGTTGATTTGGATATTTCAGTCGGTACCTTCTATGATAGCGAAACCGATACCTACACCACCATAACCATCGACGAGTTGCATAAGGTCTGGCCAATCCTAGAACAAGCAGATGCCTTGGTCGGATACAACAGCAATCACTTTGACATCCCACTATTAAATAAATACTATCCAGGCGATCTAACACAAATTAAAAGTATCGATCTCCTCGAAGAAATTAGAAAATCACTGGGTCGACGATTACGTCTAGATAGCGTGGCTGAAGCTACGGTCGGTGCTAAAAAATCGGCCAATGGCCTACAGGCAGTTAGATGGTGGAACGAGGGTAAAATAGATGAGATCAAAAAATACTGTGAGCAGGATGTAAGAGTAACAAAAAAAATATTTGACTACGCACTCAAAAATGGCCATGTTAAGTTCAAAGACGGCTCACGTAAGCGCGAGATTATCCTTGATACTTCTACTTGGGGTGTTAAAGAAGAATCGATTCTAACCCATTCTCTATTATTTTAAATGGTTTTATCTTATAAAAAGATCGCAAAATAAGCCACCATACCAGAGACAATAATGCTGTACCAAACAAACGGCCATAATGTATAACGCCTAAGTAGACCAAGGAAGAAATGAATAGTAATGAGAGCAAAAAAATAGCATACGACACCCCCGACCATCACTGGTAACCAATCAATCGCTTCGTTTAAGGCTAATAGCTCTAGTAATTTTTTACTCCCCACTCCAAGCGTAACTGGTATCCCCAATAAAAAAGAGAAACGAGCCGCTTCAATTCTCGATAGCCCGAGCAACATACCACCGGCTACAGTGGCTCCCAGTCGCGAAAACCCCGGTAACAAAGCTAGAGCTTGGAATAAGCCAATAAGTAAACCCCGGTGGATAGTTAAACTACTACGAGGTGGCTGTAGATAATAGCGCCATTCCGCATACATCATAAATATAGCCGAACAAAACCACACACCAGCTACTACAGAAGCACTTTTAAATTCACTAAGCCAACTTTCAAGTGATAATCCTAAAATTACACCGGGAATAGTACCTACGATCAGAGCGTAGAGCAAAGTAAGGTCTTTTTCGTTGGCCGGTAAACGACCAAGCTTGCGGATCAATGCCTGCACGAGTATCCACAAGTCCAAACGGAAATAAGTAATAATTGCTAGTGTGCCAAAGAGTAATAAGACCGACTCGGTAGCTAAAGCATAAGCCTCACTGACAGCCCAAAAATCCCGTATCAAAATAACGTGCCCTGACGAGGAAATTGGTAAAAACTCGGTTAAACCTTGAACCAAGCCAAGTAATGTAGAAACTAATAAATCCATTTCAACAGTATAACATTGGAGAAATAAAAAATATGCTAGAATAAACTCATACTAATCAATATTTAATCTATGGAACCAACACCTCAATCAGAAAGTACCGTCGCATCACTAGCTATACCAATCGCCATTGTAGCTGGCTTTGGACTTATTGCGCTAGCTATTTATTTTAGTGGTATGGGCAGTAGCAACACTCCAGCCCCGGAACAAGTCGCACAAAATGCTCCCCAAAAAGCCGCCATCACCAAAGACGACATTAGACCAGTGGATGGTGCTGACTTTATTAAAGGTAATCCAAATGCGCAAATCTTAATTGTTGAGTACTCTGACTACGATTGCCCATTTTGTAAAAGTTTCCACGATACTATGACTAGAATAATGGATGAATATGGTGTCAGTGGCAAAGTAGCGTGGGTATACCGTCAATTTCCGTTAGCCCAACTTCATCCAAACGCAGAGAGAATTTCTTTAACCGCACTCTGTGTTGGAAAACTCGGTGGTAATGATGCTTTCTGGGATTTTTCTGACTTAGTATTTACTGAACGTGGCACTAACGAACCAACCAATATCTCAAAACTACCTGAATATGCGGAAAAGGTAGGCGTAAATAAGGAGGCTCTGGTAGACTGCCTAGAATCAGGCGAACAAGACCCAGTGCTAGCCCAGAGCCTAAATGATGGGGTAAAAGCTGGTATCCAAGGCACACCACAGTCATTTGTGATTGTTGGCAACCAACTAGCACCAATCGAAGGCGCTCAACCATACACCGTAGTTAAATCAATAATTGACAACTTACTTGGTCAATTGGAAGGCGGAGTAGAATCTGCGGGTGAGGCACAATAAAAGCCCTTAAAAAATAAAAAGCACGGAGCTAATGCTCTGTGCTTTTTATTTTAAGTTATCAATTAAGGCCAAGGCTAAGTCTTTATATTCACTTTCTTCGGCCAACAATCGATTTTGTAAAAACTCTCCACTTAACACCAAACTAAGATGCTCCTTAATCTCTACCTTTAGTGCTTCTATTTCTTCATCAGTAATCATAAATAACTCTTCTGTTATTTGACCTTTAGTATTAGGTTCAACAAATGAAAGGGTGCCAGAATGAGTACAGTAACGCTCATCATCGTAGAGATCAAGTAGTAAGGCATAAAACGTCAACTGCCGCTTATAACTACCATCAGAACTCGCGTTAGTGCCTTCAATCGAGCCTCGAGTCTTTGGTTTACCAGTCTTATAATCAACTACACGGACCGCCTGTCCGTCAGCGTTTAAGTCTAGACGGTCTAACTTGCCCGTCAACATCACTTCTGGTAAATCCGGTAAATCTAACGGTAACTGTACCCTCACCTTCAACTCTTCTACCGTATCATGTACGACTTGGTTTTTTAAATGCTCCAGATACACTACCAAGACGGTCAAACCTTTTTCGTGTAGCCTAGTATACTCCTCAGTATGAATTGGTAGCTGGTGTAACTGACCTTCTAGCCAAAACTTCACCTGACTCATGGTCGGCCAGGTTTTTTCTTTAGTATGTAAAGCGGTCGATTTCTCGAGTACATTGTGTATCACAGTACCAAACTGCATATGCAGTGGTTGAACTTCCGGTACTCTTAAGATATTTCGGTAGAAAAAATCCCAGGGATTTTTAATCAGATTATTAAGTGAAGTGGCAGACAATCCACGCTCTAATATAAGTTTTCTAATCATCGCGATATCAACCTGACTAATTGGCTTTTCTTTTAACGCCCGTACCGGTGAGAATGAGGTCTCAAATTTACGTACGTCTGCTTGCACTAGTTTTGCTGTCACTGCCTCTGTCATTAGTCTAGAATCCATGAGCTCCTTGCCAGCAATCGACTGCTTGGAGTTTGATATATACAACTCCTTCTTGGCTCGCGTCATCGCTACATACAAAAGTCGCTTTTCATCATCAATCGGATCAATTTCTTCGTCCTTGGAGACAAAGCTAGTCAAGGGTAGTTTGAACATGGTGGCACGGTTTTTTCCACCCCAGTTATTATCTTGTACATGCGGTACAAAGACCACTGAAAATTCCAGTCCCTTTGACTTGTGAGCAGTCATCACTTGAACCGCTTCAGTTGCAGTGGCTAAATATGGAGCCGAGAGCGGTAGACCGTAAAGTCGGCGAGTTGCCAAAATAGTACTCACTCCCTTCAAGGTAGCTACTCCATCACGCACCACCATCGCCTCAAGTTCATCATACAAGCGCCTAACCACCCGTACTCCTTCATAAGGATCGTGAGTAAGTAGATGTTCAATTAAACCACTGGCCGTCAATAAATATTCTAAAACGCGATGTGGTGGTTCATGGACTTCGCGCAATCGAGCCGTCGCCAAAACTTCACCAATACGAAGAATTTTTTCTACCTCACTAATACCGATGGCTACCAAGCGATCCTTATTTACAATCAAACTAGATAGCGACTCCTGGTAAGACCTGGTTGAGGCCAATTTGATAATATCAGCCGTTTCTATTCCCCAATAAGCGCCATGAATAACTGCCAAAAGTGATGATTCATCAGTATCAGTCAAAACTGCGTTAAGCAATGACTCCACCACTTTGGTAATCGGATGATCGAGAATATCTCCATCGGCCGAGGCTACGACTGACAGACCAGCCTTTCTAAGTAAGGCGGTGATTGATTCTACTTCTTTATTTGACCTGACAATGACCGCTATTTCTTGTGGCGGTACGCCTTTATTGACCTGTTCTACTACGGCCATAGTCAGCCAATCATCTTCCACTACCTGATGAGAGAATTTACGCTCTTCTATCTTTGCGTCCTTTACGAGCTCAGCCTTAAGGGGCACCCGAAGCTTCATCAACGACTCATCATCACAAGTTATTAGTTCCTGAGCGACATCCAAAATTAGCTGGCCAGAACGATAATTACTAGTTAGTGCAATCGTCTTTGTCGTCGGAAAAACGTCCGTGAAGTAAAGAAAGTTACTGAGCGATGCACCCTGAAAACGATAGATGGCTTGCTTCTCATCACCAACCACAAAAATGTTGGGTGAGGGATGAAAATTACATAACTGCTCGAGGATTTTATTTTGTGCTCCATTTACGTCTTGATGTTCATCAGCCAAAATGTACTGGTAGGTTTCCTGCAATTCTCGTAAGAGGTTTTCATCGTCGACTAGAGCTCTGACTGCTTCAGCAATCATATCGTCAAAATCATAAAGATGAGCCGAAGCTAAGGTAGCTTCATAGTACCGATACACATATTGCAGTTCTTTATTTTTCTCGATAACTTTCTCCATTTTGCTGTACTCACCTCTTACCTTCCCCTTATGGGCTCCTTTTTGATGAATCTTTTCTATACCCACAAGTTCTTCTTCTTGTTTGGCAATAATAAAACTAAGATTATCAGCCGATACATATTCCTGCTTCATATGACTGATGATTGCTAACAAGTGTGGTACGTAGTAGGTCTGATTGCCTAGTGGACGCAATAACTTCAAAGACGGCTCCTTAAGTATCCCATCTAAAATTTCTACCTTTTCCACGTCAGTGATAGCACGCCCGCCAATTACTTTCGGGAAAGCATCAGGATAGTGATTGATTAGATGCTGGGCAAAACCATGAAAAGTATAAATCGGAACGCGATATGCTGTCGCACCGATGTATTTACGTAAGCGTTCGCGCATGGCTTTAACTCCCGAGTCAGTAAAGGTCAAAGCTAAAATATTTTCTGGCTGAAGGTCTGTCTTAATTAGAATATTAGCAATTCTAAGCGTCAGAATTTGTGTCTTACCAGTACCCGGACCAGCAATCACCATCACTGGCCCTTCGATTGTATCAACCGCTCGTCGTTGCTCTTTATTTAGTGCGGAAAGTGCCTCAGAAAATGCTTGCTCCAAAATATTAGCTGATGATTTTTTCATTTATTAATCTACTATACTTTATTTTCAAAAAACCTCTAGTTTTTTGAACTAGAGGTTTTTAAAATTTACAGAACTAAAACAACCAATACTGTATACACCACACACCAATGCCCGCCACATAACCAACGGTGGCTGGGATAGTTGCAATATGAAGGTATTGCTTAAAGCTAAGCTCTTTTACCATACCCATAGCCACTACACCAGCGGCCGAACCAATAACGAGCATTGACCCGCCCGTTCCAACGCAGATAGCCAAAAGAATCCAAATGCGGGAGTCGGTAGTTTGGAGAATATCAAGCGCCGCTGCCGTCAGTGGAATATTATCCAAGATAGCTGAGAAGACACCCAAGAAAACACTTCCCGCTATCAGTCTAGAAGCCTCCGGTTCAGCACCAAACACCGCTCCAGATATCTGATCAAGAATACCTAAGAAGCCAAGGGCGCCAACAGCAAAAAGGATACCAATAAAAAATAGTAAACTGGTAATATCTAACTTACCCAAGAGCTTTTCAATATCCATCGAGAGGTGCGACTCACGTTCGGAGGCAGTATTGGCAAACCAGGCCACCATCAAGCCAACGATACCTACGCCAAGCATTAATCCCATAAAAGGTGGCAGGCCAAAAAGATGAGCTATTGGCGGTAAGGCAAAAGAAGCGAAAGTGGTGGCAATAATCGTCTTTTCTGGGAACGTTAGATTTACTTCTTCAAAAGTAGTCGGTACTATATCTGAAGTATCACCTTTTATTTGACGCACAAAAAGCAACATACTCACTACATAAATAGTCAATGCAGGTAAAAATCCCCAGAGAAGAATCTCCAAGGCGGTGAACTTTCCTGCCAACCACAACATGATGGTTGTTACGTCACCGATTGGCGAAAAGGCTCCTCCGGCGTTAGCTGCCACAACAATCGCCCCCGCAGCTACCAAGAGATTAGTACCCTTGAAGAAACGTCGAGCGATCTGCACCATCACGATGGTGGTAGTTAGGTTGTCGATGATGGCCGAGAGGACAAAAGCGATAGAGGAAATAAGCACCAACTGACCGACGTCTTTAAGACCAAGAGCAAAGATTTTAGCACGCAATAAGTCAAAAAAGCGGTAATGGACCAATATTTCTACCAAAGTCATGGCTGACAGCAAGAATACTACTAGAGAGAAGGTTTCGGCTGACAGCATATGAATAGCCTCCTCCATCAATACATGGTCATAACCAGCAAGTGCCAAACCTCCCCATAAGACAGCCGCCAAAGCGGTCGCTGTTAGCGATTTGTTAATCTTCCAGTGGTGTTCTAGAGTGATAACGATATAGCCGATAATAAAAATCAGGCTGGCAAATAAAATCATAATTAATATTAAAGACTATTTAGTAAATAAGTTTGTGCCCATAATAAACACAAAACAAAAAACTCTTCTTAATACCAATGTATAAACTACATTTGTACTAGAAGAGCTCTTGGTTCTCTAGATACGCAATTCCAGTTTTTTGACGGGCTTCTAGGGTTGGCATAAGACGACGAGCATTCTTTTCGCGTAATAATTTTACCGCTTCCTCAGGTGAAACAAATTTGTACTCAAGTAAGCGTGGCGGTAATTTGATTGAATCAATGGTGTCTTTGGTAAAAACACCACCGTCAAAGATAAACATGATGTATTCTTCCGAATGACCACGATAATCAACACTTAAAAGACGTTTAGGAGCGACAATATCAATCCCAATTTCAGCTAATATTTCACGTTGTAGGGCCTCACTAGGAGATTCACCTACCTCTACATAACCGCCAGGAAAAATCCACCCTTCCTTATATTCTGGTTTAACGATTAAAACATTACCACTCTCATCGGTGATTAAAGCTGCTACCACGATATCTTTTGATACTTGTTGTCTCACCCCAGCAATGTATCACAAAAGAAAAATACCGTCGAGTCTAACTAGGTTATTAGTCGTCTAAAGTATTAGTGTGACTTGGTGTATAAAACTCTACAAAGCCAGGATTTATATTAATAACGGAAGCCGATTAACACTGCGCTTACCATAAAAGACAGACTTGGATTTAAGATTCCAAAATCATACGGCTCTGAGGCCATGAATTGTCCCCACAGTTAAATTATTGACTACCACAAGGCGTGGTAGTAGTATTCTGTCTTGGATTTCTGAATCCAATCACAACATGTAGGTTAAGGTTTTCAGACCTTTAGTTTCGAATCATTTATGATTCGACCTAAACTTCTCTAAAGCCTGTTTACAAACGAGTTGTACAGTTCCTTTACCCATCCAACTACACCGGAGGATATATGCCAGACGGCAGCGGATTTCTATTTTCGTTTTCTGGCCAACGAGCCAATAAGAAAGAAAATGTGTTCTATGAAACACAACGACAGATGCTAGAGCATTACCCACATCTGCCGATCATATTCATGGATAATGTGGTTTCCAAGAAACCCCTTCCAATCCGCTGGAGTGAGACACACCGAGCCCTTCACCCTACCACACGCCTAGTGACAGCCTTCGCTGAGTTCAACGAGGCGGGTGTCAAGAGGATTCGGCCGGCCATTGCCTCTGGCAATATCGTCGTGACGCTCCGGTACGGACTGGACGTATTTCTCGATTCGATTGCGGAGACTGACTGTCCACAAGCGCGGAATGAAGCCACCGAGCTCTGGCATAAGCATCTTGTACCGGCGCGTGTCATTCGTGGCACGCCAAAACCCCAGTATTTCATCAACCGTGTACTGAAACCAATAGAAAGCAATGTGTTGGACTTCTGTTCGAAACAAGAACGAGATATCAACGAGTATTTTGAGGGCACGGGTCAGAAGCCACCGATTTACCTCACTGGTCAGACGGTTGAGGAATGCGCCACAGAAGCAATTCGCCACATCCTTGACGTCACTGCTTTGAGCCGCAAACAAGCGACTTAAGCCAAAAGCCCCGCCCCGCGCAACTGCGTAGGGCGGGTTTCCTTTTATTCTGTATTTATATTGTGTCTATCTTTCGTCTATTTTGATTTTTAGGAAGATTTATAAGCCACCTCGTGATAAGTTTTCTGGTGGGGTCCAAAGAATACTTTGGCGAAGAGGCGGATGATGGCAATACCTGAAATTACGTAAGCGATGCCAAACAGGACAATCTGAAGCATATGCTCACCATGGAGAGTGCTAAGTAGAATATCTTGCCCTAAAAAGGAAGGGGTAATCGGAAAAGCCATAAAACTGAGGCAGATCACAAAGAAGAAATTGCCTAAACGGCGATACTCATAGATGTGTCCATGGAAATGCGCAAAGCTGTCCTTTTCTTTAATCTGCATATAATAAAGTACACCGTAACCAATTATAAAAGCTATTCCTATACCAACTGCGTACATAAGGAGCGGTGCGATATTTTCTGGCGACGCAAAGAAAAGAAAAGCGATGCCAGATAGATGACCGAGGAAAATTAGATTCCAGGCAGCCTTCATATTTTCTTGAACAGAAAAAGCCCTGAGGTACATGAGTATACTCATGACGGCTGCGATGTCCCCCATGAGAGCAATAGTAGAAGAAGATGAGTCTATCGTAGTAACTACAAAAACAGATGAGGCAAAGAAGAGAAAGAAAAGTGCATATAGTAGCGCAATTCCGAGAGGCTTGGTAAGTTGTCCAATGGTTTTTAGTGGTTTAAAGAGATAGTCTGACATTAATCTGTCCATATTCCATTCCTTAATCGCCAAAATATACAGCGACGAACGAAGACGACCCAGGAAATTGTTTCCAATCTTTTGTGGCGGAAGAACAAAATGATAGAACTGCTCATGGATAAGATAGCTGAGTATAGATGGTGAAATAAGCAGTTGGTAGGTACGGAGTAAGGCATTACTAGAAAAATGAATGAGAACTAACCAATGTAGACCAAGGGCTAATTCCATAAACATAATGCCGATCTGTGTAACTGAAGCGTAAGCTATTTGTGTCTTGATGGAAGACTGAACCCGGGCGATAGAAGTACAAATGAGAGCCGTGAGTAATCCAAAAAAGAAAACCAAACACCTCACCGCTATACTACCCTCCCACAAAGGAAAAGTGCGTAGGAGCAAGAACAGTCCCATATGAACGGAAAGAGCTCCATAGAAAATGGCGCTAGAAGTAGTAGGGCCTTCCATCGCTCTTGGTACCCAATAGGAAAACGGGAACTGTGCGGATTTCACCAAAGCCACAACTAGAAGAAGTAGCCCTAGAACCGTGAAGTCATTACCGTACTCACCCACCAACTCCGTAAGGTCTGAAAAATTAATGTTGTATAGAAATACATGGTGCGCATACCAAAGGGCTAAGAGTAGGAACGCATCGGCAATACGATAGAGAGAAAATACTTTCAAAGCATTTTTTACTGGGAGATAGCGATCACGATAGAAAGCAATAAGCAGGAAAGAAGTGATGCCAATGAATTCCCAACCAATGAACAAGGTTTCAAAATTACCAGCAAAAACGATGAGTCCTAAACCAGTAAAGAACAAGAGGATAGTAGCAAAGAAACGTTTAAACCCCTGGTCACGGTGCATATAGAAAGTACTAAACCTCAGCACAAGAAGAGTAGTAATACACGTCATAGCAAAAAATACCGCTCCCGTTAGGTCAAAAAAGAACTCTAACGCGAAGGTGTAGTTTGCACTCTCATAGATAGTGATCCCATGCTCTGCCACATCGGGAAACCCCTGCATTCCGGAGCGGATGCAAAAATAGATAAAAAGTAAGAAGTCGGCAAGAATACTAAAAAAAGCAATACTGGCGATAAGTTTCTCCTGTTTCTTGGGTATAAGTAGACACGCAAAAAATCCCAGGAGTGGAATGAGGACAAAAAACGAGATTAGAGGGAATGTCATAATATTATTTCTTAAGAAGGTGAACCGACATGTTCTCTTTAGTAGCATCCAAAATATAATTGGACTTCATTCCGGAGACTGACTCTATCGTCTTGCTAATATCCTCTACGGTACTAACTTCTCCCATAAGTGGTGTGTACGGAACAAAGGCACCGTTACGGAAACGCAAGAAAGAAGTGGTGTTAGGGTCATACACCACCAGGTGTACCCATTCATTAATAAACCATTCATAAAGTGCTGGGGTAGCAGAAATGACCGATAGTACAACCTTAGGATCCTGCTCCACAATCATCAGTAACCTTATAGGATCGTGTACTTCAATCATTTGCAGTGGCAATCCGGCCCGTAAATCTCCGTCACTACTATTAGAAACACCGATCAGTCCCATGACGTTGTGAGGAAGTTTCGTTCCGGCCCCAAGTTTGGAATTATCCATTCGGGAAAAATAGTACTCTAGGTTGATTCCGCCACAAACTACTGGGAGAGGAGCAATAACCCCAGCCAAAATCTTTCCATCAGGATCGCTTGTATAGTCATAGGAGTTAAGAAAAGCTCGGCGATCAAGAAAGAGATCTTTGGTTAGTTCTCTATTCCCCACCACACAGATAGCGTTGGTTCCATGACCAAGCTCGGGTCGCGGTTCAAAATAAGAGACCGAGCGACGTTTAATATCCTTTCGTATTTGCTTAAGAGGATTTTTCGTATTAATGGACATAAAGCGCCTTGACCGTTCTTTGGCGTTGAGGTCAAGTGCTCTTTCGAAAAGAATTTTATTCTTTTCGTGCTCTCTTTGATTCATCTGGGAAAGAATTTCTTCGTCATAAAAGGCAATCTCATCACTGGCAGTGTCATGTAACCCACCTAAAAATTGAGTGTTTGCGGGTATAGAAATACCACGTTCTCTTAAAAGCGTACGGACAGGAGTATAGTTTGCCATCCAAGAAAAGACGCGAGCATTAACTGCTCCCGGGCGACCACTACAAGCTCCACAGTCGTGAGCTCCATGGTGTGGGTTGTTGGCACTACTAGATCCGTGACCAAGCAGATACACCAAAGAGGAAAAGTTATGGGTCAATCCAATCCCCCGAAGGATTTTTTCGACTCGGTCAGCCATTTCTTTCACCGTAAAACCTATTTGTAAGTCATGGGCGATATCCCTTTCTCCGCTATAGAGAATAGTGAGTTTCCCTTCTCCGTCCATGTGTGAAAAAGCATCAGCGATAGCCGGACTCATGGTGGGACGGAGCAAGTTAGCAAACAATTTTCCCAAAGAAGCCAATCCGAGAAAATAAGAAGAGACAAACCCGCGCACAAAGGTGTGAGAATGTTTACTATAAATGATCTCTTTCGGTCGTTTATACTTGACCTCCTTTTCCACCTCTTTAATAAGATAACGTGGAGTAACAGGGGCCGGGCAGAGTTTTTCATGGAACTTTGCATGGGCGGGGCGGAAATAAAATTCCACACCAAAGAAACCCGGGGCTCCGAGTGTCTCGCAATCGGGGTCGACACTTTCGATATATGTCCGTAAAGAGTATTCCCGCTCATCAATACAAAAGATGGCCTGAAAACTCTTCTGCTGCGGAGCTGAAACTATCGGCCCTTTTTCCACTACAGCTTGCATACCTTTAAGTACCATATCGTAGTAACTCCACTCAAAAGCATCTTGCCAAATTTTGAGGACTTCCTGCACTTCAGTTGGCTCCACGTCAGTAAAAATATCTACCGGGACGATGTTTGTCATAAGAGCCAGTGGTTGCCACTGTTCTCCTAAAGCATGATCAAGAGCATCAATTTCAAGTAATAGTTCTAAGTGAATAAAGTCACGCAGAGAAATATTTTTAGGATAATAAAGGGATTCCGGACGGTCTTCTAGCGTAGCCACAATTCCAGACCAGCCTCGATGGAAAAATTGTTGATCATAAAGATAAGTTTCAAAGTATTTTTCTTCTCGAACTATAATAGAAAGCAATTGCTCGATAGTACAAGATCGGTCTTGAAGTAGAGTACGAGCCCGCTTGCCTTTAAAAAAACTGGTGAAGCTACCTTGTTCTAGAGTGCGCACGGCGTTTAGAAGTCCGGTCTGTTCAAAGGGAAAGGGAGAGATAGCGATACCTTGGTCCAAATAACTACAGAGAATACGAAAGAGTAGTGGTTGAACCAAATCATCCAAATCTACAGCGTACACACGTTTCCATTCCTGACGTAGCTTACCCACTCGCTGCGGAATAGACCAATCATAAGTTTGATTAAGAGCCTTTTCCTTCCATTTTTGTACAAGCTCACCTCCCTTACGATCCTTAATAACGCGATTTAGTATATCTTCGGAAATACGCTTTTGTGAGTACAGTTGACGATATTCAGACAAAGAAAAAGTGACTTGGTAGCCAAAGATTTGTGAAGCTTTAAAAATGGCATCATAAAACTTCATGTCTTGAAAAGCATGAAGCGTGTTGTGGTGAACAAAGTCTTTTAGTGGACCCTGGGATGGGAGATAGTGTCGCAAAGTATGCAAAATATAGTCCTCATTAAAAATCTCTTTTTTTGTGACAGCAGAAGACATAAAAATAGTAATTATAAGAGGTAAAGATTAAAAACTCCGCCAAAAGATGGGGTGAAACAGAAGAAGTTCTACATCTCAGAAAAGGAATAGAACAAGGTCAAAGTCACTCGCGGAGAGATATTATCACTTCTTTATGATTTTCTCAATAAATCCGAAAGTAGTATTTTAATACGATTTTAGTCTTCTTGCTTTTGAAATTAATGACTCGACGAAGTCTAGTCATATAATTTATTTATGCCCGAAGATGGAAAATTCGACCTATCGAGGAAGAATTTTTCATATCAAATCGTATGTTAATACGATTTGAGTCTTCGGGCTTTTGAAATCAGTGACGACACAACGTGTCGTAACATGATTTCTTTATGCAAGAAGACGATAGATTCGACCCCACATGGAGAATCTATCGTATAAAGTCATACTTTAGTATGACTTTAGTCTCCTTGCCTTCTCGTGTTGTCTAATCTTCTCCAAAGCTTTCGCTTCGATTTGGCGAATA
>CAYRMI010000002.1:0-58454 GCA_964425625.1 uncultured Candidatus Saccharibacteria bacterium | reverse complement strand
TGCCTTCTCGTGTTGTCTAATCTTCTCCAAAGCTTTCGCTTCGATTTGGCGAATACGTTCGCGAGTTACGCCAAACTCTTTCCCTACCTCTTCTAGAGTATGGTAAGTACCATCGAGCAAACCATGTCGCATTTCTAGGATCTTTCGTTCCTTCTCTGACAGAGTGTCAAGAATTTCAGTAATCTGATCAGTTAAAATGCTGTGCGCTACTTCTTGATCAGGAGAAATTATTTTATCATCGGAAATAAAGTCAGATAGTCGCGAACGATCATCGTCATCTCCTACCGGTAATTCCAGTGAAATAGTGTCTTGGCTAATTTTTTCAATTTGGTAGATTTTTTCTACCTCCACTCCCATCTCAGTAGCAATTTCTTCTGGCATCGGATCGCGCCCCAAGTCTTGGGCTAGACGGCGCGAGACTTGCTTATACTTAGCCATAGTCTCCACCATGTGAACCGGAATACGAATGGTACGTGATTGATCGGCTAGAGCTCGGGTGATAGCTTGACGAATCCACCAGGTGGCATAAGTGGAAAACTTGAAGCCTTTGGTAAAATCAAACTTGTCTACCGCTTTAAAGAGACCTAGGTTCCCTTCTTGAATGAGGTCAAGTAGAGTCAAATCTGGTGAACGACCAACGTACTTCTTGGCAATTGACACCACGAGACGCAGGTTAGCCCGAGCCAATAGGTTACGAGCTTCTTCATCGCCATCGACAATGCGCTTAGCCAAAACTCTTTCTTCGTGAGCATTTAAAAGTGGATACTGACCAATCTCTCGTAAGTACATCTGAATTGAATCATAACCACTATCACTACGCTTGAAAGCGTTCTTTTGCGCAATGATATCTATACTTGGATCATCACCGAGCATACCGCCACTTTGCAGTACATCAATACCGGCCGTCGCAAAACGTCCATACAGAACATCTAGATACTCGATATCTTTTTCAATTTCAGGAAACGATCGTAGTAACTCGTCGTAAGTAACATACCCGCGCTCGCGACCCAGCTTCATCAGCTCAGCCGCTTTTAGCTCAAGTATTTTTTCACTTTTGGTTAAGGTAGTCGGTTTTAGTACTACCGGTTTCTTAGCCACCTTACTAACCAGCTTTTTGGCTGGGGCTTTTTTTACCACCGCTTTTTTAACTGCCTTTGTCTTTGGCACTTTCTTCTTGACAGTAGCTGTTTTTACAGTTTTCCCAGCTTTTTTAGCTACAGTCTTTACTACCTTACTTTTAGGCTTCACGGCTTTTTTTACCACTGACTTTTTTGTTGTCTTGGGTAGTTTTTTCTTTGATGTAACGGTTTTTACCGCTTTTTTTACTGCTTTTTTTGAGGCCTTTTTGGTAGCCATAGTGCTACACACTATACAGAAAAAACCAAAAATGTCCAGTGGTAAGGTCTAACTACTCTCTTTTAGCAAGTCTAGCGTATAAGGTTCTATCTGCAGCGTCTTTTGGCTTTTATGCACATCAGATAGCTGAGCCATGATGGCTTCTTCGT
This sequence comes from uncultured Candidatus Saccharibacteria bacterium, assembly GCA_964425625.1. Lineage (GTDB taxonomy): Bacteria > Patescibacteriota > Minisyncoccia > Phycocordibacterales > UBA918 > OLB19. The sequence continues at coordinate 56,949 of CAYRMI010000002.1, read as the reverse complement.
CATTATCTAGTTCAGCTTGCTGGAGTAGGCCTTTGGCGTCCTTGAGGCGTAAGCGGACAATCAATTGCCTTAACTGATTGAGGGCATGGACCACTTCTGTTTCAAAAATTAGTTTTGGTTGTGTTTCCCCCATCGTCTCATTTCTAAATAAAACCTCGGCTTTTTGGGAAACTGATACCTGACTTTCCAACTCAAAGTATGACACACCAGTAATATCAGAAAGTACGACTTTTATTTTATCCGCAACGACGGGTGAAAAAAGTGGTAATACTCCAATTAGATAGGTCAACAATACTTCCCGGCGGTTGCCGATTTCATCGCTCTGATTTTGTTCATTATCCTTGGTAACAGAGACTAATTTTATTTCTCTTTCTTTTTGGGAACCCTGTTCGGCACTTCGCTCGACTTCATAATGCACCGCATCCTTGGTGGTCTTCAGTAAATCGGCCACCACTTGTTCAAAGTGATCTTGGTCTATTTTGTTTGGTAGTAGAGGGATGTAGGGTATCACTTCTTCCCTCGCCCTCAGTTTAAGCGTTCTTTGGTCTAGCCCAGACTTGATTAATATTTGTAATAAAAACTCTATCACATGCACTGACTGCCCGATGATATGCTTAAATTCCTTAGTGTCTTCAAGTACCATATCAGCCGGGTCCTTGCCATCAGGAAGCATGGCTACCTTAACATCCAGACCACGCCGCAACATGAGATCGGCCGACCGTTTGGCCGCCGCAATACCGGCTTTATCGGCATCGAGCGCCAATACTACTTTGTTTGATAGACGCTCTAGAAGTTGTACGTGCTGTAGTGTAAAAGCTGTTCCCGAAACCGCCACTGTATTTACATAGCCAGCTTGATGACTCATTACTACGTCAAATTGACCTTCGACAATAAGCGAAAAGTCCAAGTGACGAATGCCATGTTTGGCTCGATCATAACCATAAAGTAGCTCCGATTTTTTATAAAGTTCAGTCTCCGGTGAATTTACGTACTTTGGTATATCCGGACCCGTCTCAAGCGTCCGGCCTGAAAAAGCCACCACTCGACCACTCTGGTCAAACAGTGGAAACATAATGCGATTGCGAAAGACGTCGTAGTGTTCCTTACCCTGGTCTCCGCCTTTAATCAAACCGGCTTTTATTAGTTCAGTATCAGTAAAACCCAAACTACGCAGATATTCTTTGGCTACTCGCCAGCCAGATTGAGGTGGCCCCGGTGCAAAACCAATCTGCCAACTTTGCATAGTCGCCTCGCTAACTCCGCGCTTTTTTAAGTAAGCCAAAGCCTCCGGCGCTTCCTTTAACTGCTCACTATAGAACTTGGCCGAGGCACCAAGTACCGCGTACAAACGATCACGTTCAGTCTGTTTCTCCGGCGAAACCGGGACCAGCTCCACCCGCGCTTTATCCGCCAAAATCTTCAACGCCCCCTTAAAATCGACTCCCTCCATCACTTGAATAAAAGTGAACATATCGCCACCTTGGCTGGTCGAGAAGCAGTAGTACATCCCGCGCTCCGGTGAAACATAAAACGAGGGTGTGCGCTCATTCGTGAATGGTGATTTACCCTTAAAGCTCTTCCCCGCCTTATGCAACTCCACGTACGGTGAAATAACATCCAAAATACTGAGACGGTCTTTTATTTGTTGCACCACATCAGACATAAATAATTAGCTCTAGTATACGGCAAAACTGAAGAACTGCCCAAAACTTTGCTTTCTTGGCAAAATGTGCTATAATATAAGTTGGTTCAATCACCCGCCATAAGGAGAGAAAGATGTCCCTAGCTACCTTCTTTGCCAAACTGATCCCCCTCGACCATAAGACGTGGCCTGTAAATATCGAGGTCGACGGCCACACCATCCCAGCTACCGCCTTCGAGGAGAACGAGCACGGTATGTGGCACGTGTCCTTCAAAAGGCCGGGTACCTATAAGGAATACGGCATCAAATGGATCACGCCCACCCAGGAACAGATCAACGCTCATGAAAAGACGTGAAGTCCATACCCCCGGCAAGCCCTAGCGCTTGCCGGGGATTGTTAATTGAGCAAAAGAGACGCACCGCGTCGACTATTGCGAATTTGACCTAGTTTCTAATGACTGAAAGGAATATAGAAACGGAAATACTCTTGTGGTGATGCAGGCGCTTAGTCAGATTCGACCTACAAAAGAGAATCTGACTGTAGCGAGCTGCCAATCAAGATATGGGACCATCTCTTATTTTGACCTAAGACACAATTCGAGAGGAAAAATGAACGCGTGTTGAGCGAGGCACGGCATCAAGTTTTCCTATTTTGTTTTTCTAGCACGCAAAAGGCCACCGAGCACCTCCCCAAAGGGGAGGTGCTCGGTGGCCTTTGCTCTTAACCTACTTTAATTATCTTCCGTTCAACTCCTCAATCATCTCGTACTTCTTACTACCCTTGAAGCCAGAGCCGGCTGGGATAAGTTTACCGATGATGACGTTTTCCATAAGACCAGCTAGATTATCGTGACTTCCCTTCACCGCGGCATTGATTAAGACGCGGGTAGTATTTTGGAAGGAAGCAGCCGAGAGGAAACTCTTACGAGACAGTGAGGTCTCAGTGATACCTAAGATAAGTCTATCAGCCTTGGCTGGCTCCTTACCATCGGCCTTGAGCTTTGCATTCTCCTCAGCAATAATCCATTCTTCAATCACTTCCCCGACAGTGAATCGACTGTCGCCAGAAGCGGTGACTTTCATCCGTGACATCATCTGCTTGACAATCAGTTCAATGTGCTTGCGTGCAATCGTCACACCTTGTAGTTCGTAAATCTTGTTTACTTCAGAAATGATGTAGTCCTGAGTGATTTCTTGGTTTCCGTACTTAAATAATTCCGGTAGTGAAGCCGAACCATCGGTCAAAAGTTGACCCGAGTAGACAGTATCTCCCTTGGAGACAGCCACGACGCGACGGTAATTTACTTCATACTCGATATTGTCTTTCTTCTTTGGTGCGCCCTTGGCGGTCATGTCTGGCGCCACCACAATCACCTTCTCCCGGCCTTCAGTGCGGATATCAACCACCTGACCTTCGCAGTGAGAGATAACAGCCGGAATCTTTGGTTCACGCTTCTCAAAGACTTCTTCTACACGCGGTAGACCAGAGGTCACGTCACCACCAACCGAAGCCGCTCCACCAGCGTGCTTGGTGTTCATCGTTAGCTGTGTACCTGGTTCACCAATCGCTTGGGCGGCCACCGTACCAACCGCTTCACCAATATCCACCATCTCATTGGTCGTCAGGTCAATACCGTAACAGTACTGACATACACCACGTAGCGTCTTACAAGTCATCGGTGAACGAACCTCAACTGATTCACAAGTTGATTCCTCAACAGCAATCGCGTCTTTTCGACTAAGCAAATGACCTTTAGGGAAAATAACATTACCCTTAGTATCAACGGCGTCTTCAGACAGAATTCGTCCTTTGATAGCCTTCGAGAAAGCGATTTCAATACCAGAAGCAGAAATTCGACCAATATTAACCCCTTGCTTAGTCTTACAATCAGCTTCAGTCACAATCGCGTCCTGAGCCACCACGAAGAGTCGTCGAGTGAGGTAACCAGCCTTGGCAGTCTGGAGCGCGGTGTCAGCTAGTCCCTTACGTGAACCGTGGGTCGTGATGAAATACTCCAACGGTGTCATACCCTCTTTCATAGATGAGAGTACTGGGAATTCAATTGTCTCGCCTCTCGTGTTAACAATAAGTCCCTTCATACCCGCCATCTGTGCAATCTGTCCAAGTGATCCTCGAGCGCCAGACTTCCACATTTCATAAGCTGAACCATTCTGGTCCAGTGTCTCCGGTAGCACTTTTTCTAGTTCGGTCTTGGCGCGGTGCCAGATCTCCACCACCATACGACGACGTTCATCACGAGAGATGAGACCCTCAGCAAAAGCGTCCATCACATTTTTCTCTTCTCCACGTGACTTCTCAATAATCGCTGGTTTTTGCTTTGGTACACTCACTTCATCGATACCCCAAGTGGTACCAGACATCGTGGCATACTTTAGACCAAGCTTCTTCAGACGGTCAACAATTGGTGGCACAGCCTCAGGACCACGAGAATCAATAATATCGATAATTACTGAGAAAAGGGTACGCTGCACAATCACATCATTGATGAACATGTGATCAGCTGGCAACACACTGTTAAAGATGAGACGACCGACCGAGGTCTCAAACAGCTTACCTTCAAATTGCTGGTACTTTGGCGTATCAGTCGCGAGGACATTTACCTTGGCGCGGAAATCTATCACGCCATGATCGTAGGCATTAATAGCATCATTCGGTGAAGCAAAGTATTTTCCTTCACCCTTTGCTCCCGGCATAAGCTTGGTCATCCAATATGAACCCAAGGCCATATCAAGTAGCTTTTCTGATACCACCGGTTCAGCCGAACCCGGCTTGAGGATGTTCTTGTTGGCGGAAATAATATCACGTGCCTCCATCTGCGCTTCATCTGAAAGTGGTACGTGTACGGCCATCTGGTCACCATCGAAGTCGGCGTTGAAAGCACGACAAACGAGTGGGTGGACTTGAATAGCATTACCTTCTATCAAAACTGGACGAAAAGCTTGTATACCCTGACGGTGCAAAGTCGGTGCGCGGTTGAGAAGTACATGACGATGTCGAATCACATCTTCCAAGATAGCCCAAACTTCTGGCACACCATCTTCGATCAATCGGCCGGCGCCACGAATGTTGTAAGCTAGTTCTTGCTTGAGCAGTTGCGCAATCACAAATGGACGGAAAAGTTCTAGGGCCATATGCTTAGGTAGACCACATTGATCTAGCGCCAAGTCTGGTCCAATCACAATCACCGAACGTCCTGAATAATCTACTCGTTTTCCAAGTAGGTTTTGGCGGAAGTAACCCTGCTTACTCTTAAGGTAATCTGAGAGAGACTTTAGTGGTCGACGTTGCGCCTGACTCATCGCTGAGTAAGCACCACCACCATGACGAATCGAGTTATCAATCAAGGCATCAACGGCTTCTTGGAGAATACGCTTCTCATTTCGCAAGATCACATCAGGCGCCATGATATCAATCAGTTTCTTGAGACGATTGTTACGATTGATGACGCGACGATAGAGGTCATTTAGGTCTGAGGAAGCATGACGTCCACCTTCGAGTGCCACCATCGGGCGAATGGCTGGCGGAATAACCGGAATTCGAGTGAGAAACATCCACTCAGGACGTACTTCGGCGTTTATCATTCCACGGATCAGGGACATTCTCTTATCAAGCTTCACTCGCTCCATTGCTCCGGCTGTCTCGCGACTCTTTTCCAACTGAGTTAACAATTCCGAAAGATTTACAGCCTTAAACAAATCGTAGATTGCCTCCGCACCAATGCGGGCTTCAAACAGAGTACTGTACTTAATAGAAAAACGGTGAAAACTCATCTCGTCAAGCACCGTTCCCGGCCTTAGACTATCTATCTCTTTCTTGGTTTCTTCCATGCGGGTTTGCAATACTTCTTTAGCATCTTCGTTTTGTAGGGCTTTAAGCTTAGATTTGAATTCAGCCTCAAGTTCTCTCTGCAACCGATTACGATGCTCTTCACTTACTTTAGTGACAATGTACCCAGCGAAGTAAATTACTTTTTCTATATCCGCTGCGGAAATTCCCAAAATCATCGCAATGCGACTTGGCACACCACGTAAGAACCAGATGTGTGAGACCGGTATACATAGATCGATATGACCCATGCGCTCACGACGCACGATAGCGCGAGTGATCTCTACTCCACACTTCTCACAAACAATTCCCTTGTAGCGAATGCCACGGTACTTCTTACAAGCACACTCGTAGTCTTCCACTGGTCCAAAGATTCTTTCATCAAAAAGACCATGCTTCTCAGGGCGCTGAGTACGGTAGTTGATGGTTTCCGGTTTTGTGATTTCTCCGTGAGACCAGTCCAAGATAGTATCCGGTGAAGCTAGACGCAGACTAATACCAGTGTATTCAGTCGGGGCGTGAGGCTTTTGGAAGGTTGACATGTTTGACATATTTTATATTACTAATTATGAACTAAACCTCACGACGAGTGCGCTCCACCCGATCGGCCTTTTCCAATTTAACGTCAAGTGATAGACCGCGAAGTTGATTTATAAGTACGTTAAAGGCGGCTGGTGTATGAGGATGACTAATTTTTTCACCACGGACGATAGCATCGAAGGCGGCTGAACGACCAACAATATCATCCGATTTTATAGTGAGCATTTCTCGCAAAGTGTAAGCCGCACCATAACCAAGAAGCGCCCAGACTTCCATTTCGCCGAAGCGCTGACCTCCCACTTGCGCCTTTCCACCGAGTGGCTGTTGAGTAATAAGTGAGTACGGCCCAATTGAACGCATGTGGATCTTGTCTTCTACCATGTGGTGAAGCTTCAAGATGTACATGTAACCAACCGCTGTCTTCTGCGCAAATTGCTCACCAGTCAGACCATCACGTAACTGTATCTTTCCATCCTCTGGCAAACCAGCGGCTTTGAGTTCAGCTTTGACGTGATTTTCGGTTGCCCCCGCAAACGGTGGTACGATAGCTTGGTAACCCAAGGTGTTGGCGGCCATACCCAAGTGTAGTTCTAGAATCTGTCCGAGGTTCATACGAGACGGTACACCCAGTGGTGTCAGCAGAATATCAATCGGTCGACCATCTTCGGTATAAGGCATATCTTCTTCCGGTAAAATACGTGAGATAACACCTTTGTTACCATGTCGCCCAGCAAGCTTATCACCCACTGATACGTTACGTACTTGAGCGATAGTGACATGAATTCGTTTAATCACACCACTTTCCAGTTGATCACCGTTCTCACGTGAGAAGATTTTTACACCAATGATACGTCCTCGCTTACCAGCCTCGAGGCGCAATGAAGTGTCTTTTACGTCCTTAGCCTTCTCACCAAAGATAGAGCGTAGTAGACGTTCCTCTGGTGTTAGTTGAGTCTCACCTTTTGGTGTGACTTTACCGACCAAAATATCCCCCGGACGCACTTCTGCACCGATACGGATGATACCGTTCTCATCGAGGTTACGGAGCTTGAGCTCAGACACGTTAGGAATATCCGAAGAAGTAACCTCTGGTCCAAGCTTGGTGTCGCGCACCGAAACTTCTAGCTCATCAAGGTGAATAGTAGAAAACTTGCTTTGTTTCACCAGGCGCTCAGAAATAACGATCGCATCTTCGTAGTTAGCACCATTCCAACTCATAAATGCCACTAGAGCATTTTGTCCGACGGCGATTTGACCGTTGTCGGTAGAAGAGGTATCAGCTAGTAGATCACCGGTCTTTACTTTGTCACCAATCGTGACTGATGGGCGATGATAGAAAGCAGAAAAATCGTTGGTTCGTTGGAAAGAAGTCAGTGGGTAGTCTTTTTTCTTACCATCTTTATTTTTGACCACGATATGCTTAGCATCACACTCAATCACTTCACCAGCTTCGGTGGCGTAGATTACGCGTCCAGTATCACGAGCTACCATACCTTCCACTCCAGTAGCCACTAGTGGGGCTTCCTGAATGACACAAGGAGTCGCCTGCTTCTGCATGTTACTACCCATCAAGGTACGGTTAGCATCGTCATGATTAAGGAATGGAATCATCGAAGTAGCTACCGAGAAAGCTTGATTGGTAGCAATATCCATATAATCAACCTCCTTGCGCGGAATGATAAAAGGATCACCTTTGCGACGCGCTTCTACCATCTCTGGCTTAATTTTTCCGTTGGCATCTACCTCTACCGCAGCATGAGCAATATTAAACTTTTCTTCTTCATGAGCATTAAAGTAAACAACCTCACCGGTTACCACACCCTTTTCGACTTTAGCGTAAGGGGTCTCAATAATGCCAAAGCGATTTACTCTAGAGTACATCGCTAGACGGAGAATCAGACCGATGTTTGGTCCTTCTGGAGTGTGGATAGGACAGAGGCGTCCGTAGTGAGAAGTGTGAATGTCACGCACTTCAAAGCCGGCTCGTTCGCGGGTGAGTCCACCGGGTCCAAGAGCGGATAGAGTACGCAAGTGCTCGATTTCCGCGAGGATGTTTTGTTGTTGGGAGAATTGCGAAAGTTGGTTGGTGCTGAAAAATTCCTTGATTGCAGCCTGAAGCGGACGAGGGTTGATGATCTGCATTGGCAAACTAGTCTCCGCCTCGATAGTCGACATACGGTCCTGAATATTTCGTTTCATGCGCGTCATACCCACCCGAACGCGCTGTTGGAGCATTTCCCCAAAGTAGCGCACGCGACGGAAGCCGAGGTGGTCAATATCGTCTGGTAAAGCTCCTGGTTCGTGATTTTGGGTCACGATGTGGGTCAAGATAAGGCGAACGTCTTCAATTGAAATAGTTCTTTCGCTAGTTGCTTTCTCGTCGATCGGACGACCAAAGCGCTCATTGAAGTGATGTCGACCAATCTCAGAAAGATCGTAACGCTCAGGGGCAAAAATAGAACGCACAAACTCCCGGGCGTTTTCTACAGTCGCCAAATCACCATCGCGCAGACGGCGGTAGATTTCAACAAATGACTCATCGACTGACTTGGCCGGATCTTTGGCAATAGTTGCCTTCATATATTCCTCACCACGCTCTACACCCTTCATGAGGGTAATCATGTCTTTTTCTTTTTCAACACCAAGCACACGTAATAGTGAAGAAACGGGAAACTTCTTCTTACGGTCGATTTTTACATAAATTACTCCATCGGCTTCAGACTCTAGTTCAATCCAAGCGCCACGAGCTGGAATGATTTTGGCACCAAAGAGTTGGCGACCCTTAGTTTCTTCAGCGGTGAAGAAGATACCGTAAGAACGAGCTAATTGGGGGACAATGACTCGCTCTACACCATTGATGATGAAAGTACCATGCTCGGTCATGACCGGCAGGTCAGTCATGAAAATTTCCTGGTCTTTCTCACTCTCAAAAGTCTTATTCTTGAGAATGACTTGGGCCCGTAGTGGAGCTTCGTAGGTGAGTTTATTTTCCTTGGCAAACTCAGGGGTACACTTAGGAGCACCTAGTTCGTACTTTTTGAACTTAAGCTCGAACTTTTTTTCTGAGTAGTCACTGATCGGTGAAAATTCAGTGAAAATCTCTTTTAGCGCAGTTTCCACAAACCACCGGTAAGACAAGCGCTGTGGCTCAATCAAATCGGGTAGTGGAATCTGTGGCGCTCGACTGACTTGGAAAAACTTCTGTGGCATATTGCCAACCGACACGGTCGCCTCACCTCCTTTTTTTGCTGCTGACATATAAATATATAAAACTTATACCTCCCCCTAAAACAGCCTAAAAGACAAAAATCGCAAATAATTGCGTTTACTGAATTTTATTCTGTTTTATTTTGCTAATATCGGCATCACGCGCGTGACTATTCCGCTACAACAAAAATCTCCCACCCAAAACACAATCGAGACCCTTTGCGTATGTGGCGGGATTATAGCAAACCTGAGAAAAACCGCAAGTCCAAACTCTTGGCAGTACTTTTGTCTAGTTGACAAAAGCAAACTATTAATGCTTGATAATGGGTATAAGTCCGTTATTTAGCCAACTCTTGTGCTGTAATTTACCGTTGCGATTTTTATAACTACACCACATAAATCAAAATTATATCGGACTTATACCCATTAACACAGGATTATAAATACAAACTCGCTTCCCTCCTATTTTCTCGTCTTTTACATCGAAAATCCCAGCTTCTCAGCTGGGTCGGAAGAAAGGCAAAATTATTTGCCTTTCTTCCACTTTTCTATCTCGGCGTGATTACCACCAAGCAGGACTTCTGGCACGGAGTATCTTTTCTTCTTGTAAGCAAAGACTTCGGGACGCGTGTACATTTCTCCGCTCGAGACCCGCTCGTCTTCTAGTGATTCAAAAGTTCCGAGCACGCCTGGTACGTTCCGCGCCACGGCATCAATAATAGTGAGGGCTGGGAGTTCCCCACCGGTCAGGACGTACTCACCAACCGATACCTCTTCGGCACTAAGGATTTCTTTTACCCGCGAATCGATGCCTTCGTAGCGACCTGAAATAAGTACGAGATGGTCGTACTGATCTGCATACTCTTTGGCTAGCGCTTGGGTAAAAAGCGTACCGCGGGGCGACATAATAAGTGTCTTCACCTTCCCTTTCTTCAGGCTTGCGGTCTTTTTACCAACCGCTTTTTCCCAAGCTTTCAAAACCGGCTCCACCATCATCACCATACCCGGACCACCACCATAAGGACGCTCATCCACTTTGTGGTGTTTATCGGTCGAAAAATCCCGCGGATTGTAGTAAGAAACATCTATCTGCTTCCCTTTTACCTTAGCCCCCTTCCCTTTCTCTACCTTTTGCGCCCGCCCCAAAATACTCGCGCTCGTGTACGCTTCGCAAACCTCTGGGAATAATGTAATAACGTGAAAATGCATATTAATGAGATAGTGTAATTGGATTTACAAAGAATAGAAACAAATATAAAGCTGTAAATAGGCTAAAAAGTATCACCCCCAAAACTAATGCCGAGCGATAACCTTCTTCAACGACAGACTTTTTACTCTTCACTAAAATAGCTGCAGTTACTACTATGATAATGATATTTAAAATTGAAAGTATAGGCACAGGAACAAAAGTACTTGAAGTAAGGGCCACTATTCCAACTAAAGTACCCATAGCCAGCCATGAGTTACCACTCACTAAAAGTAACAGGAAAAGAATGGGAGGGAGGATATCAATTGCTAAAACTAAACATTTAAAAAATTTATATTGTTTTAATGTTAAAAACATAATTTATTTGCTTATACTGATTAGATAAACTAAGCTAATAGTGTAGATCACTTAAAATCCTAGCACAGAAAAAGCCAGGCGCGTAGCACTCTGTTTAGTTTAGTGAAGGCATCAGCAATTGACCGGCGACGAACATCTGCAAGCAACCGGCCAGTCAAAGTAAAGACCAGACGGATGTCTGGTCTTTACTTTGCAGTTGCAAAAGCCGTAAGAAAATTCTGCTGAGAATTTTCTGGTAGGCTACGCCTTAGTTTATATTTTCAAATTGCTAAAGTTTAAGACTGAGAAAATTTAGAGGCGGACAAAAATTTTGAGAGAAATGTACGAATAGTACTTTGACCGAAAAATCTTGTAGTCCAACAAGGAAATTTTTCAGTATTAAATCTTTAGGTTTATTTGAAGACAATAAATTGAATGAATCGCGAGACGCAGGAAGAAAATAATGCAAGTCGTACGTATAGTACGGTGAGAATTATTTTACTGAACTGCAACAAAGCGAATCGTCAATTTATATTTTCAAATCTTCGATAGCTTCGTCTAGCGACTTAGGCGTCGAAACCGGATTGTCCTCCCGCATCGCCTCGCTCATCTCTTGGGTCATTGCTCGTCCGCCTTCTGGTTCGTTAATCTTTAGGTTTACTCGAGCATCGTGCTTCATACCAACCACTCGGAGTAAGGTACGGATGGCTTTGGCCGTATTGCCTGAGCGACCGATAATCTTACCCATATCTTCAGCGTGTACGTCAAGAGTGAGGAGAACCCCCATCTCATCGACAGTACGATTAATTCTTACACTTTCCGGGTGATCTACGAGCGCTTTGACTAAAGTCTCGAGAAACTGCTTATCTTCATGAGTATCCATACATCAATTTTCTTAGCTAATCTGGTAAGCAGACACCAACACCGCTTAGGGTGGGCGTTGCTATACATATAGTACGAGAGCCTTAGTCTCCCGTCAACACAAAACACGTGCAGAAGCACGTGTTTTGTGAATATCTAAAGGTTGAGTTAGACAGCCACAGGAGCTGTCTCTGGAGCAACTTCGGCTTTGCGGTTAGACATTTTAGGTAGAACATTGATCTTCTTGGCATCAATGATTTTCTTGGTTACAAGCATATTATGTACAGTATCGGAAGCTTGCACACCCTGAGCCAACCAATGCTTAGCCTTTTCACCATCAATCTCAATCACACCTAGCTTGGGGTTATAAAAGCCGAGGTTATCGATATTCTTATTAGCCTTTGTACTGGCTCGCTTGTCCACCACCACCACGCGGTAAGATGGCTCATTTTTGCGACCCACTCGTTGTAAACGCATCATTAACATAGTGGCAGAAGATTACCAGAAGCCAAGCTTTCGGTCAAGTGAACGTTATAGCCTCTTTTACTTGTCCATGCTACACTCTCCTCTACATGTCAAATAACACTACATTCGATGGACCAATTATGGTGCGCGGTAAGGGCACTGGTTTTGTGAAGGCCGAGGGTCATGAAGAGGATATTATTATCGAACGCGAAAACCTCGGTTTTGCGCTCGATGGCGATATTGTGCGCATTTCCCTGAAAAAGAAAGTCCCCGGCCGACGTCAAGAAGGTAAGGTCGAGGAAGTTGTCAAAGCCGCCTACCGTGAGTTTATTGGTACTGTCAAAGAAAAACTGGTTGACGGCAAAATGATGAAATACCTAGCTCCTGACAACTCCCGAATTCACGTCCGTCCCCTCTTACCTGAGGCCAACCCGGTCGACCTCGGTATGAAGGTAGTGGTAGAAATAACCAAATGGAGCCAGCCCTTGATGGACCCCATTGCCAAAATCACTGAGGTTCTTGGTCACGCGGGTGATCATGAGACCGAGATGCAGGCCATTATCCGCTCGGGTGGTTTTTCCAAAGCTTTTCCTGAATCGGTTCAACAAGCCGCCCATACTCTCTATGAGACCAAAGAACAAATTTTTGCGGACGCTCTCAAGGACCCTAAACGTCGCGATATGCGCGACGTCATGACAATGACTATTGACCCGGTAGATGCCAAGGACTTCGATGACGCCCTGTCTTGTCTTGTTCTACCTAATGGCAATATTGAAGTTGGTATTCATATTGCCGATGTGTCTCACTACGTGCGTGATCATGACGGTATTGATGAGGAAGCCCGGGAACGGGCTACTTCGGTCTACCTGGTAGACAGAGTTATTCCCATGCTACCGGAAGTCCTTTCCAATGACCTCTGTTCGCTGCGCCCTAATGAGGACCGACTCGCTTTTTCCGCCGTATTTGAAATCACCCCTGACGCCCACATAGTAAATGCCTGGTATGGTCAGACTATTATCCATTCGGATAAGCGTTTTAGTTACGAGGAAGCCCAAAAAGTACTTGATACCGGAGAGGGTCCACACCTAGCAGACCTCACTACCCTAATGACTCTGGGACGCAAACTACGCCATAAGCGTTATGCACAAGGAGCGATTGCTTTTGACCAACCCGAAGTTAAGTTTGAACTCGATGAGCGAGGGGCGCCAATTCGCGCTTTTGTGAAAGAACGAGTTGAGACTATGCTCATGATTGAAGACTTCATGTTGCTAGCCAACCGCGAAGTAGCTACTCATATCTATGACCTAGCGAAGAGCAAGAATAAGGACTTAGCTTTCGTTTATCGTATCCACGATACTCCCAATCCCGACAAACTAGAGGAACTGGGTATTTTCCTACGCGCCATTGGCTACGAGTTTGAAGTTCATAAAGGTACAGTCAAAGCTACCACTATCAACAAATTACTTAAAGATATCGAGGGTAAGCCAGAAGCCAACCTCATCAAGACCGCCACTATCCGCTCGATGGCCAAAGCTGTTTATTCCACCAAAAACATCGGGCACTTTGGCCTGGCCTTCAAATTTTATACTCACTTTACTTCCCCAATTCGTCGTTACCCCGACCTGATGGCTCACCGCCTGTTACGCAAGCACCTCGATGGTTCACATATTGGACCAAAGGAACTTCAACAGTACGAACAGATGTGTATCAAGTCTTCCCAGCGGGAAATGGAAGCTGTCACAGCCGAACGTGATTCGATTAAATTCAAGCAAGTCGAATACCTCATGAACCGCATCGGTGAAACTTTTGACGGCGTGATTACTGGTGTGACTGACTGGGGTATCTATGTCCAGGAGTCTACTTGTATGGCTGACGGTATGGTGCGCTTAGCGACTATCAAAAGCGATTACTTTGAACATGAAGCCAGTAAGTACCGTATTAAAGGTCAAAAGACCGGTAAGACCTATTCGCTCGGTGATAAGGTGATGGTTAAGCTGATGCGCGCCGACAAAGAGGAACGCCAGCTAGATTTTGAACTCGTCTAAGTGATATAATCGTCTAAACAACGAATTGATCGTTGCTTAGACAAACCCTACCCAATGCTTGAACGTCCATTGCTATGGCCCGTCCGCTTTTTATTCCCCTGAGTAAGGTTCGACCTTACTCAGGGGAAACTAAAAACATCCGATTGATTGGATGTTTTCGCTAAGTTACAGATTTTTTACTTTATTTAATTTTTCATTAGACTTTGGCGAATCATCCTATAAGAAGGTAAGCAAAAAGGCTCGCCGGGGCAAGCCTTTTGGTCTTGAAGAACAAACTCCGGTCTTAGCGTTTACTTTCCCTTACGGGCAGGTATAGGCTTGCGCCGCGGTGGCGGTTGATGGAGCAAACTGCAGTCGATGCAGTAGTGTGCCCGAAGAAGCTTTTCCACCTCGTTACGGAACAGACCAATGCCTTCAAAGTAGCAGCATTCTGGGGTATAAAGACCAAGTTCGGCCGTCAAGCGAAATGACGATGGATCTTTCTCATCACGCACCAACGCCACGTCGACAAAGGGTGACCCTTTGCGCCGAAGCAGACGATTCCGCATGGCTTGGACCTTCTTCACCTCCACTTCCTCCGCCAGTACCACACTTGCCGACAGAGCACCAACCTCAGTGTGTTGGCAGACAATCTTTCTTTCAATCTTCTCCATCTTTACTCCTCTAAGTGTCCGGTCAAATCGCCGGACATATTATTATTAAACAGAAATTAGTTTCTGTCAAACTATTTTGAGGGAGGCTAAGCCTCCCTCAACGGCACAGCTTGTCATAGTAGAGTCCTCTATTTGGCGACAGCGACCGCTTCATCGAGCTTGACCGAAAGGAGCTTGGAGATACCATCACCACCCATTGTGACGCCATAGAGTACGCCTGCCCGACTCATTGTCTCACGATTGTGAGTAATGAGGATGAGTTGGGATTTCTTGGCCAAGGCCTCAATCATATCGCCATAACGACGGCTATTGGCCTCATCGAGCGCGGCATCGGTCTCATCGAGAATAATAAACGGTGGTGGGTTGACCTGACTCATGGCAAAGATGAGGGCAATGGATGTCAGGGCTCGTTCACCACCAGAAAGCATCTCTAGCCCCTTTACTCGCTTGTTTGGTAGCTTTACTGACAACTCAATACCGTCCCGACTACTGTTGGGTACAAAACTATTTGCTTTCTCACCTTCCATCTCTTCATCTCCCTCCTCTACCTTCATCACAACCCGCACCAACTCGGCTTCCCCACCACCAAACATCAAAGTAAAGAAGCGGTTGAACTCGGTGGAGATTTTTTCAATACCCACGCCAAATTGCTCATCGAGCTTGGCCTCTAGGTCGGTGATAAGTTCTCGTAGTTTGGCGATGGATTGCGTCAGATCCTCTAGTTCATGAGCCAAAAACTCATCGCGTTCTTTGGCGTCTTTGTGCTCCTTCATCACATCTTCAGTAGCTCCAATACCCAGTTCCTCCAGACGAATTTTTAACTTTTCCAAATTGTGTCGACGCTGTCTTTGCACTTCACGTGACTCCCCTACCACTTCAGCCTCAATTACCTCAGCCCCGCTCTCACTCTTTAAGACAAAAGTAAAATAATCAGCCGCCCCACGTCCGAGCAGAGTTACAGCTTCTTGAAGCTCCTCCTTAAATTCAGTGCGATCACGATCTAAAATAGACAACTCCCGGTCAATCCGTTCCAGTTTGTTCTCTAATTCACGCTCCTCACCGACTAGACGAAAGACCGCCCGTTCCGCTTCGCGACCTTCGGTGGCTTGGGTCGCTCTAGCCTTTTCCATCGCCTCATAAGCTAGTCTAACCTTGGTTTCAAGCTCTGTGGCGTCAGTTACTCGTTTACCTAGTTCCGTTAATTCTTTTTGTAGGCGATTGCGCTCCTCATGGTCAAACAGAGTCGTGTCATCAGTGGCATCATCGCGACGCTCCAAAAATAACTTAAGCCGATGCACAATGTCAGTTAAAGCCCGTTCTAGATGGGAAACCTCCGCTCGAGCGATGGCTTTTTCTACCTGTTGCTCAAGCGTATCGATTAAGGACTTTACCTCTTGGTACGGTATCGGCTTACCTTCTACCTGCTTGGCTCTACGCTCATGCTCCTCTATACGGCGCGCCAGTAGCACTATCTGACCCTCACACTTACTATATTCGCGTTCGCTCTGTTGTCTCTCCCGAACGGCTTTAGCTAAGGCCTCTTGCGCATTGATGATCTCGCTTGAGTCTTGCTTGGTCTCGGATGCCTGTAGGGTCTCTTTAGCCTCGCGCAAGGCTTTCTTTACCTGCTCTAGCTCAGCTTCGGGCACTCGCCTTTCGGTCTGTAGGCGGTCGTGGTGGTGTGCAATATAGACATCCTCGCGCTTTAAGTATTCGGCGTAGGTGAGTCGTAGCTCACTTTGTACCTGTAGTGATTTTTCAATTTTTTGAATTTGCTTCTCTAGGTACTTCAGATGCGGAGCCGCTTCGCGCCGGAGCGATTCTACTTGAGACACATTCTCGAGTGTTTTAGTTAGCTTGCGTTCCGCTTCTTGTTTTTTGTATTGATAGATCTTTAAGCCAAGCGCGTCTTCAATCATCTCGCGCCGTTCTTTGGCATTAGCCGAAAGGATACGGTCGGCCTCACCTTGAGAAATAATATGATGGCCGGTCGAGCCAATATTGGCCGAGGCTAGTAGTTCTTGAATATCTTTTAGTCGAACATTAGAACCGTTAAGCAAATAGTCATTTTGGCCATCACGATGTACCACTCGTTCGATAATAATCTCACTAAAATCAAGCGGGAAAACTCGATTGGTATTATCGAGCGTCACTACCACACTAGCGCGATTACCCCTAGAGACACTACTGGAGCCACCCCAAATCAGGTCCTCGCCTCGCTTGCCACGCATGGATTTGACTGACTGTTCCCCGAGCACAAAGCGGAAGGATTCGGCGACATTACTCTTACCGGAGCCATTGGGACCCACTATCGCCGTAATCGGTGCAGAAAAACCCAGCTCGCTTTTTTTGGCGAAAGATTTAAAACCGTTGATGGATAATTCTTTAAGGTACATTACACACTACTATAACAGGTACTACCAATCTTCCGCCCCTGGGCTATAAACAGCATAGGTAGTGGTCGGTACACCTCCGGCACAGGCTCCAATTGCGCTAGGACAGCGTGCAAACTCATGCGTAAAACTGTCTACCGTCAGAGCTTCCACCACATCATATGCCATCAGCTTGTAGGAGTATTTATCAGAACGGTAATAAAACCCCCGATCATTTTCAAGTTCAAACTTGGAGTCAAAGGGTAATCGAGCGATATAGTCTGGTACCAACCCTTTTATATAAAAAGCGCGATAAGCATTACTTACACATTCTAAAAAGTCTGGTACCCCTGCATATATCGCAGGAGCAGGACCAGCGAAATTACTACTATAATCATCGGTAGCACTTCCACAATTTGCTTGCGGATATTCACCAGTCTGAGAACGATACTGCTCAATTGCTAGTTGCATCTCTTTTAGCGCCACCAGTCGTGCTTTATCTCTAGCTTGTGCTCTCGACTCATCAAAACTGGCAAACAAAATAGTGGAAAGGAGACCTATTATACTAATCACTACCAATAATTCTACTAAAGTAAATCCTACTAAATATTTATTATTAAACATATTTATTACTATTTACACACTATTGCGGCTGTATCTTTCACAGAATACCTTTCAGCCGGACTTAAAGCAAAATCAGTATCAGGAACCACGCCTAAGATAGGTGCTGCCCCACCCCAGAGAGCATAGGAGCTTTTAAAACGAGAATGATTTAAGAAGCAGTAGTCTGGGATGAAACTCGCAGCTGGTGCTGTGTACACAACACTACACAGAGTCGAACCAAGAAGACCTGAAGCATCCCCACTAGAGGTAATACCAACCTGCATATCACAACTTCTAAATGGATGCATGTACGGGTTATTGTCGCCTACACCAGCACTAATCAGACCTTCATCAGCCTCCACGGTATTCATGGCCATTATTTTGTAAACTGAACCCTCTGCGTTAGTCGTATAGACATAACCAACATCAGTCCGCCCGCTTGGTAGCTTGGGGTCGGTTGGTAAGACTGGCATAAAATCAGGGACAAACTGCCGACCAGCTCCAGGATTACCTAAGATGAACGGCTCGTCTGTATTAGCACATTCATAGTCCGTGCCGATTTGGCCCGACCAACCATTTGCTCCACCTTTTGGTGTACATTGCTCAGGGTATTGACCATGACGGTTTTTGTAGGCCTCAAGCGTTTGTTGTAGATTGCGTAAATCAGCCTGACGCTGGGCGTCTCTTGAATTCGCAGCAGTGTTGCTATAATTCATTGTCACTACGGTCACCAAAATCCCAATCACCGCCACCACTAGCAAAAGTTCAATAAGGGTAAAGCCAGTTTTAATTTTTTGAGTAAATTTTTTCACTTTTTAAATTATATCATGTCCTTAAAGTCTGGGGCTCAAAATACTATTGCTATGTCAATTTATTTGCATAACATAGCCGATCCAGCATAGATGGCATAAGTACTAGCAAAGGTGGCGGTGAATTCAGCCGATCCGTTATTGCAAACATCAGCTGTACCAGCCTCACCATCACAAGCCTTGGGACATCTTGCCAACGGATCATTCCACTCCACTAAGTCATCTTCAACTGATCCGTAGACCATTAACTTATAGGAATCCCGAGTCGCATTAGTAGTGTAAACATAACCAAAATTGTCTGGCAGGGTTTCATACAAAGGATCTCTAGGCATTTGCTCCATAAAAGTTGGGACAAACGGCCGACCAGCTCCAGGATTACCTAAGATGAAAGGTTGGTCAGGATCATCACATTGAAATGTCCCGGCTTTTACACTACCAGACCAATCTGCCACATCGGAATCACAAGGCTCAGGATATTCCCCATACAAATCAAAATAGGACGCAAGAGCCAGCTGAATTTCTTTGATAGTCGCCATGCGGGTCTTATCTCTGGCTTGCTCACGCACCTCCTGAAAACTCATCATGGCCACGGTACTTAATATCCCAATGACCGTGATTACTACCAATAATTCAACTAACGTAAAACCCTTGGTATAGTTATAGCCGATACTAGACATATCTAAAATTATAGCACGTACTTATTAGTTCATTTTGGCTTATTGCCACCCCTTAGCCTTGACCGCTGCCTTAGCGGCCTCTTGCTCAGCTTCTTGCTTAGACCGGCCTTTACCCTCGGCGACTTTTTCATGTCGTAAATATACCCCGACCGTAAATACCCGATCATGATCTGGACCTTCTTGCGAGACTGTCTCATAAGTCGGCGTAATCGAAGCATGCTCTTGGGCTAGCTCTTGGAAGCGACTCTTGGCGTCTTGCCAGAGACGCATCTTCACAATGTCTTCAGTGTTTTTAAATAATCTATCGGCGATGAAGGTTTGGGCCATAGCATAGCCCTGGTCTAAGTAGATGGCCCCAATACAAGCCTCAAACACATTAGCGAGAATATATTGTCTGGCCCGACCCTCATCTTTTGCTTCACCCTTGGACATGAGTAAAAATTGATTTACCGCCATCTCCTCTGAAGCAGTAGCCAGTGAAATAGTATTAACCAAAGCTGCTCGTATAGCAGTGAGTTCCCCTTCTGGTTTTTCAGGGTACTTTGAAAAAAGATAGTCAGTAACGACAAGTTCGAGTACCGCATCACCCAAGAATTCTAAGCGTTCATTATGTTCCCAAGTCGCCTCTCGGTGTTCATTTAAATAGGAACGGTGAGTAATCGCCGACAATAACAATGTTTTATCTTTAAAAGTGACTGCTAATATCTTTTCCAAGGCGGTCAAGTTCAGAGCGAGGAAGTTTTCTTCGGTAGACATGGGAGTAAAATCGTTAGCCAATCTGATAGTAAATTATCTTTGAGCGTACCATTATTTACTGCGTCTGCCAACCAACATAGTCACCGCCTTGGTGACGATAGGTAGGATATCTTCGTAGAAGTTTAGTTCCAGGATATCAGCTACTCTAAACCACCGAGCATCATCCAAACCTCCCTTTTGCTCTAGGGTTATTTCGGTGTGTGGAGAAGAAGCTAGATAGTAGTGAACCTGCTTGCGCACTTTGCCCAATTCTGGGTGTGAAGCTACGTATTCATTTTTGCCGAGTTCCGCCTCAATCGTGACATCTAGACCCATTTCTTCCTTGAGTTCCCGGACCGCGCCCGCTTCGACACTTTCGTTTTCTTCAATTTTACCCTTAGATAACGTCCAGTGGCCAAAAATGTCATGCACCAGAGCCAAGTACATCTCACCATTTTCCTCAGCGTAAACCACCGCTCCTGCCAATCGTTGAATTGGCATTTGGTCAAATGGCAATTCTCGCTTCTTGCGCTTACTGGTTTCCTCCTTACCGGGCTCACCTATTTCCTTGTAAACTGCCCCAAGTACTCCATTAACAAAACGGCTACTATTATCGCCACCAAATTGCTTAGCCAACTCAATCGCTTCATTGATAGCTACCTTGGCTGGCACCTCAGAGCGGTCAGCAAATAGAAGCTCATAGAGACCTAGACGTAGGATATTACGGTCTACCGGTGAGATACGTTCAATTGGCCACTCTGGGGCGGCCTTGGTAATAACTAAATCCAACTCTGTTTGCTTGCCTAAAATGCCATCAAGGAGACGTTCCATAAATGGTCGGTCTGTCTTATTGGGCGCAAACTCCTCAATATTTCTATCTAAAACTTCAATAACGGCTTTTCTTTCTATTGCATTTAAATCCCACTCAAAGAGTGATTGGAGAACGATACTTCTTGAAACGTGTCGATTGGCCATATTTTAATGTACTAACTTTTACTGCTTACAGTTTAACACGTAACAAGACTGACAATGTGCAAAATCCACAAAGCCCCCAGACGGGGCTTACACTAGAGTTTATTTTTGCTTAGCTGGAGTTTCGGTTGGTGCAACCGCCACTTCTCCACGGATAGCTTCCCGCTTGGCTTGCAATCTAGCCTCACGACCTTTTTTCTTTTCTAGCAAATCAATCACTACTCTGCCCTTGTAATAACCACAATTTAAGCACATGTGGTGTGGACGATGCTCTGATTCACAATTCTTACATACAGCCAAATTAGGGGCCTTAAGAGCGTGATGTGAGCGTCGATTGGCGGTATGTGACCGCGTATGTCGCATTCGAATAACCATAGTGGGGAAACTATAGCAAATCCTTGCAAAAAAGCAACTAAATTGTCTGGATTAGATTAAAGACCTCAATCATGGACTCTTACAGATTTTCCTTAAGAATTTCTTCTACAAAACGGGCTTCGATTTATATAGCGAAGGAGCACCGCAAACAAAGACATTGCGCAGGCGACCGGAGCCGGTGCCTGCCACCCCTTAATTGCGCGAAGCGCTGTGGCAGGACCGGTCGCTGAGCATAAGAAAAAGCCCGCTGGGGCTTTTATCTGTGTCTTGGTTTGAGGTACTCAAGAGCGAGTAAACTCTTACAAAAGCTAACACGATGTTCTCCGGATAGACCGTTTTGGACGATAGCTTCCCGGTGCATTTTCGTCCCATAACCTTTATGAGTAGCAAATTCATAAGCCAAGTACTCATTATTCTTGGCCAACTTCTTCATATATGTATCACGCGTTACCTTGGCCAAAATCGACGCTAAACCAATCACCAACTCCTTATCATCACCTTTAATAATTGTCTCTTGGTTTCGGTATTCTGCCGGGGCCTGCAACAAACCATCGAGTTTCACCTCCACCTCATTCTCCGACAGAGCCAACTTCCTAAGACCTTTATCGATACCAATTTGTACTGCTTTACTAATTCCCTTTTGGTCAATTATTTTTGCACTAACCAGTGTCACGGCGTAATCAAACACTTTTTCCTGCTTTAGTCTTTTGGCTAGGAGAAAAATCGCTTCGCGATTTTTCTCCTTCACTTGCTTAGAATCACCCACTCCCGGGATTAACCGCCAATTAAAATCCCTCGGCACACAAACCACCCCCACCGCCACCGGCCCAGCCAAAGGCCCACGTCCAGCTTCGTCAATTCCCACCAGGTATTTAGCTTTAGACATTTCAAAAATTATACCTTACCTGCAAAATTTTCCTACCAGCTATTTATAAGTTTCTGCGGAGGCTAAGCCTCTACAGAAAAACTTCCACCAAAGAGCGAGGGATTGCCTCAAAAAAAGACATTGCGCAGGCGACCGGAGCCGGTGCCTGCCACCCCTTAATTGCGCGAAGCGCTGTGGCAGGACCGGTCGCCGAGCATAAGAAAAAGCCCGCTGGGGCTTTTATCTGTGTCTTTTTTTTGAGGCAATCCCGAGCGAATGCTATAATCTAAAAACCATGTCTGACCAGAAACCCCTAAACTCAAGCTTTGTCCACCTTCATGTACACTCGCACTACTCACTTCTAAACGCTCTCCCTACCCCAAAGGAACTAGCGCATGAGGCCAAAGCCGATAATCAAACAGCCTTGGCTCTAACTGACAATGGTGCTCTTTACGGAGCGATTGATTTCTATAAAGCCTGTACCAAAGAAGGGATCAAACCGATCATTGGTCTTGATGCGTACTTAGCTCCCCGCACCCGCCATAACAAGGAAGCTATTGATAAGCCCCGAGCCCGCCTGGTCCTCTTGGCTAAAACATTTACCGGCTACCAAAATCTTATCAAGTTAGTCACCGACTCAAACCTTGAAGGTTTTTATTATCGGCCGCGGGTCGATGACGAACTTCTAAAACGATATGCGGAAGATATAGTCTGCATCATACCCTCCTTTGCCGGAGAAGTAGCTAGAGCCTATAAAGACGATCGAACAGAGCACGCCTCGGAAAGACTCGATTGGTACAAAAGGGTTTTTGGTGAAAATTGCTTTTTGGAAATATCACATCACCCGGAAGTCTTGGACCACCAAAAAATCCAAACAAAAATTATTAACTTAGCCGATCAAACTAACACCCCACTAGTTGCTGCTCACGATGTCTACTACCTGAAGCCCGACGATAGAATTGCTCGCGAGGTACTAATCAAAATCCAAAACGGTGGCGTAGTAGATACCACAAGCGACATAGACTCCGGTGAAGATTTTTCCTTCATTACCCAAGAGCAGGCCAAAGAGTACTTCAAGGACAACCCTGAGGCCTTGTCCAATACAGTGAAAATTGCTGAGTCTTGCCAGGTTGAAATCGAAATTGGCACACATTGGTATTTTCCTGATTACCCGATTGAGAGTGGTAAAAATCCAGACGAAGAACTTATGGCCACAGCCTACTCTGGTCTGACTTGGCGCAAACTAGACCCAAATGATAAAGCCATTAAGGACCGACTTGATTATGAACTTAGTGTGATCAAGACCAAAGGTTACGCCAAATACTTCTTAGTAGTCGGTGACTTACTCCGTGAATCGCGCGAACGCGGTATCCTTACTACCATACGCGGTTCGGTGGCCGGCTCTCTCACTACCTACGTACTTGGTATTACCAACGTAGATCCACTTGAATATAATCTTCCCTTCGAACGCTTCCTCAATCCCGAGCGACCTTCAGCACCTGATATTGATATGGACTTTGCTGATAATCGGCGTGATGAAATAATTGAATACGCCAAGACAAAATACGGTGCCGACAAGGTCGCGCAAATTGGTACCTTTGGTACCATGATGGCCCGTGCCGCTGTGCGCGACGTGGCCCGCGCGCTTGGTCACCCTTACTCCACTGGCGACCGCATAGCCAAACTCATTCCCATCGGTAGTCAGGGTTTCCCTATGACCATCACCAAAGCCCTAGAAATAGAACCAGACCTCGCTGAACTCTACAAAAAAGACGCTGAGTCTCGGGAAGTGATTGACCTAGCTAAACGTATCGAGGGTCGGGTTCGTCACCTTGGTGTGCATGCCGCTGGTGTAGTGATTGCTCCGGAACCACTTAATAAATTCGTACCCATCCAACCAGACCCTAAGTCCGGTAAATTTATCACTCAATATGAGATGAAAAGTGTCGGTGAAGATGGTGTTGGTCTACTTAAGTTTGATTTTTTGGGTATAAAAAACTTAGCTATTTTGGCTGATGCCGTCAAGCGAGTAAAAAAAATCCGTAATGTGGCAGTCGATATCGAAAACATTCCACTTAATGACCAAAAAACTTTCAACATCCTAGCCCGGGGCGAGACTATGGGCCTCTTTCAACTCAACGGCGGAGGTATGACCGCCTTTCTCAAGCAACTGAAGCCTTCTACTATACACGATATAAACGCCATGGTAGCCCTTTACCGTCCTGGACCAATGGAATCTATTCCGCAATACATAGAACGCAAACACAACCCTACGCTCGTGACCTATTTAGACCCTAGGCTGGAGAATGTCCTTAATCGTTCTTATGGAGTAGTCACCTACCAAGACGATGTTATGGCTATTGCTCGCATCTTGGCTGGTTATAGTTGGCTCGAGGCCGACATGTTGCGTAAAGCCATGGGTAAGAAAATCCCTGAAGTAATGGCGGCCGAAAAAAACAAACTTCTTACTGGCTTTATAGAGTATGGCAAACTTTCACCAAATCTCGCCCAAAAGCTTTGGAGCCTAATTGAACCCTTCGCTGCCTATGGTTTCAATAAGGCTCACGCTGCTAGTTATGGTCGCGTAGCCTATCAGACAGCGTACATGAAAGCTAACTTTCCGGTCGAGTATATGTCGGCCGTCCTCACGGCCGACTCTGGCGATAACGATAAAATCGCCGAAATTATCCGCGAATGTGGGCGTATGGGGATTGAAGTACTGCCACCAGATATCAATGAATCATTTGCAGACTTTACGGTTGTACCTGGCAAGGAAACAATTCGATTCGGACTGGCTACTATCAAGAATTTTGGTGAAGGTATTGCAGAAGCAATTATTGCCGAACGTAAAGCCAAAGGATCTTTTACTTCTCTCTCCAATTTTCTCACCCGCATTCATGACCGTAGTTTAAACAAAAAATCGCTCGAAGCCCTTATCATGGCCGGTGCCTTTGACTCACTTAATGACCGTGGAGCAATGTACGCCAATCTTGATTTGCTACTGACTTTTAACAAGGAGCATATGGCCGGCCAAGAATCATCTCAGGTCTCACTTTTTGGTGGACTTAACAATGAGGAAACATTAAACCTGATTCCGTCCGAAGCAATTCCCAAAAACCAAATGCTCACTTGGGAAAAAGATCTGCTAGGAGTCTATGTATCCGGACATCCACTTGATGCTTATATGGATGAACTGGCCAAACGTCCCAGTATCGGCTCAATTATAAGTGCCGTCACCGAAAAAAATGAGCTGGCGATACTTCGTCTTAAGGGTGAATTAGTTACCGCTGGAATGGTGGTGGCTGTGCGCGAACTCATTACCAAAAAGGGCGAAAAAATGGCCTTTGTTACGTTAGCTGATACTCATGACCAAATCGAAATGGTTGCCTTCCCCAAGACCTACACTGAACTAAAACTTTTATTTACTTTGGGCAGTTGTATCGCTATCAAAGGTAAACTAACCATCCGCAACGAAGAACCCTCGATTGCCATAGATCGTGCTAAGCTCCTTAGCTCTAGCCCAAATCCTCAATCTCAAAAATAATCAATCGTTAAAAAATACTGACGACAAAAAATTATCCCCTAAATCTACCTGTTAACAGGTAGATTTAGGGGTATACTTAAACAATGACCAACGTCTCAAAATTGCAAATCGATAGTGCTGACTATAAACACGCCCACCAGAAATTAGTTCAGCTAATCTCAAAACTTAACAACCAAACTGCTTCTGTATTTATCAATGATCTCTTTACTGAAGCGGAAAAAATAATGATTATCAAAAGATTCGCTGCTGCACTTCTTTTTAATGATGATTTCTCTACCTACCGCACAGCCCTGGCTTTGGGTGTAAGTATCTCAACCGCACAAAGAATTTATAAACAATATGAAGACGGACAATTTGACAACCTACTCAACTGTCTAAGCAAAAAAGAAAAAAACGAATTTGTGGAACTAATACAAGACTTAATTCTCGCAAAAGTAAGTTCTCGAGCCAGGTCCAGAATATATAATCGCGCATTCAAGACCCGCTAAATCTACCTGTTAACAGGTAGATTTAGCGGGTTGGTTAGTTGGGTTTTTTTAAGGTCATTTCGTCTGCAAGCACTGGTTGACTGGAATGGTGGGCATGATACGATAATTAAAACAGAGATTGTGGTGTCTACCAAACACTAGACAACCTTTCGGTTAACCGAAAGGTTGTTGGAAGAAAAAATTCCCTAATCTGTAGCTTAGAAGCGGTCAATTTACTGACCGGAAACTCGGTGGAACCGCGACTTTCTTAGGAAAAGAACGCCCGAGCGAAAATATGACTCCTGTCATATTTTCGCTCGGGCGTTTATTTGTTCACATTATTAAAGAATAAAACATAAATATGCGCAGTCAACAAAACCCAGCACTAGAATTTAAGCGCCACACTCTAGCACACGTAATGGCCAAAGCTATCCTAGACGCCTATCCTCATGCCAAACTTACCTTAGGGCCAGCCATCGATACTGGTTTTTACTATGACGTCGATTTCTCCGGTGGCCCAACCTTGGGTGATGATAGTCTCAAAGATATAGAAAAAGCGATGAAAAAACTGCTCAATACTTGGACTACCTGGTCTCATAAAGAAGTAACGCCAGAGGAAGCCAAACAAATATTTGCTGGCAACCCCTATAAGCTAGAACTTATCGACGAGATTGCTAGCCGGGACGAAACCATCACCCTCTACACTTGTGGTACCGGTAAAAGTGAATTTATTGACCTTTGTCGTGGTGGTCATACCGAAAATCCGCATGAAGAAATTCCTGCCGATAGTTTCAAGCTCGACAAAGTCGCTGGCGCCTACTGGCGAGGTGATGAAAAAAAACCTATGCTTAGTCGTATCTATGGTCTGGCTTTTAACTCAAAAGACGAGCTCGATGCCTATCTTAATCAAATTGAGGAAGCAAAAAAGCGCGACCACCGCAAACTTGGTAAGGAACATGATTTATTTACCTTCTCAGAACTCGTCGGAGCTGGGCTTCCGCTCTGGACACCCAAAGGCACCATGATTAGGCATCAACTCGATACTTACATCTGGCAATTACGAGAAAAACATGGCTATCAGCGAGTGACAATTCCTCATATCACAAAAAAAGACCTTTATGTTACATCTGGTCATTGGGAAAAATTTGCTGATGAGCTTTTCCGTATCACTACCAGAGAGGGCAAAGAATACGCTCTCAAGCCCATGAATTGCCCCCATCACACGCAGATATTTGACCGCCAACCACACAGTTACCGTGACATGCCTCAACGCTATGCCGAAACTACGATGGTTTACCGGGATGAACAATCAGGCGAACTAGGCGGACTTACTCGTGTTCTTTCGATTACCCAAGATGATTCTCATGTCTTCTGTCGTCATGCACAAGTAAAAGAGGAGTTCTTCAAAATCTGGGACATTATAGATACTTTCTATAGTACCTTTGGTTTCAACCTTAGAGTTCGCCTCTCCTTTCACGAACCAACAGAGCTGAGTAAATATTTAGGGACAAAAGAGATTTGGGACAGTGCTGAAAATTCATTACGAGAAATTGCAAAAGAAAGAAACGCTAATTACTTCGAAGCTCCTGGAGAAGCCGCCATGTACGGTCCAAAGTTGGACTTTATGGCCAAGGACTCACTAGGTCGTGAACATCAAGTTGCCACTATTCAACTTGACATGAACTTACCTGAGCGCTTTGATCTGACTTGTATCAATGAGAAAGGAGAGAAAGAACGTATTGTTATGATTCACTGTGCCATTATGGGTTCAATTGAACGTTTTAGTGCAGTCTTGATTGAACACTTAGCCGGCCACTTCCCACTCTGGCTAGCGCCCGAACAAGTGCGGATTATTCCAGTAGCTGATGTGCATATGCCTTATGCTGAAGAAGTTTACCATGCTCTAAAGGCTGTCGGTATCCGTGCCACTTTTGATGATGCGCGTGATTCAATGGGTAAGAAGATACGTTCGGCTAAGCAAGCCAAACTCCCTTACTTTGTTGTAATTGGTGACCAAGAAGTAGAAGCTAAAAATGTCACTCTAGAATCGCGTAGTGGAGAAAGTAAACAAATTGACCTTCATAAGTTAGGCAATCATCTTTTGACCGAAATTGAGACTAAGAAACTTTAAAGTAAAACAAAAAGACCGTTCCCATTAAGGGAACGGTCTTTTTGTTTTTTCTAAAATAAGAGTTATGCTACTACCTTAACCGCCTTCATAATCGCCATCTTCACCGCTGACGCCTCATCGGTATAAGTACCATCCAAGGCTCCGGTTAAAGCTTCAATAATTTTCTTTAATTGATCATCGGTTAATTTAGCCGTCGCCTCAAGGAGTAACTCCGAGATAACTTCTTTTTCACCACGACGATAACGATAAACTGAGTCCATATCAGTAGCTGCGTCAGCTAAAGCAAACATCGGTCGGTGACCAATCATCTCGTAAGCCGCTATAATATTACCGGTCACAATCGCCTCTGCAAGCGAGCCAGAACCATCTGGTATAACTGTCGGTATATAAGGCGCTACACTAGAAGGTACTGGCTTAGCCTTACAACTTAGACAGAGTTCATGCATTCGCTTCTCGTTAATCACTACCCAACCATCTTCTGATGGATACTTGGATTTTGCTTCCAAAATTACTTCATTGAGAGTTGCGATACTGTCTTCAAAACTGCTAGTTGAACCAATCAGTTGTCGAATAGCATCGCTCGAGAGTAGTGCTCGCTTAGCATGAGCATGGTTTTCTATCGCTGTAACCACCTCATCCGTTGCTTGCTGAGAAAAACTCTTCACGGTAGGAGCTACTGTCAGCTGAGCCACTTCGGGGCTTTTGGCATAACCGACCACTGCTTGAGCAACCGGCAAATTATTTGGTTGAACATGCATCAACGTTGGTGCTATTGGAGTTTTAACTGAAGCAACAAACAATTCCGGTCTAATTTCTTCTGGGGTTGGTGCTTCGGCTACAATGTGAGAAGGCGCTAATTTGTAACCACCAATCACATCACGCTTTATCACCAGTACATAAGCTAAGTAAAGTGCCCAACTAATCAATAGCAGATAGAATGACATGGTCATAATTGGACCAGCCGCAAAACCAGTGTATGGTACTTGCGTCAAAGCTATACCAGCAATAAGTGGCTTTTGCTCTCTCACCTGTGTCACGACGAGCTTATCCTCAACCTCTACTTTTACTTTACACACCCGATCGCGTGAACCACGCTCTACGGTCAAAGTATAGGTAGTATCAGACTTAGGTGAAACCTTAATTGAACCATCAAATAATTCGTCCTTGTCATCTGCTAGCTTGTTTTTAGTTGTCACCAAGACTTTATTTTTTGAATCAATCAATTCTAGATTGGTAGCTCGGTTGCTATCCCAGCGCAACGTAACCGTATCACCAGACTTAATCTTATTCTTGGAAACAGTTAGTTCACAAGTTGGAGATGATGACCCGCCTCCCCCGCCACCGGTAGTTACTTCCACTGTCACTGGACATGAAATTGTCTCAGATCCCTTTTTGGCTGTTAGTGTATAAGTAGTAGTAGTTTGTGGTTCTACTGTCACTGAGCTACTTAAACCAGTGGCAGAAATTCCCTGATTTAAACTTAAGCTATCAACCCCATTAGTAGTCCAAATAAGAACACTATTATCACCACGACTAATCTTAGTTGGGTTGGCCGAGAAATTGACGTTATTAGCACAAGTAAACGGTACAGGCACCGGAGGAGTCACTATAACAGGAGCCACACATGACACTGACTTATTATTTTGACCAAGCACCGTTAAGGTAAAGTTGGTCGAAGTGGCCACCGCTACCGTGGTCGAACCGTTTAAACTGACAGCTCCAATCGTTGGCAAGATTGAGGCGCTAATACCATTTTTGGTAGTCCAAGTTAATACTACATTTCCACCTCCAACTGGCAAAGTACTAGGTGAGGCAACAAAAGAAAGACATTCTGGTAATGGAATAACTGGTATTTCGTTAACCGTAATTTTAGCCTTGCAGGTTGCTTCTGCTCCACTTACACCGTAAGCCTTAAGTGTATATTCAATCGTCGACAGTGGCGATACGCTTAAAGTACCAGTCGCTCTCACTTCACCAATTCCGTTATCTATAACTACCCGAGTAATGTTACTAGTAGTCCAAGCTAAGGTCGAAGTTCCTCCCTTTAAGATAGTACTTGGGTTAGCGGTAAAAGTATCACAAGAGGGAGCTGGTGGAGTATCTTTTACATTGATAACCGACTGGCAACTAATGGTATTACCATTCTTACCCAAGACCGACAAGACATAAGTTTTGCTAGCGGTTAGAGCACCAGTGTTTTGTGAACCATTAAGAGGGACGGTGTTAAAGCTAGTTAGGCTAGTGGTCGAAGCATTAGTAGTGACCCAAGTCAAAGTCACTGCTTCACCAGAGTTGATAGTAATACTGGCTGGAGTCATAGAACAAGTCGGAGCAGGAATCGGACAAGCATTAGCCGTAACCGTGGTCTCGACAATATTGCTATTTACCCACTGCGTATAGTTACCCAACTCCAAAGCCGTAGCCTTAGCAGTATTTTTGACCAACTTTGAAGTGTCACAGGCCAGACTATTTATTCGAGCTTTCCAGGTCATGGTTCCCTCTTCGCCTGGTGTTAAGACGTCACCGTTCCAGACAATCGTCCTAGTACTGGCAGTGTAGAGAGGAATATCAGTGTAGCCAGGGAGTATATTGCTAGACTGGCCGGCACTAATAAATGTCAGTTGTGAATCATGTACATCAACAATCTTCACACCACTTCCACTACAGTTACCTGTACCAATATTCTTTATAAAAATAGAGTAATTAACTTCATCACCAGGTCGAGCAGACGTTTTATCAACCGACTTGGTAATTCTCAATTCACAGAACGTGGGGACTGGTGGAGTTACCGTAATCACTGACTGACAACTAATAGTATTACCATTCTTACCTAAAACGGATAAGACATAAGTTTTGCTAGCGGTTAGAGCGCCAGTGCCTTGTGAACCATTGAGTGACACCGTACCAAAATCAGTCAAGGTAGCACTATTGGCATTGGTAGTAGTCCAGGCTAGGGTAACCGCTTCACCACTGTTAATTGTTTTAGTGGTTGGGGTCAGCGTACAAGTTGGTGGTGGTACTGGTATACAATAAACAGTTACTTTTGAAGTACAGGTATTACCACTTTCATCAGATGCCACTAGGGTGTAGGAATCACTTTCTTGAATGTTGTGGAAAGTTTTAGATCCGCTTGGTCCATTGATTGTCTGACCATTCAGCGTATAGATAGTATAGCCTGTAGTCTGCCAAGAAATTACCAAATCTGCTCCAGTTGGTACTTCATAGGCACTAGCCGTCACTACACAAGTCCGCACAATCGGATCCGGTAGTGGTGGCGGAGTAAGCTCAAAGGCCGAAACGGTTTGGGGAACAAATAAAGTAGAACCATTCTGTAAGTTGCCTAGGTCGCCTGAAAAGGCCCCCGCCACAACGAAAAAGATGGTTAGTATTAATACTATTTTTTTTGTAATGTAATTAAACAACATATAGTCTTTTCTTTTATTCATAATTTTTGAACCCCTACCTACACCCATGTACGCAAGAGTTATAAAAACCACGAACTAAACCTAGAGTCTAAGCCTAGATTTACTTTTAAACTGATTAGGAGGAGAGAAAGGACTTGCCAGCTACTAGCTTGGCGGGAGGAACAATAGTAAGTTTGTAAAATGATATCTTATAATATCGATTTTGTCAATTAGAGAGTTTTCGTCTCTAGTAAGCCGGCCTCGACAATATAGCGGTCATCTACAGTACCAAAACTATTACAGGTGGCCAAAACTAAGCGCTGGACATCACCGGCTATCGGTACAGTTACATCCTGAGCTTTGGCTCGATATACTCGATCGACTCGATATACGTATTCGACTTCTTCTGACTGCAGACGAATAGTGTCACCAAATTGTAAATTCTGAATTCCATTGAAAGCTTGGAAATTTCGGTTGAGCACGGTAGGTAGATAGCTAGAATGTCCTAGCACAAACACTGTACCGATTTGTTCGAGTGTCGCCGAATCAGGATGTCTTACTACTCCATAGAGAAGCGAGGCGTCCAGATCTTCAACCGTCTTTGAAGTAGGATTTAGTACTGGAATTGTCCTGTCTAATTTATCTATTACTATAGTATCAGGAAATAATGGTCTGCTTGGAAGTATCACTGGCTGTTCTTCATCTTTTGATATTAAAGAGTCAACTA
The DNA here is from genome assembly GCA_964425625.1 of uncultured Candidatus Saccharibacteria bacterium. Classification (GTDB taxonomy): domain Bacteria; phylum Patescibacteriota; class Minisyncoccia; order Phycocordibacterales; family UBA918; genus OLB19. The sequence continues at coordinate 24,465 of CAYRMI010000002.1, read as the reverse complement.
CCCCCATCATTAAAGCGGTTTCTAAAACTTTTTCTTCAACTGTTGTCTCTGATTCTATGATTGGCTCAGGTAACCAATCTAACCACGATAATAAGGCATATGACAAAAGAAAAACCACAAAAAATGTCACCACGAATGATATTTTTCGCAACAGCAACGCATCTATCAATTGATCCCAGGTTTCTACTTGCATAATATAAGTTTTTTAATAATAGCACACTATACAAAAAAGTCAATAAGTAGCAAGCGAACTTTTCACTATGATTGACATAATATCTAATCTATGGTAAAAGGTAGCCACTATGAATAATATTACCCCCGAGCAAAAGCAACCAGTCATCAAGACTTTGGCCTTAGCGGGCCTAGTTGGAGTTATTATTTTAATCGCTTGGCTAGCAGTCCAAATTGTTAACATCTTCCCTTCTGCCCTGTCTTCCTTAGCCTCTATCGCCGGAAGCGTCTATACCTACAATCCTCTAGAAACCATCGAATTGAATTTACATACCAGTGCTACCTTAGTTAACTCCGGACAGCCATTTTCTATTTCTTGGACTAAATCAAACAACAGGGGCACTTATGCCTTCAGTTATGCCTGTAATCAGGACACCGTGTCTTCTATAAATCTTTCAACTTCCGGCAATAATTTCTCCAGCTTGGAATGTGAGAAAAAGTATGATTTAGGATCAGTCGAGTCGATTAACCTTTCTATCATTACAAAAAATGAGCGTTTTACTGACGTTGGGTATACTATACATTTTTATCGTTCCAATAGTACCTCCTCGACTATTAGTCAAAGTGCCACCACCACGATTGTCAACGCTTCGATTGCAATCGAGACTGAAATCAGTACCACCACTAAACCAATAGCACCTGAAGTGGCTGGAGTAGCTACCACTACCCCAGCGGTTGCAACAACCTCTCCAGACGTAAAGCCTCCAGTAACTACAGTTGTGCCAGTAGCCACAACAACACCAAATATAGTCACTAAACCTACCAACACTAAACCGACCAAACCAGTAGAGACTTTCGTTGATTCAAATCCCGTCTATATCTACGAGTTACCGGTTTCTAATCCTAAAGGAACTCCCGATCTAGCCGTTGTTTATCTTGGTGTTGGAACTTTAAAATCAGGTGTCTTTACCAAGACCAACACTATCAGAGCGGGAGAAGTCGGTGCTATCCAATTTTCAGTACACAATATTGGCAACAAAACTTCTGAAGTTTGGTCATACCAAGCCAAATTACCGGGCGACTATAATTACCAGAGTGGTAATGAAAAGACTCTCCTCCCTAATGAAAGGGCTGTCTTAACGATCGAGTTCCCAGCGGTTACCAGCTCTCGCTTAGAAAACTTCAGCGTAGTCGTTGATACCCAGATTGACGCCAATAATGGAAATAACTCATTTAAAGCTAGTGCGTTGGTGTCTAAGTAAGTTTATTTGACACCGCTTAAGTAACAAAAATACCTTTGCTTTTAAGCAAAGGTATTTTTGTGACTTAAGCTAAAACTAAATATCTAGGTTTGCCAACCGGGCATTTGATTGAATAAATGATTTTCGACTAGAAACATCGGTTCCCATCAAAATATCAAAAACTTTATCGGCTAACAGCGCGTCGTCAATCGTTACTTGTTTAAGGATTCGAAATTCCGGATTCATAGTCGTCTCCCATAACTCATCAGCATTCATCTCCCCAAGACCCTTATAACGCTGGATGCGTGCTTTACTTTGTTTCTTAACCACCTCTACTTCCTCGTCAGCATTATCTTCCTCTTCCACTTCCTCGGTGGTTTCAACTCCTAATTCACGTAACACCGAAAACTTCTCTTCGTCACTAAAAGCATAGTGAATTTCTTTACCAAACTGCACTTTATACAAAGGTGGCTGGGCGATGTAAATGTGACCAGCTTCTACCAGTGGCTTGAAGTAACGATAAAACAAAGTTAAGAGTAGAGTACGAATGTGCGCTCCATCAACATCAGCATCAGTGGCAATAATAATCTTATGGTAACGCAAACGACCGATATCAAACACATCGCCAATGGCTGTCCCTAGGGCAATTACCACATTCTTTATTTGCTCAGAGGCCAACATCTTATCGATGCGGGCCCGTTCAACGTTAAGAATCTTTCCGCGTAAAGCCAAGATAGCTTGCGTCTTTCGGTCTCGACCCATTTTGGCCGAGCCACCGGCTGAGTCCCCTTCCACAATAAACAACTCAGAGTCTTCGGCCCGCTTACTCTGACAATCAGCCAACTTACCCGGTAACGACATACCTTCGAGTGCTCCCTTGCGTAGCACACTATCCTTGGCTGCCTTAGCTGCCTTACGCGCCTTGACCGCAATAATAACTTTATTGAGGATAGCTTTGGCATCATCAGGATTCTCTTCCAGATAATTGTTAAAAGCTTCACCAAAAACCGACTCAACCGCTCCCCGTGCCTCGACTGAACCAAGCTTGGCCTTTGTTTGACCTTCAAATTGTATCTCTGGCATCTTTACCGAAATCACTGCCGTAATTCCCTCGAGTACATCGTCTCCAGTGAAACCAGCATCTTTTTCTTTGACCGAAAAGAAGTTATTTTTCTTGGCGTAGTTATTGAGGGTGCGCGTCAAAGCGGTTTTGAAGCCAGTAACATGAGTCCCCTGCTCTGGGTTGTAGATATTATTAGCAAAAGCGGAAATACGAGCCGATATATCATCAACGTACTGCAAAGCCACTTCCACTGATAAGACAGCCTTGTCTACGTCATTCTTTTCTACGTAGAAGATGTTCTTATGAACAGGTTTCTGGTAGTGGTTATTGAAGGCCACGAGTGAACGTAAACCTCCCTCAAAATAAAAATGGTTTTGTGGTACTTCCAAGTGTAAATCACTGACATACTGAACCCCTCGCAGGTCGAGCCTTTTTTGCGCTTTTTCATCCAAATCACGAGCATCAAGGACTGACAACCGCATCGCCTTAACTAAGTACGCCTGCTGACGCAAATGGTTGACGATCTTTTTATAATCAAATGTGGTATCGGGAAAAATCGCAGGATCAGGTTTGAAGGTAATAATGGTACCTTGTAGTTTTGATGAGCCTACTTTTTTAACCTTAGCCTTTGGTTTACCGATATTGTATTCCTGAATAAAATAACCTCCATCACGATGTACTTCCGCTATTACGTGAATTGACAGAGCGTTGACTACCGATACACCCACCCCATGCAAACCACCTGAGACTTTATAGCCACTATCCTCACCGCCAAATTTACCGCCAGCGTGTAGTGTACAAAGAATTGTTTCCAGAGCCGATACCCCAGTCTGCTTATGCATGTCAACTGGAATACCACGACCATTATCGACCACCCGCACATAACCGTCAGGCAGAAGCATTACCTCCACCCGATTGGCAAAACCACCCATCGCTTCATCGCGTGAGTTATCGAAAACCTCCCAGATCAAATGATGTAAACCTTCTGGACCGGTTGTACCAATGTACATACCTGGTCGTTTACGTACCGGATCCAATCCCTCAAGGACTGAAATTGACGATGCGTCATAATTACCCGTTTTCTTATCTTTTTTTTCTGCCATGCCGAAATTACTTACTAAAAAATATGCGGATATTATAGCAAATTTTTACCTATTTGTCTGTCTAAATAACTAAGTGAATGAGAGTATTTATTGGCTATTTACTAAATTAACCTGAAGGAGGGTAAGCTTTTTCAAGGTTGCTAAATTACCAAAATTTCCGGCAAAACCTCGAAGATTAAACCTTGTTCTTTTATAAAAATGCCATCACGGTAAATCAACATTTCTAAGTCTCTACCTAAATATAGTGGCTGAACGTTTTGCCAGGCCCGATCGTCTATCTCGATTACATACACCCCATCGGTTAAGTGTAAAAGTACCAAATTTGGATTAGTGGGGAAGAAATTAAAACCCACCACTGTCTGTCCTTGACTGTGGATTTTGATCTCCTCACGACAGGTACCGTTTTCTTCTGCTACATTTTCTTCTTTACTAATCATCTCTTCTAACTCGATCTCAGCCTCTGTCGCATCAGCTACTATATCTTCTTCGGTGATAGTTGGAGTACAAAAGTAATAAGGTACTTCTCGGAAACTTGTCGGCTCAGCTAAAGCAAAGACCTCTCCTCCCCTCTCAAACAAAGTGACGTTGTTATGGGCTACAGTGGTGGTACCAAACTGGTCCTCTACAACATCGATTTTTGATGAAGTAGAAAAGCCAAAGTTATTATTACGTATCTCCTCTTGCTGTAAAATTCGCGCGACAGTTGTGGAGGCTTGCTCGGTAAAAAGAGTTTGCAGTAGTGAGTATTCTTGATTTACACGATACGTTGAAGTAGCGGTAGTTGTAGCCATTAAGAAAGGGGTTGATGTACCGATATATGACAAGACGGGGGTGGTTGAACTTTTTGCAAAAATCACCGCGACATTATTAACTGACAAATATTCTGGTATTAATCTAACTTGTGGTAATAACGGTAAGTTGAAAGTACTAACTTCAGTCACGATATGTGCAACCACGGGTAATTCTTTTACCCAAGTATGTACCAAAGGAGCTTGTACGTGTACTTTATGAATACCCGGCTCTATCCCCTGCAGATAAAAGGCATTGCGAAAAGAACGAACATTGGTGGCTAGTTCATCGTCTAAATAAATCTCATTATCAGGCGTATCAGCGACAATATAGAAGGCTCCAGTCGCTGTGAAAGTTGGTTTTTTGGCAGTAAAATCATAACGGTACCCCGTCGCATAAAACATAAAAACTGGCAGGCTAACCAAAAAAGCTAGTAGTAAACTGCCAAACACAAATTTTCGGCGCCAGAGTGATAATGGTTTAACTTTTGGTTGCATATAAATACATTATCACAGCTTTCGCTCTTTAGGAGTTACCCAAAAGCCCATATATTTGCCAAACATCAATCTGGTTTGAGCATCAAGTCCCGGGATGGCACTAAAGATAATCATAGTCGCCGGTACCATCACCCACTGCACCGCCATTACCAAATATTTGAAACGACTAGCACCATTTGGTCGAGGTGGGATTAGTGACAGTGAAATAATTGAGGAAATCACCAAACCAAACATAGCAAGAATGAGTAAGTCACGCACCATAATTGGTAAATTGTAAGACAAGACAGTTTGGTGGAACTCCTGTCCACCGAGAAATATTGGTGCCCAGCCGAGAATAAAAAGCATGATAGGGTTAGTCACCAGAGACCAGTAACCTTCCGCCTGTTGAAAGGTTATCTTTAGGCGTTGCGCTAAAGGAATGGTTTTGTTTTGGGTGAAATGATAAATAACATAGCAGAGATTTTCCACGCCGTAAGTCCACCGACGATGTTGCTTATAAATCTGCACCAGGGTTCGCCATAAAGACGAAGTGGCATTAGCATCCATCGATACCGGATAAGATAGCGGTATTACATCGTACTGACCATTATTGGCAATCAGCAAGTTCCAGAAGATACGCGAGTCTTCACTAACCATATTAGTTTGCCAATACCCCACTTCATAGAGCGCCTGGAAGCTCACCGAGTGTGATGAAAAAGTTGCCATGCGCTCTGGTCGCTCTTGTTGGATCATCTCCCAAAAAGTACTACTCATGGCCACTACCCGTGAGACGGCTGGTGCCTCCCAGATATTATTATTAAAAATTGGTACTGGTTGAAATGAACTTTTGAGCGGTCTTTCGGCCGTCATAAAATGCCACACTAAACAATTAAGATAATCTGGATACAAAACTGTATCAATATCAAAAATAGAGACCAGGGTTTCGCTGTAAGGGATACCATGCACATCTAATACCTGCTTCCTTACCTGTTCAGCAGCATAAGAGGCGTTTGAGCCTTTACCGATTATTTCTCCAGGCTGGTCCGCCGGATGAATTGTGGTCAAAAAGAAACCGAATTGCGATGCATAACGATTCTTCATGTTATCTAAGGTCCTGAGACCTGATTCTCCGGCTCTCTCTTCGGCAGCCAGCACAATAATAATATTTTTTTTATCATAGTGTACGCGCACGAGTGACTCGAGACTGGCCGCTACCACCTCATCTGGTTCTTTATAAAAAGGCAAAATTACTACGTGATATAAGTGATCATAATTGAACCTCGCAATCATTCCTTGCCAATCAAGTGACATATGATGACGAAGTCTTTTCCAGTTATATCTTAAGTGGTAAGAGAGAAAGGCGGTTTTCAGAACCCAGTATAAGGCAAAAGCAATCACAAAATATGACGCCACAAAAGGAACATAAATAGACAGTAACACTACCCCGATTAGGGTAAGCCAAGAAAAAGCGCCTGGTAAGATTTCCAAAAGGCGGTAAAACAGGCGCTGACGACCAGCCAAATCAGTCGCTCGACCGACTCGAAAATCCTGTCGTCGAGCGTATGGCAAGAGATGCCCTTGATCTAAGTCATTCATAGGATTAAGTCAGAGTATATACTCATTATGACTATAAATAAAGCCCTCAACAGACTGTTTTAACTCTCCCACCTAAGTATCTCTTTCCACAAACCTGGTAATTAATCGGAGCCACCTGTATGCAGAGCATACAGAAGGTCCTCGCTCGGGAATAAAAAATAAACACTGTGGTGTCTCTTTTTTACTCCACTCACTCGGAGCCATCTGTCAGATTTGAACTGACGACCCACGGTTTACAAAACCGTTGCTCTACCAACTGAGCTAAGATGGCAATACTTTACTTTTTTACTACTCAACCTTTCTACCACATACTTCACTAAGTAAGCAACGGTTTTGACAAAACTTTGAAACAATATCCCATACTGTTTCAACTCTCCCGCCCGAGCTAAGGTGGCGTTCTGGACTGCTATTATGACTGGTTTTGAAAAAATCGCAACTTCTTATTCCCCGGCCAGTCTTTTAGCTTTCAATTTCTTTTTTTGGCTCGGCGTCAAGGCCGACTCAGCCTTATGTTCGCTAATCATGGTCAAGTGACTTTTCACTCCCGTCACTCCCCTTTTCTCCGCTCGCAGTTTTCGGGCATTCTCACGGTTGTTTATAAATACTAGTTCAAGGCTGTCATACAGCTTCACTAGGATAGTCAATATCGCTCGAAGAGCTGAATGAAGGCTATAGTACCAAGAAAGCTTGATGGTATGACGAACGATTCGTCTCACTCGTTCCCGTAAATAAAGATACACCGCTTCAAAAACACTATCGCACCGAGCCCTTAAACCAGAGAGAAAAAGTCGGCTACCTCGAACTTGTTCTTGCCTGGTCACGAAAGACCACACAACAAACAAACTGGCACTGATTAAAAATAGTGGTCCAGCACTAAACATAAACGATCATTACTTTACTGACAGACGAGAAATCTGAACCACCGAAATATTTTCACCAAATTTTTGCACCGCTCCAGTAATCATTTCCCCAATAGTAGTTTCAGGATTTTTAATGAATGGTTGCTCAAGTAGAATTTGCTCTTTGAAATAGGAGGCCATCTTACCTTCGATTATTTTTGCCTGCATCTCAGCTGGCTTATCAGTTACTTCACGTAAGAATACTTCTTCTGCCTTCTTTAGTACCTCTGCTGGTACTTCAACTTTAGTAATATAGGTTGGATTAGTAGCCGCCACATGCATTGCAATATCACGCGCCAGCGCCACAAACTCCTCATTTTTAGACACAAAGTCAGTCTCACAAGCCAGTAGTACCATCGCCGCTACTTCGTGGGTATTATGTACATAAGAACCAATCGAACCAGCACCTAGTTCACGGTCTGACTTTTTGTCAGCCGCTTCACTACGCTTACGCTTGAGAATAATCACTGCTTTCTCCATATCACCGTCAGCCTCTTCTAGCGCTTTCTTGCACTGCATCACCGAGATACCAGTCTTATCGCGTAGTTCCTTTAATTGGGTTGAAGTTATTTCCATAGATAATTTTCCAGTTTATTGATTTACTAAAGAACAATTAATCGCAACATCTATCCTTATTGGCGTGGAGTACGTGGACGCGGACGAGCATCCATCGTTCTTGGCGTGGCTGGTTTTGGCACATAAGCCGATTGACCAGTAGCCAAGGCAGAAGTTAACTCCTCTAGTACCGTCGTTACACTACCTTTTAGCGAGTCGTTGACTAGTACGGGATAATTAACCAGTGACACATCGCAATCTGAACTCATAATTCCGATAATTGGTACTTTCATATTTCGAGCCTCTTTGACTGCAATATTATCATGACGAGGGTCAACTACTACCATCAAATCTGGAATACGTGAGAGCTTACTAATACCCTTAAAGTTATGATCGAGCTTAGTGGCCTCGCGACTAAGTACCATGCGTTCTTTTTTGGTGTACTTTCTTTCTAACTCACCTGAAGCGGTGCCAGTCTGGAGTTCTTCTAATCGGTTAATACGCTTTTTAATTTCTGAGAAGTTAGTCAGCATACCTCCTATCCAACGATTAACCACGTAAGGCATAGCCACTCTTTCGGCTGCTTTAGTGACGATATCAACTACTTCGGTCTTGGTCCCGACAAAGACAACTGTTTTACCACTAAGTCCAGCCTCCTTTATTACCTCAGTAGCTTTCGCGATAAGATCTGAAGTCTTTTCCAAATCGAAGATATCGTTTCCTTCTTTTGTACCATAGAGAAATGGTGTGACGGTTGGATGACGTCGACTCTTTTTAAAACCAAAGTGAGCACCAACATTAAAAAGGCGCTCGATAAGTGATGAATTGTTCGTGTGTGTTGACATAATGAATACTAAGCAAAAAAGCGCACTGCGCTTAAGCTCCGTGATGCTATCATATTAGCTAATCAGGCGCAACCACCTCCGTCCCACTAGCGTAGGCTTCTAAAGCATCAATAATTGGTTCAATTCCGCCAGCCATCACCCCTTCCATATTGTGCCAAGAAACCTTTATTCGATGATCTGTTATTCGGTTTTGTGGGAAATTGTAAGTTCGAATTTTTTCCGAGCGATCACCTGTGCCAATTTGGTTTTTACGCTCAGAAGCATGGGAACGTGCTTCCTCTTCTTCATGAGCTGCTTCTAGTTTGGCTACCAAAATACTCATCGCTTTCTCGCGATTTTTTAGCTGCGAACGCTCTGACTGACTACGCACCTCAATACCGGTTGGTAAGTGTACCAAACGTACCGCTGTTTCTACTTTATTTACGTTTTGTCCACCAGCCCCACCAGAGCGGGAAAACTCCATCATAATATCGGTCGGGTTAATCTCTATCGTCGGTTTACGTCGCATTGGCAAAATAGCCACTGACGCTGTTGATGTATGAATGCGTCCCATTTTCTCGGTCACCGGGATACGTTGCACTCGATGCACACCAGTCTCGTAACGCAAATTTTCATACACCTTAGGATGAACAATTTCAAACGTTGCCTCCTTGTAACCACCCGAAGGACCACGCGACTCATGCTCGGTAGAATAGGCCCAGCCCTTACGCTCAGCAAAAGCCAAATACATAGACGCTAACTCTTCGGCAAAAAGAGCTGCTTCATCACCCCCAGCTCCGGCTCTAACCTCTAAGATTACTCCATATGGCTTCTCTTCCTCTTCCTTATTAGCCTCCATGATTCTTTGCATCTCTGTATATAAATTTTGTCTTTGTTGTTCGATTTTAGTAACCTCTTCATTAGCCATTTCCGCTAAAGCCGGGTCGGCTTCTCCTAGGTCTAGAGATTCTTTTATCTTTGCTGAGAGTAAATCAAATTGACTGGCCAAAAATTGAGTTTTTTGATTCTCTCTAAAGGTCTCTAGTTCTGTTTCATTATAATCCATATCTTTATAATATCTTATTTTTGACCATACAAAAATCCGCCGAGCACGTTCTCTGCAAGCTACGTCAAAAAACAAGTGAGAATTGACAAGGTAACAAAATCATATTCTAGATTGTAACAAACTAGAAGGTGCTCGGTTAACGTTTCTTGCTTTCGGTAGCGGCCTTTGAGGCTCTAGCCTTGAATCGCTCTACCCGTCCAGCGGTATCCATAATTTTCTCTTGACCAGTATAAAATGGGTGCGAGGCACTAGAAATTTCCACTGAAGCCAGTGGGTACTCTTTGCCATCTGTCCAGGTATCGGTCTTATTTGTTTCTATAGTTGATCCAATTAAAAATCGCTCACTGCTTGAGTTATCTTTAAAAATGACTAGACGATAATTTTTTGGGTGAATATCAGCTTTCATATGTGGTGGCTACTATAGCAAAGTTACGTAATAAAGCAACTTTCTTGCTAACTTCCTAAGAGGACTTGCATCTCTTGTTGTAATCTGGCTTTACGATTCATTACTTGATCACCATAAAAAGCATTGGCTGGACTGGTCGCTCCACCCCAACCAGCATAATAACGTAAGGCCGCTAAACGGTCGCTACTATAAGTACCCGAAGCGCCGTTATCACGTAATAGTAAAGCCGTCGCCAGAAAAGCATCACGATTGTTAAATGGATTGGCTGGCAAACCACTACCATTAATCCGTCTAATCGCATCATCCGCTTGGTTATAAGTCCAACCACTACCCTGGTTAACAATTCCACCGTAAATAGCCCAAGTTGAAGGAATAAACTGCGAAGGACCCATAGCTCCACCCCAGCCATAACGCTGTCCGTTACTGACAATCGGGCAAGAGACGGTACGAGTGACTGGATCAAAACCCAAAACCGCTGAGACGGCCAAGAAGATTGGTGCATCACGATCGGGATGCATTACCACCTTACCACCACGGATATCGTTATAAACACAACTACCAAGATTGGAGCCGAGGTTTGTCTCTTGCTCCAAAATTGCCAAAATAAGCGAAGCTGCTACCCCCGTCTGGCGTTGCGCATAACTAGCTAACTCAACTGCTTCTGGGAAAGGAATGCCCCCACCACCGCCTAGAAGCTGGAAGAGTGCGTTTCGAAGTTGTGAAGCTGTGCGCTGTTGTGATTCTAGTAGTTGTTGATAGGCTTTTTCTTCTCCTTTAGTGACCTTAAGAATACTCTCTTTTTCTTTCTCTTTTTGTTCTATTTCAACTTTTTGCAGTTCTTGAATTCGTTTCATTTCGGCTTCTGTTTCCTGTTTAGACTCAAGCTGACTTTTTTGCGCATAGGTATCACGATGAATCGCTTCCAACACGGTCAAAGATTCATTTAGCGATTCTTTAAGTGACTGGTAAGTGGCTACATCGCTAAAAAACTCAGAGAAGTTTTGTCGACTAAGCATCACTTCCACTAAAGAATAATTGTCTAGCAAGACTGATTTTCTTATCAAATCAGCTAATGACTCTTTCTGCTTTTTCAATTTATCCTCGAGAATATTAATAGTGATAGCCTTTTCACCAATCTGGTCTTCCAACTGGATAATTGCTACCGCTCGGGCCTGAATACCAAGCTGGGCTTGTTTTATTTGACCTTCAATAATTGACACGTCTCGCTCGAGTGAACGACGCTCCAATTGTTTGTCTTCTACTAACCGGCTCTGAGTCAAAATTTGTCGCTCTACGTTTTGTAGCTCTGTCTCAAGCCGAGTCCTTCGTTCGGCTTCAGTTTCAGCCATGATCGGCGAAACAAACACGAACAGACCAATAAAAACAAAGCTCACCAAAAAAACAATCTGTTGCATAATTAAAAATCATTATACCAAACCCCAACCGAAACAAAGACACCTAGTCGTATCCGACTAGGTGTCTTTGTTTCTGTCTAGAGTGAAGTTTAGGCGACAACTTCCTCTTCCTTTCCTTTTTGTTCCACAGGAATATCTTTTATATCAACTACCACCTCTGGCTCTATTTCTTCTTTTATTATTTCTGCCAGCGCCACTACTTCTGCCGGCTCAGCATTTATTTTGACTCCCTTAGGACAGACAATATCAGACACTGTAATTTTCGCTTCAACGGTATCAATTAAACTCAAATCAATATCAAGATAAGTCGGTAAGTCAGCTGGCTGACAGGTCACGGTCACTTCGTGCATGACTTTATTCACCACCGCCCCAAGCTTAGCCGCTGCCGACTCACCAATGAAGTGTAACGGGACATGAGTGACAACCTCTTTCCCCTTCTCCAAAGCATAAAAATCAATATGCACAATTCCACCCTTGATTGGTGCAAAAGTAACGTCCTTAACCAGCGTTGTAATCGTTTTTTCTAGACCAGTCAGTTCAATCACAGATGATTCTCCCACCACCTTAAACATTTTCTCAAATTCTTTACGGTTTACCATCACTGATACCGAGTCCTGCTTTGGCCCATAAATAACCGCTGGTATTAATTCCTTTAAATCAAAGTTTTTATCTTCACTTACACGTTTTTTGATTGGCAATGTTGCTGTCATATGCCAACAAGATATCACACAAAAGCCCTGCCTGCACTACTCCCCAAAAAAGTAAAATAGCCACCAAGGCCAGCTAGTATAAATGTTATGATAATTAACATATGTCAGAACAATATGATTTTGTTGCCATCGGCGATATTGTCGTCGATGCTTTTATACAACTAAACAAAGACGCAGCTGACGTCAGTCAGGACATGGATACCGGTCGCTATACTCTACACATGCCTTTTGGAAGCAAGCTACCTTATGAGGAAGTGGTAATCGTAAACGCTGTTGGCAATTCGCCAAACGCCGCCGTGTCAGCCCATCGCCTGGGACTTAAAACTGCCCTCGTGACCAATCTCGGACATGATCGTAACGGTAAAGATTGCCTCGAAGCCCTGCGCACCGAAGGGGTCAATACCGAATACGTAAAATTACACGAAGGCAAAGCCACTAATTATCACTACGTACTGCGCTATGGTCCAGAGCGCACTATTCTGATCAAACATGAGGTTTTTCCTTATACGTTACCTGACTTTGCGGTAGCTCCACGTTATCTCTATTTTTCCTCGATTGGCGAGCATGGCTTACCCTTACACCATGAAATAGCAGAATATGTAAAACATAACGATACTAAGCTTGTCTTTCAACCCGGTACTTTCCAAATCAAACTCGGTCATGAAGTGCTCAAAGATCTTTACGAAGCCACCGAAATCTTCTTCTGCAACAAAGAAGAAGCGCAGGAAATACTAAGGACAACTGAGCAAAATGTCCCTACCCTACTGCGTGAATTTAAAAAACTCGGACCAACTTTACCAGTCATCACCGATGGTCCAAATGGCGCTTTTGTGGTTGATGAGCATGACCAGGCCTGGTTTATGCCGATGTACCCTGACCCTAAGCCACCAGTCGATCGTACCGGTGCCGGCGACTCCTTTGCCTCCACTTTTACCGCTGCTATTGCTTTAGGTAAGACCCCGGCCGAAGCCCTCACCTGGGGACCAGTCAATTCTATGTCGGTAGTACAGTACGTCGGTGCTCAAGCTGGACTACTGACAGAAAGTGCCTTATTGGAGCACCTCAAAAACCGCCCCGCTTCTTATGAAGCAGTAAAAGTTAGTTAATTTAGAGTTGCGTTCAAACCAAAAATCGGCCAGCTGGCCGATTTTTGGTTTAAGTTAGAAACTTCTTCCCTGCCTCTACAATATGAGATACACCCATGCCATAATGCTCTATCAATTCTTCCGGTTCTCCAGACTGGCCAAACCGATCATCTACTCCAATCCGCAAAATCTTAGTCGGATGCGCTTCCGCCAAATACTCAGCTACCGCGCTACCCAGGCCACCAATTTTTTGGTGCTCTTCAATTGTTACTAGACCAGCACTTTCCTTAGCTACTTTTAGTAAAGCTTCAGTATCAAGTGGCTTAATAGTCGGCATATGTAAAACACTCACTCCCAGCTCACCCTCCTCAAGTATCTCGGCTGCTTTTAGGGCATTGTAAAGTAACGTCCCTGTTACCACCAAAGTGATGTTTGTCTTTGCTTCATTTTTACGCGCATACATTATCTCTGCCTTACCAATTTCAAACGGCGACTCCGGCGTAGTCACCACCGGTGTATTGCTACGCCCAACACGGATATAGACTGGGCCTTCGTATTTAGCCGCTGCCAAAATCGCTTTTCTTGCTTCATGCAAATCAGCCGGTGCAATCACAATCATGTTTGGTATCACTCGCATAATCGCTAAGTCTTCTATCGCTTGATGAGTGGCTCCATCTGGACCAACTGATATCCCAGCGTGAGCGCCAATCACCTTCACGTTACTATTATTGTAAGCAATCGTAGTACGTATCTGCTCCCAGTTGCGTCCTGGCGAGAACATAGCATAGGAGGCAATAAAAGGTATCTTCCCCATGGCGGCCATACCAGAGGCTACTGAGGCCATATTTTGTTCGGCAATACCCACTTGCACAAAGCGTTCTGGAAAAAGCTCAGCAAAAGGTAGGGTACGGGTGGACTCGGTCAAGTCAGCCGATAAAGCCACGATTCTTGAGTCTCGTTTGCCTGCCTCCACCAAACCATCACCATAGCCATTTCGACTCGGCAACACGATCATTTCCTTGGTAGCAAAATTTTTATCTAAGTGTGATGCTCTCATAATCAATATTTAATCAATATTCTCTTTAGCAATAAGTCCCGCCAACGTCCTGAGTTTAGTCAGAGCTACTTCGGCTTGTTTGTCTTTTGGCACCCTATCTTCTGGACCTTTCCCAGGTGGATTGCCATGCCAACGAAAATCGCGCTCAAACACATCCACCCCTTTAGAGGCGATTGTATGCGCAATAATAACTGAAGGTTGACTATAAATTGCTTGAGCTTTGCCGATAGCATCATTTACGGCTCTTATATTATGACCATCAACTTCCTGCACATCAAAATTGAAAGCTTCAAATTTTTCTGCGAGTGGTTCAAGGGGCATCACGTCTTTGGTATAACCATCAATTTGAATACCATTACGATCAATAATAAGAATTAGATTATGAAGCTTCTCCTTACCAGCCAGCATGGCAGCTTCCCAGATTTGTCCTTCATTTAATTCGCCATCACCAGCCAAACAATAGATATATTTTGATGAATAGGGATTATCAATCCGTTCAGCTAAGGCCATTCCGACGGCTTGGGATAGACCTGAACCGAGTGGACCAGAACTAGTCTCAATCCCCGGCAAAGCCGTACGGTGTGGATGTCCCTGTAGGCGAGAACCAAATTTTCTTAGCGTGATGAGTTCCTCAATCGGAAAATAACCAGCATGGGCCAGCGTAGCATACAAGACCGGACAAATGTGGCCGTTTGATAGCACTACTCGATCACGCTCTTCCCAGAGAGGGTTTTTGGGGTCGTGCTGAAGCACTTTAAAATAGAGTAACGTAAAAATATCCGCCATCCCCAACGGACCAGCGGTGTGTCCACTGCCTGCTGCCACCAGCATCTCAATAATACTTTGCCGAATTTGATTGGCTTTTAATTCTAACTCAGTTACCTCAGCCGATGTAATGTAATGCATATACTTAAGAGAGTATAACAGGCTAAAGAAAAACAAAGTAGACTTAAGTTGTTAGTTGGTGGTTAAAAGTTGAGACAAATTATAATGAGAAATCTTAGGATCCTTCGCCTTCACGATAGCCGAACCGCAAATTAGTCGATCTACCCCCGCCTGACTTAAACGTTTGATTGTATCTTTATTGACGCTACCATCAACTGAGATTGGTAACCTAGGAAAATGACGCTTAACTATCTCGATTCGCTCCAATACTCTTTCATCAAAAGATTGTCCTTGAGCACCAATTTTAGCAATCCCCATTAACTGTATATAATCAACATAATCAGCGTAGGTGAACAAATCCTCGAGCGGAGTATCATTTAAAGCCGAAATTCCAAGCGAAACTTTAGTCTGCTCGGCAAACTCTTTAAAGTCATTTAAAGTTATTGTCTCAATGTGAAATACTAACATATCGGCCCCGGCTTCCAACCAATCCTTTCCGGCTTGTAGCGGGTTATTGACCATCAAATCTACTTCTAAAGTAAAAGAGTCAGTCACACTCTTAGTTTCTACCGGCGCTCCGACTGGTTCATAGGGCCAAGAAGTAAAGGGTACAAATTGTCCATCCACCACATCAACGTGTATCTCTGGGGAAAAATGGAGCTGCGGTAATAGTTCGCGCAAAAAAGACGCTGAACTAGGTATTACGGCCGGTACAATAGGTATCATAGATTGCGAATTTGCTTAGTGTAAAGTTCGATTTTCTTGTTTCTCCTCACGTACTTCTCATCCTTCGCTACCGCGGTATTTAGCCAAACAGAGATTACATCTTTGACCTCAAGAAAAGTTACAAAACGCGCCCCGATAGACAAAATATTGGCATCATTATGTTCGCGGGAGAGGGCGACAATTTCTGGTACACCACCATAATAAACAGCTGCTCTGACATTAGGATAGCGGTTGGCCATCATCGCTTCACCATTACCCGACCCACCAAAAATTATCGCTCGCTCTCCTTCTGGTGCGCTACTTACGGCCTTAGCGGCTTGACTTATATAGTCCGGATAATCATCTTCTGCAACATAGGTTTTGGCTCCATGATCAAACACTTTATAACCTGCTTCGCTAAGCCAAGCTCCAACAGCGTCTTTGAGCTCTAGTCCAGCATGGTCAGTCGCTAGATGAATAGTTTTAATTATTGCCAAATTGGCCATAAATATATTACAAACGTCTAGCTATAGCCTGCACATGCTCCACTAAAGTCTGAGTGTAACTAGTTTCATTATCATACCAAGCCAGTACTTTTACGAGATTACCATCAACTACTTTTGTAAAAGACAGGTCGGCAATCGAACCGACGCGAGAGCCAATAATGTCAGTGGAAACAATCTCTTCATCAGTCACAGCAAATAAATTTCGCCAGCGAGCATCTTTGCTAGCGTTTATAAGTGCATTATTTACCTCTTCGACGGTTGTGTTACGACTGGCAATAAAGGTTACATCCACGATTGAACCGACTGGTACTGGTACCCGCATGGCGATACCATCAAATTTGTTAGTCAATTCCGGATGAGCCAGAGTAGTAGCAATCGCCGCCCCAGTCGTGCTCGGAACAATATTTAGAGAAGCGGCTCGGCCAGCGCGGAAGTCCTTCTTGCTAGGAGCATCAACTAGAGTCTGAGAAGCGGTATAGGCATGAACGGTATTGAGAACTGCTTTATCGATACCGATTGCTTGCTTCAGAATAGCAATTAGTGGGCTGGTGGCGTTGGTGGTGCAAGAGGCGTTAGAAGTGATAAGACAAGAATCAAGCATCTCTTCATTTACTCCCATCAAAACCGTTGCTCCAGCCACCCCAGCTTGATCTGCTTCACCTTTGACTGGCGCTGAAATGACTACTCGCTTTGCCCCAGCTTCCAAATGTAACTTGGCTCCTTCATAGCTAGTAAAGAAACCAGTCGATTCAACCACTATGTCTACCCCCATTTGTCCCCAGGGTAGGTTGTTTGGTTCTTTCTCTTGCGTGAAGGCTACGGTCTTGCCTTGAACTTGCAAAGAGCTGTCTTTAACGGCCACTGTAAATGGACTACGACCATAAACTGAATCATATTCCAAAAGGTAGGCTAAATTATTTATATCACCAAGATCGTTCACCGCCACTACTTCGAAGTTAGGATTACCATAGGCTAGACGAAAGAAAGTTCGACCAATACGACCAAATCCATTAATTGCTACTTTAATCATATGTTTGTAAAGCTCTTTACTAAAAATTATAACTACCAATACTATAGCGACAAACCAGTAAAAGAACACTAGAGCTTATCCTCAGTTTTACGCCCGCGACGCCAGAAAAATAGCCAAATAAAAAGCGCAAACACCCCTGTCCCAAATATAAATCCAGAAGTATTTTTGAACGGTTGAATTAGTGCATCCGGGAAAACGACTGTTGGAGTGATCTTTTCGGTTAGAACAAAATCTATTTGCTTACGATACCGGCCTACTACCAACTGCTCAAAATCAAATACTTCAACTTGCAAGCGTGAAGTTCCAGCCACCTCAAGTGGAGCAATCATTGCTTCGTAAGCTGTCCCGTCCTTGTTAATCCTAAGTAAGAAAGAGTAACTCTGTCTTTGATCGGTTGGATCGAGTAAGGTCACTATAATTACCTTCAGGTGTTTAGGTAAGGCGTCTTTACTAATACTGATACTGAATGGTTCATGATAAGAGAGTGCAATTGCTTCAGTTAAAAAAGTAAAGATATTATCTCCTTGTTTAATAACAATCTCATCTTCACTTAAGAGCGGGAGGAGAATTTCTGGCTCTGGCTGTATCGGCACAACGACTTTATCATCTTTTTCTTCTCCCTCCCCTGTACCCATTTCTGTATCAGCCACCCATCTGGCCACCACCACTGCCCCGGAAGAAAGGCTACCATCCTCGCCAATAACAAAGACGGTATAATATTGGACTTTATGATCACGCAAGGCCTGCCTGTCCCAGATTTCATTTGCATTACCTTCAAAAATAATTGCCCCATCATAAGGACTAGCCGGCCAACCAAAATGACTCCTAACAACCCGCACACGCGCCCCGACTTCAGTAGCCGGTAGAGCAAACTGTAAACGGACGTCAGTTTTGACCACTTCCGCCACTAGTCGCTCCACGTTTGGTACAATACGATTAGCTTCTCTGGTAGCAGTTGTAAATTCACCCGTTTTAAGTAGCACAGTACGCCCCAACGCCGAGTGTCCGATTAGTTCAAAAAGGTAGACTGTTCCTGGTTCCAAATCTGAAATGATTGTCTTATGATTTAACTGATAGACATCACTTTCAATATAACCACCATTATAAGTATCAGTTCGCCCCCAGCGCAGAGTGAAGCGAGACGGCATGTTGGTGTCCCAGGCTAGATTTACCGACGTCTCATTCTCCGTGCTCGAGAAATTCTCTAGCATCAGTATCTGTGTACCTGACGGTGGCTTACTCACCGCTGGTGTGGTGGTGGGAGTAACTGGTACGGCAAAAGTACTGGTCGCCAGGCTATTTGAGGTGGAAGAAATATTATTGGCGGTATCAAAAGCATAAACCTCATAATTATAAAGCGTGGCTGGGGTCAAGCCAGTATCGCTATAATTTGTCAAAGTAGTGGTCGCAATCGGTAGACCATCGCGCAGCAATACGTACCCGCCCAAAATCCAGTTATCGGTTGAAGTACCCCAGTCAACATCTATCTGAGTTTGCGCCACTGGCATAGCAGCCAGTAAAGCTGGGGTACTGGGCGGAGTTATATCATCCCCCACAAAGGCCCTAATATTAAAATCACTTGTCACTGCCGAAGTAGCGCTTGGGATAAATATGGCAAAAATTAACAGCAAAACAATACCATATTTCATAGTGGCAAAGCAGTTAAGGTAGTAGTGGCAATATAAGCTCCTGGCGGTCTAGTCACATTACCGCCCAGTTCTACCTTAAAGTAAAGCGTGGTAGTGGCGCCACTGGGTTGATTGTCACCCCCAGAGGCTAGTAATTTTTCTGACGTTGAAAACCCATCCCAACAAACCTCTGCCGTACTAAGAGAACCAGCACTACAAATTGAACTATTATTTCGGTATCGCAAAACCACATCAGACCCTTGGGGCGAAAAGCCGAAGTGGGCATCAGTAGCAGCGGTGATAAATGACGGGTCGGGATTGGGTGACGCTTCTGGTACGTAGTCATTTATAGTATCAGCCCCTTTTTGCATAGCAGGCGAACTCTCAGCCCTGATGGTTAGTGAATAGCCACTTGGACTATCCGTTATTACATTCACACTAGTTGAACCATTAGCCGTACCGCCAGTAAGACCGCCTATACTGGGCGTCATTATTACATTTCCAGGGGCTGTCATACTAATAAACACCTCTTGCATCTGCTGATAGCCAGCCCTCAAGCTATAGGAAGCACTGTCTGACTTACCGGTTGCTATCTCCCCTCCGGTACTTTCTAGGGAATAGTTGGAAGAAGACGATAAACCACCACCGAAGTTGATACTATCACTTTCTAACTTATAGCTCGTACTAGTCCGTACCTGTGCTTCCCCAACTAACAAAATAGACAAAATTACTCCCGTCAAGACTAGAGTTTCTGCTGTCAAGATTGTAAAGGAACGAAGCGTCATAGAGACAAGCTAAGTCTTGCGTTTAAACTCAAACGTTCTAAAGAAGATTCTAAAACCAAAGAAGATGATAAATACCAGAGCAAAAATACCAGCTACCACTTTCCACGGCAAGACCCAAAAGACCACTGATTGCTCATCGACTATATCCTCGTAGCCACGGTTAATGCTGACACTAGCCACATAGCGCCCAAACAACAATTCTCGATCCCAAGTCACTTCTCGTGAACGAAGTGATTTAGGGAGAACAAACCAAGGTTCCAACTCAACAAAACCTACCTCCTCACCAAACAGATTCTTGATGCGCAATTCGCCGTAGGGATTAAGGTGAACCGAACCAGTATTTTCGTAAATTACATTTAAAACTATCGGTCCTTTCTCATACCAAAAACGATTATTTTTTAGAGTCAAAGCTTTGGTTTCTCCTTCATATTTCATTTCCCCAGGCACCGTCACAAAAAATAGTGTCCCCACCCTAGCGACAATAGGTGACCTAGTGGTCTGTCCTTCACTTAAGGGCTCTTCCTGCACTGTAGACACGAGCACACTACCATAATAGCCACCCGGAGCAGCGTTTGGTGGTATGGATACCGTTACTGGAATACGAGCTCTTTCCCCTAGGCGAAGGGTGAAGGTATTTTTAGGGAAAGAAATATAGTCCTTAATCGTGTATGGTCCGACCGCGTCACCGAGCAATACCACCGCTTGACTGGCATCATTTGAACCAGCCACGTCTTCCACCGTCAGCTCAAAGATGCGATTATCACTAATTCGGTTTGAGACTGATATTTCATAAATCACCGTCTGACCAGGCTTTACTTCTATCTCCGCCCGCCCTGGCCCCACCACAAAGTCACCGATCGCTTGATTATCACCCGTCAACTTCTCGATACGAAACCAAGGGATTTCCTCCACCACCACTGGACTAGTTATTTCGGTAGAACTAGCAACAACACCCTCATCAGAAGTGGGGGTGTTGTCTTGGGCTAGACCAACGTTAGGCAAAAAACTTATGGCCAAACCAGCTACTACAATAGAGATACAAAATTGAACACACATTTTTGTAGTCATAAGATGTGACTACAATATCGCTACTGGTTAACTGCTGTCAAGGTTGCCGTGGCCGTATAAGTGTCGGCTACTAGCGATGGGTTAGGTAGGTTTGGTACATGCACGCGGAAGTGGATCGTACTAGTGGCGCCAGAAGCAGCCGCTGTGCCTCGATCGATTATTTCAAAAGCACTAGTCATTGGTTCCATCCAACAGCGGTCTGCGGTGTAAGCTCCACCACTACCGATTGGAATATTACAATCAGCTCCATCATCCAAGAAAGCCTGGGCCAAGTCAGTAGCACCGGCATCCGCACTCACGGTATAACCAAACACCGAAGAGGTACTAGCGGTGGAAAACAGGAAGGTTGGCGTAGTCGATGATACTGCTGGATAGTCGTGAATTGCTGTACTACCACTCACATCTCCTTTCATGGCATTGTCTGTCGAGTTGCTTGCAAAAGCAATCGTCATACTATAGCCAGTGTTGCTGTTGGTACGCACTGTGACACTAGTCGAACCGTTAGCGGTACCTCCAGTAATACCATTAATAGAACCAGTCGCTGTGACGTTGGTAGCATTAGCGGTAAAGGATATCTCATCGGTAATAGTAGTCTTGATGGTAAATGGACCACTAGTGGCTGCCTGACCCATCTGAGGCTCAATAATAAAGAAGCTAACCGCCACTATAGCGATGGCTAGAGTGGAAGCAACTAAGGATTGCCAAGTGGCATTAATAATATTTTGTGTGTTCATATTTTGTTTTTTTAATAATTACTTTACTGTTCTATTTTAGCAAACTACTGCCAGATTTTTACCTATTAATAGTTATATTGTGTATAACTTGTGCCATTAGGTAGTGGCCTAAGGTGGCAAAATCCTTCGGATTTTGCCACCTCTTTTTTTGACCATCTTCAATGACCCTCCCCTAAATGTACCTGTTAACAGGTACATTTAGGGGATTTGGTTTAGGTTGTTAAACAAGCCAACCCCAACCACTCGCCCTCCTAGCCCCTCTAACTCCTCCCCCCGCCACCACTCCCGCCACCGGTGGCTTGGTGATGGACGCGTACCTCGAGAGCATCGAGCTTAAGGGTGTTGCTTGAAGGCTCTGCCTTAATACGCAGGATAAAGGTACCATTCGCAAACTCACTCTGGCTCCAGTTTCGTCCCCAGGTGTCGCCTGGCCCGCCCACGGTGTAGACAATGTCGCCGCCACTTAAGGTGGGGGTGGCTTTGGCGGTGGTGTATGAATTGCCATTGTCCCACGAGAGCGCAACGTCAATGGTGCCCGCGGCGGTAGTACCAGAAGCATCGAGCTTCACTGCTATACCACTGATGGCGTTGCCCTGGGGGATACCAAAGCCGAAGTTGTAGTACGATTGACTGAAGTTGGTGGAAGAAGCGGTGGCGTAGACCCCATCGGAGTTATAGGCGTTAGTCGGGTTAGTCCATTGGTTGTCTGGGGTACCGGTGTTAGTAGGCTGTCTAAAGTCAGGATCAGCGACGATGTTCTCCCCTTCCGGTACTTCGCCAGTCTGATTCCCGCCACCACTCTCACCCCCAGTCTCCACACTACCCCCCGCTGGTGGTGCGCCACCCACCCGGTCAGCGTTGCTTTTGCCTCCACCACTGCGGAAACGGTGGTGTTGGATGTCTGAGACGGTACTGCTGATGGTGGGTTGGTAGTTTGAGGTTTGACCCGTGGCGGTGATACCAGTGGTGGGGAGTAAGAAGACAATCGCATCATCAAAATCAATCCCCACCGTGTCGGCGATGATGAGGTAGTCAGAAGTAGTGGTAGCGAGGAAGTCGGTGCTCCAGGTGATGGCGCCATGTTGACCATTGATAGTCATGATACCGTTGCTATCAATCAGTGTATCACCACCATCTAGTAGTCCATCGTTGTTGTTATCGCGGTAGAGTTTGAAGGTATGGAGTTTCTCGGTGGTTAACCCTGGTTGTATACCACTTAAGGTCACGACCATATCCGTCATGGTGGCTGTTTCTCCGGTCGGGGTAAGCTTGAAAGCAAAGAAGGTAGCCTCAGTCCGGTTTTGGTAACTAAATTGGTTATCGGCTTGTCCGGCGTCGTGGTTGGCTAGTGTCAGCAGGCCAGTGATCCGGAAGGTTTCGTTTGATTGTGCCGCTGGGGTACCGGTACTGTTACCATCGGTGTGTAGCTGAAGCTGGCTGGTGGTGGTAGAAACAGTGCCAAAGCTACCGACTTGTATACCAGCGATAGTGAGCGTATTGGTAGCCGCGAAGTTCTCTGTGACGTCGATGAGGAGGGTGGCTCCCCCGTCTTCATAGGAAACTGTACCCGCTACTTTACCGGAAGCACTACCACCAAAGGTCGGGGTGGTGACCCCCGTATCAAACCGGAAGTTGGTGGTCGTAGTGGCGATGGTGAGGCGAAGGTTGTTAGCCGCGGTAATGGTTGGGGTCAGGGCGTCGGTGATAGTGATAGTACCAAGGGTGGTGGTGGCTTCTCCGGTATAGAAAGTATATGACTGCGCTAAGGCTAGACTTGAAGAACCTGTTTCCGCCACAAAGGTCCAGCAGGTGGTGTTGCCACCATCGGTGTTATTAGCCCCCGATACATCGATGACACCACCGACACTACCACAGGCAGTGTTGTCTTTGATAGTTGTATATGTCACCGCTGATGAACCAGTGAGGACAAAGTTGGACTGTGTGCCGGAGGCGGTGCTATTAAGAGTGATGGTGCTACTAGCGGCACCAAGGAGGTTTAGGGTACCGACGGTGGTGGTAGCGCCAGAGGCCAAGGTGAGGGTGGTGCCGGGGTTGGCGGTTAGGGTTCCTGCCACACTAAGGTTGGCGTTGGTTTCTATTCTCGTGGAGCTAGCCATAGTTAAGTTAGAAGTGGAAGCACTGCTACTAAAAACCCGCGCGCCATCGGCGAGATTGAAATTATTGAAAGCTGAACTACCGGTTAAGGTACCAGCGATAGTCGGTGTGGGGAAAGCCCAGACTTCGGCGTCGCCGGCGGTGGAGCCTAACCCGGCGTAGAGGGTGCCATTATGGGAGGTCAGCGAGTAGACATACTCGTAGGTAGCATCGGCCCAGGAGGAGTTGACGGCATCACCCCCGACCTTGCTCCAGGTACTGCCGTTATAGGCCCAGACTTCGGCATCACCGGCATTAGAGCCAAGCCCCGCGTAGAGCGTGCCATTATGGGAGGTCAGCGAGAAAACATACTCGTAGGTAGCATCGGCCCAGGAGGAGTTGACGGCATCACCCCCGACCTTGCTCCAGGTACTGCCGTTATAGGCCCAGACTTCGGCATCACCAGCGGTGGAGCCTAACCCGGCGTAGAGGGTGCCATTATGGGAGGTCAGCGAGTAGACATACTCGTAGGTAGCATCGGCCCAGGAGGAGTTGACGGCATCACCCCCGACCT
>CAYRMI010000001.1:93102-130100 GCA_964425625.1 uncultured Candidatus Saccharibacteria bacterium | reverse complement strand
TGGTCTTTATGGCCGCTGTCGTAGCCGGAGGAACCGGAGCCTTCTTTAGTGACACAGAGACTTCAACTGGAAATGTTTTTGCGGCTGGTGCGGTAGATATTGCTATAACAGGAATTGCTCATACGCCGTCAGACTTAAACAATTTAGTTGGTTTTACTACCAACCCAAATGCTTTCTCTTTTAGCTTTTCTGACTTAAAGCCACTGGATAAAGGAACTGTAACGTATACACTAAATAATGAAGACAATGAAGCCTTTGTCTGCGCTATGGTTGAGGAGAAAGGGAATCATGATAACGGAACAAATGATCCTGAGACCACCGCTGGTGACGTTACTCCAGGAGCAGGAGGTGGTGAACTAGGTCAATTTTTGAACTTCAAGCTTGGCACTCAGAGTGGATCCCTATCAGCTATCAGTGGTGTCTGGCAAACAGTCGGAACCATCCTTAGTCCAGGTACTCTTCCATCGGCTATTAACTACTGTTTTGGAACCTTTAGTGGTAACGATTGCGTTTTGGGTGCTGGTGTCTATAACCTCGCTCAGACTGATAGTTTGACAGCCGATATTAAATTTTACGCCGTACAGACTCGTAACAATCCAAACTTCACCTGCGCTAGCTTAAACACTCCTGAAGTTACAGTTGGGGCTGTACTTGGAGCTTACACGGCACCAACTACATGTGATATAACTGTTGATGACAACGGAGCTAACCCAGCTCTTGATACTATCCAAGAAGGAGTGAATGCTGCCACACCTGGACAGACCGTTTGTGTTGCTGCTGGTACTTACACGGAGGATGTGAATGTTAATAAATCTTTGACTTTATCAGGTGCTGGGTCTAGTGTGACCAGTTTGACTGGAGTAGGAACTGGTTACGGTGGTGCTCTGACTATCGCCTCGGGAATTGATAATGTGGTGGTTGAAGGGCTAACCGTTAATGGAACTGGTGAGTCGGCAGTTTATCTAACGAGTGATAACGGTAACGTAGCAGTTCGTTACAATAATATTGTTGCCGCTACCAATAAAAACGCTGTTCTTACTGGTGGACAACAGAGCAATAATACATTCTCAAACAACGTTTTTGGTGGAAATGCTAGTCAAATGGTTTATGTAAATGGGTCGGCTAGCCTTGCACCAGCTAATGCTTCTACAAATGTGGATTTCACCAGTAACACCTTTGGTGGTACTGCTACAGGACCATTACTTGGTTTAGAAGCTAATGGTAGTTTGGTCTCTTTGAACAAGTTTTCTGGCACCTCAGGTTATACCAGCCTTGAAACTTTTGAGGGTAACAACCTAGTAAACCAAAATAACTTTAATGTTGCAGGACAAATGCATGTTACTAATGGTGTTGTTGGTAATACTCAGTTCCCAGGAACTCTTAATGCCGAAAACAATTGGTGGGGAGATGTTAATCCAGCAGATAATGTAACTGGACTAGTAGACTATACTCCATCCGAAGTGGCTGCCTTTGCACAGAGTTAGAGTTTAGTTCTTAGTTAAGTATTATTGTAACAAAGTAATACTTAAGGTTTGACGTACCAAGCATTTTCACTGAAAGTGCTTGGTGGTCAGGGCTTATGGAAGCAGGCCCTAGTGATAAGAAAGAAGATAATTAAGAAAGTTAATTAACTAACCTAAAATTACATTTATGAAACGAATTATTAGTAGTGGAGTGATGTTGGTGGCACTTTTGGCACTGGTGGCAGGCGGTACCGGTGCCTTCTTCAGTGATACTGAAACATCGACCGGTAACGTCTTCACGGCTGGAAGTATCGATTTGAAAGTCGATCACACCAAGGCTTACTACAACGGCGAGCCTTGCCAAGAGAAATGTGTGGAAGGACTTAATAACCTTGTTTTAAATGGTGGTTTTGAAACACCAGTTTTGACAAATGGTGGTTATGCTATTTATCCAACTGGTGCTCTAACTTCTTGGGTAGTTGAGTCTGGCCCTGGTCTAGAAATTCAACGTAACGCCGCTGGCGCTCCACAAGAAGGCTTCCAACATGCTGAACTTGATAGTACTGGCTCATCAGTTATTTCTCAGACTCTTACTACCGTAGCCGGTCAAAAGTACCGCTTTAGTTTCTGGCACTCACCTCGACCAAATGTCGGAGCCGGAGATAATACGATTGGTTACGAAGTAGTTGTTACTAGTGGGCCAACTACTCTATTGACTGGTTCGGTAGGATCTCTAGATGCTGGTGGAGCTAATACTAATTGGAAGAAATATACTTACGAATTTACGGCAGTAGATACCGCTACCAAGATTGTTTTTAGAGACTTAGGTTCAGTTAATAATACTTACGGTGGTTATATTGATGATGTAATTGTTACAACATTGACCTGTACTTCTGGCTATACACAAACCCCAGGTGGTTATTGTCAGCTATGGGAGAGTAAAGATTTAACAGATGAAAATTTCTTTGATTTTCAGGATGTTAAGCCACAAGATACTGGTTCAAATCTTATTTCACTTCATGTCGATAGTAACGAGGCTTACATGTGTCTTACTGTAGCCAACAAGCAAGATCTGGAAAACACCAATATTGATCCTGAAGTAGAAGCTGGAGACACCACCACCCCGGCTGGTGAAATGGGTAGTCACTTAATGGTGGCTGGTTGGTATAGTGATAGCAGTGGCAATAAGTCAGGACTAATGTTTGGTCCAACTGATATTAAGGACTTGGCTTCTATTACTTACGCTGACAGTGGTTCTGGTACAACAGTCGCTCCTGGAACAACTCAATATGTGCATCTTGAATGGTGTATGGGTAACATGACACTATCTGGTAATACAGCTACTTGTGATGGTAATGTACCAAATATTAATCAGTCTCAGACGGATGCATTCCTGGCTGATCTGCAGTTCTACGCGGTACAAACTCGAAATAATGACAAGTTCCTTTGTAATCCAAATACGGGAGGATAGATTTATAGTTTGACGGGCGTGGCGCGAGCGAAGCTCGCGCCACTACGTCAGACTGGAAAGTCTGCCCAGTAATGACAAAATTCCTAAATATTGGTTATTACATCTTTGTTCTTGGCATTTTGGTGCTGGGCGGGCTCTTGGTGCTACTGCAGACTTCCCTGATTGATGGTTTTGAAGTTAAGATCGTCCAATCTGGCTCGATGGAACCAGCGCTCAAGACGGGGGCAGTAGTTTTAGTCAAGCAATCTCCAACTTACGCCGTGGATGACATCATTACTTTTACCACCACCAATTCCAACACCCCGACCACTCACCGCCTAATTGCTAGTGAATTAAAGGAAGGGCAGTTGCAGTTTACTACCAAGGGTGACGCCAATGATTCAGCTGATGTGGAACCGGTAACAGAAGGCCAAATTATTGGTAAAACAATCTTTCACGTTCCTTATCTTGGTTTTTTGTTAGATTTTGCTCGGCAACCGCTCGGGTTTATTTTACTAATAGTCTTACCGGCCCTGGTGGTGATCTATGAAGAAGCGATCAACATAGTGCGTTCTTTTAGAAGTAAGGAAAAAACAGTATGAAAATAATCCTTTCATCTCTATTGGTTTTTTTCAACCGCACTTTAGTGTCGGTCTTGTTGTTGGCTTTTGCTATTCCGGCGTCGATTATTGCTTTTTATGGTGATACAGAGAAACTAGATAAACAAAACTTTACTGCCACAGAGCTACATTTCGCTAGTTTGCCACAAGTTCCTGATCGCCAATATATTTCTCCAGTTTTAAATCAAGACGATACCTTCACTCTACCGACGAATTTTACCGCCAGTAGCACTAAGGCACTATATGATATTACTAGTGTTGTCAGTGGCGATTTGGACTTTTGTGCTTCTTTACGTGTGTCAGCCGATGGTTATTTAGGTAGCATTAGTGCGGAAGCACCGTATTTTGCTACCGAGCCATTGTCGGGCGGAACTGATTGGCAAGTAAAGCTCAGTTATAATACTTTGGCTACTAGTACTAATTTTGCGCATGGGGCAAAGTGTGATGTCACCCTCAAAGTAGAGGGTTGGCAAGAAAATATGACTAAAGCCACTGCTGGTTACCGCGACGCTTATAGTGTGACTGTCCCGGTAGTAGCACAAATGGTGGTCTTAAATGAAGTCCTGGCCATGCCAGACCCAGGAGAAGATGAGTTCATTGAGCTTTATAATCTTTCACCCTATCCGGTTGATGTGGCTGGTTTTAATATTACCGAAAAGACATCTGATGGAGACACGGTAAATCACATAATTCGCAATGTATCACTTGGTTCGTATGACATGGTGGCCTATGATGGTAGTGGTACCACAATTGTTCCCGCCCATGGTTTCTTGGCTTTGCGCTATAGCGGTGGTACTTCCTATCTTGATAGTAGTGGCGATACCATTACTCTCTTGGATACAGAAAGTATTATGCTTGATACTTATACCTTTGGTACGGCCATTACTGGCAAGTCAGACGCGCGTATGCCGGATGGTACTGGTCCATGGATTGACCCTATTCCAACCCCTAATGAGCCAAATACCCTGACCGAAGGCGAAACTGATGAGGTTATATCAGTTATCACTCCACTGCCTTTGTTAGAAGCAGAAATAATCATAATCGACACAGGAATCGCTTCTGGGACTTTTCCCATTACTCCGCCAATCGAGGAAAATATACCTGAAGAAGACGAGGAGACTGAAGAAAATGAAGAGGTACCAGTCGAAGAGGCTGGAGAGGAAGAAACCAACCAAGATTTAGTTGAGGTTGAGGTTAAGCCAGTCGAGCTGGAAGTAAAACCGGTAATAGAAATTGATGATAAGGTGGTAACGGAAGAAAACTTTGAAGAAGAAGTAGTTAAAGACGAAATTAAAGAGGAAGCTGAAGAAGCAGAAGAAGAAATTGAAGAGGAGGAAACTCCGACCATAACCGAAGAAACTGCTATATGATGACCGTCTACAAAAACACCATAATATTATTTGGTCTAGGGCTCATGTTGGTGGGCGCAAATGCCCAGGCGGCTGGTTTAGCGGTGGTATTTGAAGCTACTCCATTGTTTAGTGAAGCGCAGATAATGCCCGGTGATAGCGTAGCGCGGACTGTGACAGTGACAAATAATAGTACTAGTACACAGGACATCGAAGTCTTGGCCACCAACGTCTTTAGTGATGGTTTAGCTTCGGTTATCAACCTAACCGTGACCGCGCCCGGAGAGAACTATTTTGGTGGTAGTTTGGAGCAATTTTTTACCGCTACACCACTTTCGTTGGGCGATTTAGCAGTGTCCAGTTCTCGTACTTACACCTTTACCGCTAGCTTGCCAGCCGGTACCGACAATCCTTTTATATTAAAGAATGCCGGGTTTGATTTGGTCATCGGTTTTGTTGGTGGTGAGCGAGTAATAGACAATCCCGAACGTCGATCTGGCGGTGGTGGGGACAGCGACTTAGCCAAGTTACGCCTGTTTGACGAGCGAGTAGTTAGTGTATCAGTCGCTTCTTCAAGCGCGGTGATTTCCTGGCAGAGCAATCTGCCAGCTAGTTCATATTTAGTTTGTGGGAAGGTTAGTGATGGACCTTTTGTCTTGAGTGAAGACGCGCCTTTGTTTGGCTATCAATTCGCCGTACCCGAAGTCGATAGCAAACAAACAAATCATAGTTTATTGGTGACGGGCCTAGACTTAGTTGACTATGAATGTCGACCGGCGGGACGTCGCAGTACCAATGGTTTGTTTACTGTCGGCCAGCCAGTTCAGTTTGGTTTTCCGGGGTCTTTGGTGGAAGGGGCGTCGATTTCTACCGTACCGACACTGATCGAGCCTGAGGCTAAGCCCTGGCTTGGTAAGGTGCTCGGAGATCAGATAAGTCAGTGGCCACTGGGTGGTCTGGCGCTCGGTAGTGGGGGATTTTTGCTACAACGATATTTTTTGTTTGGTTTAGCTCTGCTTGTGTTACTAACTAGTATATTTCTGGTCAGCCGAAAACGAAAGCCAACTAAGAATATTTAACCATGCAATTACCAAACCGCTGGCGTCAATTAGCACCTTTATTAATTATAACGGTTATTGTGGCTGGTTTGTGGGGGCGAGAATTTTTGAACCAAGAGATCCATAGCAACGTTCCGCTTGGCTTTGAGGATGGTTTGATTACTAGTACTGATATTATCGTTGGTCCGATTCTTTCCTCTTCGGTACCAGCCTCGCTTAGGATACCCGCGCTTGCGATTGAGACAAGCTTCACAGAGCCCTTGGCGCTTACAGAAAGCGGGGAAGTCGCCGTACCAGACGATAACTACAAAGTCGGTTGGTATAAAAACAGCCCGACCCCAGGAGAAGCTGGCCCGGCTATAGTGCTTGGACACGTCGATTCATACACCGGCCCGGCTATATTTTTTTACCTTGGTCAACTAAAGCCGGGTGATGATATTTTTATTACTAGAGAAGATGGCTCGGAAGCTCATTTTGAGGTGACTTTGCTTGAAAGGTATGAGCAGGATCAATTTCCTAGCCAAAAGGTCTACGGTAATATCAATTACGCTGGATTACGACTTATTACTTGTTCTGGTACCTATAAGCAAGGGGTGGGACGCTATACGCATAACCTAGTTGTTTATGCAAAGCTCGTTAGCGAGTAGTGTCTAATGTTATACTAGGGGGGTGAATTTACGAGATTGGTTTGTGCCCACCAAAGAAAATGACTTTTCTCCTCATCTGTTACAGAAGACAGCTTTCTTTTTGATGTGTGGATTGGTGATGCTGACTTTTGTAGCGGTCAATATTCAGACTATGCTCTGGCTGTCATCGGATTGGTTGGTCAGTACCGTTTTGCCGGCGGTGGTGATAAATGAAACTAATCTCAAGCGGGCTAGTAGTGCCGAGGTGCCATTAGCTCGCAACGCTAAACTTGATGCAGCGGCGCAGTTAAAAGCCGAGCATATGGCTAAAAATGGCTATTTTGCTCATTATAGTCCCGAGGGCGTTTCGCCTTGGTATTGGTTTGATAAAGTATCATACCAATACGCGCATGCCGGCGAAAATCTAGCGGTGCATTTTTCTGATTCAAAAGCGGTGGTGGATGCTTGGATGGACTCGCCGACTCATAAAGCCAACATTATGAATGGACAGTATTTGGAAATTGGTGTCGGTACGGCCGAAGGTGAATACCAGGGTTATAAAACGGTTTTTGTGGTGCAACTTTTTGGTACACCAGCTTCCCCGATTCAGCCATTTATACCACCACCTCCAGTGGAAGAAGTGGTAGAAGTGGCCCTGGCCCCTGTGCCGGAAGAGACTTTGTCAGAGGTGCTGGGTGAGACCAAGGATCTTACAGAGATGGTTGAAAGTGTGGTTGGAGCTGAAACCAAAATAGAAGAGGAAAGAAAAATTGAGGCAGAAATTGAAATGCAATCGGAAATCACCATGAAACTTGAAGCAGAAGCAGAAAATGAAACTACTCTGCCAGAAGCACCGGTTATCACCGAAATTGCACTGGCACCAGACCGGCCAGTAGAGGAGTCTTTTACCGCCACTTCCAGTGATTTAGTGGCAGTTCCGGTGTCTGTATTTAAGCCACAGTTTCCCTTAGCTGGTTCTTCGGCGGCTAGTGTCCTAGCGACAACACCCAATACTGTTTTGCGTATCATTTATGTCTTACTTGGCTCGGTCATTGCCACACTACTAATCTTCTCAGTGACACTGGCGTTACGTTATCAGAGGCCATGGCAGGTAGTATATGGAGTTGGTCTCCTTATCATCATGACCGGACTCTTCTATATCCATTCTTTACTCACCGCTAGTGTAGTGATTGCTGCTCCTATCTTATAGTTTATATGATGTTAGTAAAAGAAATTACGGCGGTTAAGAAAAGAGAGGTCGTATCAAGCCCACTCTATGCCTCTCGTCCGGCGGCGGGATTTCCATCCCCGGGTGATGATATGGTGGAAAAAGCTCTAGATTTAAATGATCTGTTGATTGATAACCCTAATTCAACTTTTTTTGTGCGGGTAGAAGGGGATTCGATGGAAGGGGCAGGCATATTTTCGGGTGATATATTGGTGGTTGACCGGTCTGTCACCGCGAGATCTGGCCATATTGTAGTGGCCGCGGTGTATGGAGAAATGGTGGTCAAGCGACTACGGCAAATATCAGATCGGGTAGAATTAATCTCGGAGAATAATAACTATGCTCCGATTCCCATAAACGAAGCGGAGGACTGTTATCTTTGGGGTGTGGTGATTGGTAGTGTGCGCGTATTTACGTAAGAAGAGAGAAAGTGAATCGTCATCACTTAATGAGTTGTAGCTTATTTTTGGGTCTATTTTCAGTTTAGCGATATATACTTATGTTTTTGAAGTTAATTGGCAGTTTTGTTTTGATGATACTGCTCTTACCAAGTAGTGCTTTGGCCAGTGATCCAGAGATCGCTGGTTGGATACCCTGGTGGCAAGCTGAGAAAGGCTTAGAGAGCGCTACAAAAAATATCAAAAAGCTTGATACGGTTTATCCGTTTGTCTATGAAGTCGATAAAGATGGGAAAATTATTGACCGGGCTAATTTAAAAGATAGAACTTGGCAAAAGTTCTTTAAGTTAGCCAAAAAGGAAAATGTTGATGTCATTCCCACTATTGCTTGGTTTGATGGTGAACAAATCCATGAAATCCTCAGTGATAAGAAGAGTCGGACGGCTCATATAAATGATATCTATAACTTGGTCAAGAAGGGAAACTTCACTGGCATAAACATCGATTATGAAGAAAAGTTATCAAAGACAAAGGATTATTTTGCATTTTTCCTTAAAGAGTTAAATAAAAAATTAGGCTCTAAACTAGTGACTTGTGCGATAGAAGCGCGCACTCCGCCAGATTCGCTTTATAAGGAAGTACCGGAGGTGATTGCTTATGCCAATGATTATATGGCCATTGCGAAGTATTGTGATCAGATAGAAATCATGGCTTACGACCAACAGAGAGCTGACTTAAAACTCAACGCCGAGCGAACTGGAGTACCCTATATGCCAGTGGCAGACAATGAGTGGGTGGATAAAGTGCTAAAATTGGCCCTTAAGGATTTTCCCGAGAACAAAGTCTATCTGGGGGTGCCAACTTATGGCCGGGCTTGGGACGTATCCGTATCACCTGATTGGTATCGTGACTATAAGTTAGCTGGTACGTTAAATTTCCCACGCTTACAGGAATTACAAAAAGAGTACAAAGTAGAGGCCGGCCGAACTAAGGGTAAAGAAGCAGCTTTTAGCTATTTTCCTACCACTTCAATCTACGCTGGCTTAAGTACCTTACCAATTCCTAAAGATACACCGGTTGGTTTTGAAAATGCCACCCGAGCACTTATGTTTGCTAATTTGACTGGGAAAGAAGTGACAGTACGGTTTGCTACCTATTCTGATGCAGAAGCAATGCAAGATAAATATAAACTAGCCCAAAAATACAATCTAGCTGGGGTAGCGCTCTTCAAGATTGATGGCGAGGAAGATCAAGAATTTTGGCGAGATTTGGATTAGATACTTTTTAAAGCGCTACTTTATAAGTAGCGCTTTTAGTTGTGGTTGCAGTATTTTGGGATAGGACAGAAGGACTAATTATAATAGTCTTACATTTTCAGCAAAGTAGTTATTTAACTTAGTGTAAATTTCTAGTTTCAACTCACTAGTTTCAGTTAAGAGTTGCGTAAACGATGTCCAACGCCAATCGGTAAATTCTTGGTCATGAGCCTTGGTTAAGTCTACTTCTATCCCCGGTTTTAGTTCAAGGAAATACCAGCGATGAGCTTGGCCCAAGCAATCAGGTCTGACTAAGGTTCTTATTTTGGCGGGGTAAGCGTAAATGGTCCAGTGTGGATATTCTGTTACCTTGGCTATGTCAGTTTGACTAAAACCAGTTTCTTCCTTGAGTTCTCGCCACAGTGTTTCCAGAGGTTCCTCCCCGGCATCCATACCACCTTGGGGTAGTTGCCAAGTCCCAGGTTGGTCGGCCCGTTCAAAAATTAATACCTCACCAGTTTCATTATAGATAACACTGCCAGCTCCAGGACGAAAGTAAGGTTTAAACATAGAGAAGATTATAGCATGTAGGCTTAGTGATATAATTTTAAATATGAAGCAAATTGGACTAATTGATTGTAATAACTTTTTCGTTTCTTGTGAACGTCTGTTTCGACCTGATTTACAGCACCGCCCGGTGGTAGTGCTCTCTAGTAACGACGGTTGTGTGGTGGCGCGCTCACAAGAGATAAAGGACAAAGGGATTCCAATGGGTGTACCGTATTTTCAGATAAAGGACACTTTGTCCGATATGGGTGCTACGGTATTTTCATCAAATTTTACACTGTACCGAGATATCTCCGAACGTGTCTTTAATGTCCTACGTCAGCGACTAGGTACAATTGAACAGTATTCAATAGACGAATGCTTTTTTGTAGTTGAGAGCGCTGATCCTTTTGCGTTAGCTTCTGAACTTAAGCAGTTGATATATCAGCAAGTCGGGATACCGGTCTCGGTCGGTATCGGCGCATCAAAGACACAAGCTAAATATGCCAGTGGTAAAGCCAAAAAGACAAAGGGTGTTTGCATATTGTCAGGGGCGTCTTGGCAGGATGAAGTAGAGACAATTCCCCTTGGTCAAATCTGGGGAGTAGGACAAGCTCATAGTAGAAGTTTTACTGCCTATGGACTTAAATCGGTTGGTGATTTCTTACGTCTGACAGTAGCGCAAGTCGGCCAGCTGTTTGGAGTAGATGGGGTGCGTTTGTGGAAAGAATTAAAAGGCGATAATTCTTCTCTTTTGGAGTCAGAAGTGGTTGTACCCAAAAGCACCATGAGTTCCAGGTCTTTTGCTGAAGCCTCCACTGATAAAGCAGTATTGGCTGAAGCTTTGTCCTATCATCTCTATGAAGTGGTTAAAAGTATCTATAAAACAAAGACGAAAATAGATCGATTACGCGTTCTACTTTATCCCAGTCGCCATAGCCCTTATGCCTTTTATGGTAGCTCGGTCGAGGCTAGGTTGACAGTTCCTAGTAACGATATTTTT
Source organism: uncultured Candidatus Saccharibacteria bacterium (assembly GCA_964425625.1). GTDB lineage: Bacteria > Patescibacteriota > Minisyncoccia > Phycocordibacterales > UBA918 > OLB19. Next base: position 119,103 of record CAYRMI010000001.1, on the reverse strand, counting down.
GCACTAGAAAAGATTGTGATGGATATTTTAGGGAAGCACTTTAAGCCAGGCGTACCCTATAAAAAGGTCGGGGTATGCGCCTCACTTAAAAGCACTAAAATTGAGACAAATTCACTTTTTTCTGGCCGAGCAAAAACAGCTGACTTGACTGAAACGCTTTTAAGTATAAACAGATTTCATGGTAAGACTGTCATGCGACTGGGGAGTGTGGGGGTACAAAATTCGGCTTGGTTGGCGAGAAGGGGCACTCTATCACCAGCTTACACCACCAACTGGAGTAGTTTACGGACAGTTAAAGCTTGAGCATAAAAGCATAATAAAGACACTTGTTCTTGATGACGAATAATGGCTTTGTCTTAAAGTAGCTCAAAATAGTATGAAAGTAATAGGCTAAACTTCGTAACTTGTCCGTCTCTAAGTGAGTTATCAACAGAGATTATCAGACAATTTGTCTGATTGCTTGCTATAATTTAAGGTAGACGGTTAAGGTTGATGTACGTGAAATGGCTGAGTCTTTTCAAAAATTTCACTAACGACATCTTCTCCACAGAAAAACCCTAACCGGCAGTCTACCGTAGCATCGCTACTATAGGCGTAGTTATTTAAAATAATATAAAAAATTTATGTTCGTAATACCAACACACGTTGGCTTTACGCACCGGGTAGTCGCGATGCTCGTTGCGTGTGCGGTCATGCTCTGGTCAGTCGGAGCTTACACCACAGCACAAGCAGCTAACCTAATCGAAGTCAGTAATACGCTAACGGACTCAGGTCCAGCAGCTCTCTCTGGTCACTTCTTCAGTTTTGAAATCCCTGCGGGTTCAACTGTTGCTAGTACCTCGGATTACGTAATCACTTTTGATCCGTTGTTTCTAGATGTTACAAACGTTTTAGTAACTGATGTAACAGTTCGTCTCAACGGGGGAGCGCCATTATCAATTGGTAACTTTGCTTCAGGAGTCTCAGATTTAACTTTCGATAATGTAGCAGCTGTTGCTGGAGACATTATCACAGTTGAAGTAGATCCTGGAATCATAACCAACCCTTCGGGAATTCAATCATATGAATTTTTGATTACAGTGGCTAACGCAACTTCAGATTCAGGCCGGACCAGAGTGGCAATTGTTGATTATGTCACTGTCACCGCCGTTGTTGAAACCACCTTCGACTTTGTAGTCTCAGGTACAGCAACTTCAACCGCTGTAAATGGTACATCAACCACTGATTCAACTACCGCTACCGAGATTGCCTTTGGTGTACTTGAAGCAGGTACTATTTACACAATGGCGCAAGAGCTAAGTGTAGTAACCAACGCAGCTAATGGATTCGTAGTGACGGTTGAGCAGGACGGAAACCTGCGATCGTCGACTGGTGCAGATATTGATTCATTTATTGATGGATCAGCCACAAACACACCATCGACTTGGGTAGCACCATCAAACTCTCTCTTACTTGAAAATACCTGGGGTCACTGGGGTCTAACGTCAGATGACGGAGAGCTCAGTACACTTGACCCAGATGAATTCACAGTCGGTGGCGGGGATAAATGGGTCGCGGCTAGTACCACTCCACGTATAGTTTTCTCGCACAATGATCCAGTGAATGGAGTAGGTCAAGGATACGGTACCACCACAGTTGGCTATCAAGTCCAAATCACACCACTCCAGGAAGCGGCCGATGACTATCAAACCATTCTGATGTACATCGCAACACCTACTTTCTAACCAAAGTATCTGTAAGCAAACAAAAAACTGCGCTTAGCGCAGTTTTTTGTTGTTCAATTTGTTAATAAGATTACTAAACTGGTATTAGTAAATGTTAGAATAGTTCATTATATGCGTACAACATTTCAACTAAAAAGCATTTTTGCTTCGATTTTATTAGGTTTAACAGTTTTGACCTTTTACCAAGTTGAAAGTGTACAAGCTCAAGGTAATGCTGGAGTTGGTATTAGACCAGCTATCATTAGTGAGAAGTTGGAGCCGGGCGAGGTCAAACAATTTACTATACAGTTGAATAACTTAAGCGGTGCTGATCAGATTTACTATATTTCTAAGAGAGATATATTGGGTGTACGAGAAGGTGGCGTACCAATATTTGCTACTCCTAAAAGCGAAAAGACAGGCTACGAAATATCTGAATGGATAACTTTGGACAAGAGTGAAGTTTTTATTCCGGCTGAAGGCTCAGAGGCAGTCAGTTTTATTATGACTGTACCAGAAACAGCTTCGCCAGGTAGTCATTTTGGAGGTGTAATTATTTCGGTTGAGCCACCAGAAGTCAGACAAAGTGGAGCCAGTATTGGTTATGAGGTTGCCAATATTGTTAGTATCCGAGTAGCCGGTGAAGCTAATGATGCAGCTAGCATCAGGCAATTTTCTACATCTAAATATATTTATGGAGAGACGCAAGTGGAATTTGAAGCTAGGGTAGAGAATGAAGGAAATACTTTGATCACGCCAGTTGGACCGCTCGAGGTTTATAATATGTTTGGTAAGCAAGTAGCAGTATTGCAGTTTAATGATTCACAAGCCGGAGTGTATCCAAAAACCGCTCAAAGTGATGGATTACGTACTTTCAAATTAACTTGGAGTGATGAAGGAATTGGTTTTGGGCGCTATGAAGCAATTCTTAGTTTAGTCTACGGCGATGAAGGGAAAAAGGATACCATTTCAAGTACGGTTAGTTTTTGGATATTACCCTTAAATATAGTTTGGCCAGCAGTGCTAGTATTAGTTCTTTTGTTTGGTTCAATCTATGTATTTATTAAATTGTATGTACGACGATCGTTGGCGTTGCTATCAGCTGGTACTAGTAGGAGGTTAATTCGTTCTAGACAGCGTAACCAGTTCCCGATAGTTCTACTATTGGTATCTATGTTAGCGGTCACAGCTTTGTTCTTAATCGTTTTGCTACTTCTTTTCGCCTAGTGATATAATTTAACTATGACTAAAAGATTAGAGAAAACGGCTTATCATAGCCTACTTAGAATTGCTTTAGCTGTTTTTGCTTTACTACTCGTTTTTGACAGTGGTATCTTAAGTGAAAGTACCAAGCAACTATCAAGTGGTGCCCAGAACTACTTAGCTAGTGCGGTGGGGGTTAAGGTAGCCGTCTCGCCAAATGAACTTAATGTTCTGACGGCCAGAATTACCGAACTAGAGGGGGAATTGGCAAATAAGGAAAGAGAGATCGCTGTATCGCTTAATGCAGAGTCGGCTGGATCCTCCTTTGATAGTTCGACCTTTATCTTAAGTATAATTCTCTTTATATTATTGATACTAATAGTCTTTAATTATGTACTTGACTACTTGCGTTCGCGCCCTACTACATATGATGTGCGCCAAAGAGCATAATTCTGGAATAAAATAATCAGTTAAGGTAGTCTAACTATAAATGACAAATTCACCGAAGGTAATTGACGGGCCAATACTAACTACCTGGCAATTTTTCTGGCAAATTGTATTACAACATAAGATTTGGCTAGTCCTAAGTGTCGCTATGGTTGTTTTGGCCTCTGGCCTTAGTGCCGGGACTAGTTACTTTTTTAAACTCATTATTGAAGCGGTTGAAGCTGGTAATTTGGAGTCAGCTTTTCGCTATGGGCTCTTGTACCCGTTGGTTATTTTGGGCGTCCAGTCACTCTATCGCGCGAGTGGGCTTTCAACTGCTCATTTAGTCGTAAAGGTAGCCAAGACCACAACGGATACTCTTATGGAATATCTCCTACGTCACAATCATACTTATTTTAGTAACCGGTTTGCTGGTGCGGTTACTAATAAAGTAAGAAATGTTACAAATGCGCTTGACCAAATAATCCCCGATCTCTTGTGGGGGCAACTTGATACACTAGTTTCTTTTTTGGTAACTTTTGTCTTGCTTTGGTCCGTTGATTCGTTGGTGGCTATTTTATTTGCTCTTTTACTGGTGGCCTTAATTATTGTTAGTCAACTAATGGCAAAGCGTAAAGCTTACTTGTCAAAGGTAAATGCGGAAATGGGCACCAAACTACAAGGGCGAACGGTAGACCTCATTGGTAATGTGGGGGCAGTGCGTCAGTACGCTCACGAACAGTTTGAGTTGGAACAAATAAAACTCCTGTCGACCAAAAAGCAAGAGACAAGTTTAGCTACTTGGCTTTATACGGAACGTTTACTATTTGTAAACTCGTTGTTAATTTTTGTTTTTGCCTTAATGATGTTTTGGCTTTTGGTTACTAGATGGGAAGAGAGGCTAGTAACGACTGGCGAATTTATCTTAGTTTTGGCTTTGGTGTCGCAAATTACCGGAACCCTTTTGTTTGTTGGTCGGGCGATCAACAATATAGCCAGAACAATCGGCGAATTACGAGAAGGACTGGAGGATATTTATCAACCTTATGACATAATTGATATAAATGAAGCAAAGCCACTGTCTATAGAAGTGGCAAGTATAGAATGGGAAAATGTTACCTTTGCTTTTGACCGGGAAGTAATTTTTGCTAATTTTTCACTCAGAGTGGCTGGACACCAAAGAATTGGACTGGTCGGGCAATCAGGAGCTGGCAAAAGTACTTTCGTCTCTTTACTGCTTAGGCAACATGACTTAGTAGGCGGACAGATACTAATCGACGGACAAGATATTTCTACTGTCACCCAAGACTCACTTAGACAAGCGATTGCTATTGTGCCCCAAGAACCAGCTCTGTTTCATCGCACCATTAGAGAAAATATTGCCTATGGTAACTTAGACGCTAGTTTAGAAGCCGTAGAGAGAGTTGCTAAGTTGGCCTATGCTCATGAATTTATTAAGTCTCTACCACTGGGCTATGAGACGATGGTGGGGGAGCGAGGAGTAAAACTCTCGGGTGGTCAAAAGCAACGCATCGCGATTGCTAGGGCTATGTTAAAAGATGCGCCAATACTAATTCTAGATGAAGCTACCTCTGCTCTTGATAGTGAGAGTGAGCTACTTATCCAACAAGCATTGCACACTCTAATGACCGGCAAGACGGTCATCGCCATTGCTCATCGCCTATCAACTTTAAGGGAGATGGACAGGATAGTGGTGCTAGACAAAGGAAAAATTGTTGAGGACGGTACACCAGAGAGTCTAAAGAATGAGAGTGGATTATATGCTCGTCTATGGGCGCACCAAGCGGGTGGTTTTTTGGTGAGTTAGTCTTGTCTGGCTTTTTATATACATATATATGTATGAGTGTGTAAGAATCAGCTAGTTATGCTGAGTAACAAGGTATACTAATAGAGAAATGAACACAGTGGCTAAAGCCTGGGTAGGTTTGTTGGGAGCGATGGTTATCGTCGGGTGTTTGTTTTTGTTATTTTTACCCGATAATTTATCGGCTCGAAATATCACTCAATATAAAGACACAATTTCTAGTTCTGCCCCTTTGACCGCCTCTAACCATACGATGTCTTTCCAATTGGATACGACAATCTCTCCCGGTAGCTATATAGAGATTACTCCACCGCCTGGTTTTGAGACTTTAGGGACGAGTACTTTTGCGGCTGAGCGAAATGTGGAGCTTAGAGTAGATGGAAGTCTGCGTGAGAGAGGGGTGGTCCAAACTACCACTGACGATATGGTAGAGATTGTAGCAGGTATTCCCGGACTGATTCGATACACTTTAAATACGACAGAAGGGATAAGCACTGGTTCACAACTTGAATTTAAGATTGGTAATCATACATCACAAGCACTAGTCTTTAGTGAGACATATAGTACTAGTACCGGTACCACGACGGTCGAAGCCGATATAAAGCCGATTATTAATTCTGAGACTACTGGTACACATAAAGTAAAAGTCCGAGTTTATGACGGAGGGCAGGTAGCTGATGCCGATCTTCATATTTCTATCTTAGAAAGAGTCGGAGTTGGTCCGATTGATACTACGGAAGAGATACCGCCAGAACGCTTTAATGGTTCGCCGACTTCTACTGTCACTGGTGTATCGCTTAGTGTAGAGATTTTTGTTGAGACCAATGAGTTGGCGATTTGTAAGTTTAGTACTACTCCCGGGGTAAATTATTTTGCTATGCCCGTTACCTTTACTAACACTGGGTTGATCTACCACACGGCAGTTGTCGCTGTGACACCAAATTCGACCCAAAGTTTTTATATTCGATGTATTGACGATGAAGGTAACTTTAATACCGATGACTATCTACTGGAGTTTGCGGTTAGTGATATTCCGACTGGTACAGCCAACGAAGAAGGGGAGGTTGAGGGTGATGGAACTGGTACTGGTGACTCAGGTACCGGTTCTGGTGGTGGTGGCGGCGGAACTGACGGAGAAGCTGATGGAGAGACACCTCTAACTGGAGGTGATACTGGTACGGGTGGTGGTGGTGGTGGAAGTGGAGGAGGTACAGGAAACAATACTGATGATACCGCTGGCGGTGGTTTTGAAAGTACCGATGCTCCGTATCGCAGTGGTGATGGACGAGTCACAATTAATGGCTTCGCCTTTCCTCGTAGTGACGTCTTTGTGCTGGTTGATGGAAAAGTAGCTACCGATGTACAGGCTGGTAATGATGGAGTATATTCAATAGTGATTGATGAAATTGCTCGTGGTGCTTACACTTTTGGGATTTACGCAGTTGATGCCAATAATACTCGCTCTTCAACCTTCAGTACTTCCTTTACTGTTTCTGGAGCAAGAACTTCGGCTTTGTCAAATATAAATATTGCTCCGACTGTTAAAGTCATACCGGATCCAGTACAGCCTGGTTCTACTTTAACCATTTCTGGCTATGCTCAACCAAATGCGGTAGTGACCTTAGAAAATGAACGCGAGGGTTCAGCAGCTAGCAAACAAACAATAACAGCCACTGCCAACAGTGCTGGTGTTTGGACAACTACTATAGAAACAAATAATTTTTCAGTCGGTACGTACAAAGCTAGAGCCCGTGCTACTCAAACTGATGGAGTAGCGACAAATTTTTCCAACTATGTTCTTTATGGAGTGGGTCAGGCGGCGGTAAGACCAATCAATGCCGATCTTAATCGTGATGGAAAAGTGAATCTTGTCGACTTCTCCATTCTACTTTTTTGGTGGGGAACTGACGGCGGTGATTCAGATCCTTCAGCTGATATAAATGGTGACACAAAAGTAAACTTAGTGGACTTCTCTATCTTACTCTTTAATTGGACTGGTTAGCTCCGACATAGCATAGCGAGCGTTGGGCTATGAGTTCCAGGAATCTGCCCTAGTAGGGGGCAGATTCGGAACTAAATTCGAAATACTCGCTTCCGCTCGTTTTCTCATTTAAATTGGACCGGCTAATAAATATTATTTTTGCTAAGCGTTTGACAACGAGCTCCAGCGATTTGCCTTAGGAAGGGGCAAATCTTGGCAGGTCACATATACTATTTTCTCCCTGTGAGGTCGAAATTAATATTGTGTCTGCATAAGTAAAATATACTCGTGATAAATCACTCGTTATTTTACTTAATCTAAATTCGTAGTAGTCGCTACGCTCGTCTACTCATTCAAACTGGACTGGATAGGTAATATTAATTTTAGTATGTGATGGAATGTAACTAGCTCACAACTGTGGGTAAAGCAAAATAATAATTACCTAAGCCTTGTATAATAATTACATATGTCCTTTCTGCAAAGATTAAAAAACAGAGGTGTTCGCTCAGGGCAATCTTCATTGCAGTCTGATTCTGAGGAGACAGCGGCTGATAAAGTCGCCCAGCTTCATGTTGATGTCTACCAAACTGAGCGAATGATTGTCATCTATGCCCAAGCAGCCGGCGCCGATATGAATGACATCAATGTCTCGATTGAGGGCGATGCTGACATAGTATTAATTGAGGGTAGGAGAACTCTACCTGAATATATTGTCTTCCCAAAAAAGCGCGACGAAGGAGCATACTTTGCGCAAGAATGTGTTTGGGGTGACTTCTACCGACGCATTATTTTGCCGGAGAGTGTGGAGATTGAGAAAGCCGAGGCCAAAATAAAAAATGGCGTCTTGATTTTGATATTACCTCTTTTGAAACCAACGGAGAAAGAACGAGTCCGATTACGAGTAAAACAAGAACGACCACGTCCTTCCCGCTAAGTTGTTAATGTCCTTTGAAACAATATGAAAGCCTTACAAAAAATATTTATACAAAAACAAAAACAACTAGTTTTACTTTTTCTTGCCCTAGGATTTTTGACTAGTTGGCAAATCGCTCAAGCAGCTACTTTACAGTTGTCACCTAGTTCAGGTTCATATAGTAGTGGTCAGACTTTTACCGCTACCGTCAAAGTTTTGCCAGCGGGTCAAAGCGTTAATGCGGTTGAAGCAACCTTAAAGTTCGATCCAAAAAATTTATCAGTGGTTAGCGTCAGTAAAGATGGTTCCGCTTTTTCTCTATGGACAGTTGAGCCAACTTTTTCCAATACCAATGGTACTATAGAATTTGGAGGCGGAAGCCCAACGCCATTTTCTGCTACTTCAAACTTAGTAAACGTTACTTTTAGAACTGTCGCAGAAGGTACCGGGGCGATAAATTTTTCTAAGGCCTCGGTCTTGGCGGCTGATGGTAGAGGCACTGACGTTTATCAAACCTCACCGGGTGCTAGTTATACAATTGCTGGCGCCACAGTACCTGTACCAACCCCAACTCCATCAACTACTCCGACACAAAAGCCAACTACACCAACTGAACCAGAGGAAGAAGATGGCGACGAGGCTTTAATATTTGGCGACCCACCTAGAGCACCAGAGATTGGATCCCCTGCCTTTCTTGATCCAGAGCTTTGGTATAAATCAACTGAAGGTGTGTTTAGTTGGACCTTGCCTTTCGATGTAAATGCTGTAGCGATTGAAATTGCTACATCAGCCAGTAATATACCAAGCAATAATGAAGACGCCATAATCGATCCACCGGTAGATGAGTTTAGAATTACCAAAGACTTGGTAGTAGATGGCGAGCAATACTTGAGTATTCAGTTCAAGAATCAAGTTGATTGGGGAGCAGTATTAAATCGAAAGCTTCGCATCGATACCACGCCACCAGAACCGTTTGAGGTAGTGGTGAGAGCCGGAACCACCCCATCATCATTCCCGTTACTGGTATTTGAAGCCAAAGATAAAACTTCCGGAATTGCTTATTATGAGTATGAACTTATAAATTCTGGGGCTGAACCAATTCAAATTACCCCAGATGAAGCCAAGCTCGGTTACCTACTAAAGGATTTGGAGGATGGTACCTATACGGTAAAAGTGACAGCGCATGATCAAGCTGGAAACATCAGGGAGTCAGCTAAGGCAGTATTAATAACCGCCGGTTGGATTAAGCCAGCCGAAGTAGAAGAGGAAACATCCTTCTGGAGCTTCTTTACTCCAGCCAACCTATTGATTATCTTCTTAGTAATCATCATCATCTTACAGATGGTTTACATCTGGTACGAAAAGAAAATTCTGCGCCAGAAGGAGGATAAGTTACGACGTGAGACACGAGAAATTCAAGATCAGATGGAGAAAATATTCTCTGCTTTACGTGACGAAATTTATGATCAAGTAAACACGATAACCAAACGAAAACGACTGTCCAAAAACGAAAAAGAAGCCGTGGAAGGTCTCAATCAAGCGCTGGAAGTTTCGGAGACCTTGATTGAGAAGGAAATCAATGATGTAAAGGCAATTCTGAAGTAAAAGAGCAATCTAATCCCCATAAAAGTAATTATAACGCGCGTACTCGGTGAGTACGCGCGTTATAATAAAATTAGCCCTCATTCTAACTGGTTTAGAAATTGGGTTGTTATGTAATGCCAAAACCACGTTTTCTCTTTAGTAAATACATCGCCTTTTTTGTGTGGTCACTCATAAGCTTGCTGGTGGGAGCTTTTGTGTACGGAACGATAGACCGAACGGTTATTGTGACTGAGGAAATGATTATTATTCCCGGCGAGGTTTCTTCTACTGTCTGGTCTGGTACTGAGAAATCTTTAGTTAGTGATTTAAACCAAGAAGCCCTGTATCAGGAGTTCACCAAAGATAACTCCGCTTACATTGATAGTAGTTTGCTTCAACCAACTACTGTGGAAACTGTTGTTCCGGCTGATGATAAAAGTGATGATGTATCAAATGTTGGAGGTGATAGTACACGAGAGCCTGACCCTGCTACTTCAAGCAATGCCGACGAAGTTGCTCCCGGAGAGTCTCCTGCTAGCATCGATGATACTGCGACAGAACCACTTGAAGTGATTGATGAACCAATTGAAAATCCTAGTGCCGATAATGGCTCACCAGCATCAGAACCAGAACCCACACCGGTGGAAGAAGTCGAAGTTGAAATTGTTCCCGAGACTACCTTAGAGCCAGAAGAAGAACCAGAGCCGGAAGAGCCAGTGGTAGGTGAAACTGAACCAATTTCGCAAGCAGTCTGGGGCATTTTGCCGCGAGTCTCTGGCGTTTTTCCTTTGGCGCAAGAAATAATTACTACTTACGTCACATCGACCCCAGAAGAAGTTATTGTTGAAGAGGAGGTAACAGAAGTAATACCGACTGAAGGGGTAGACGAGGTAGTTAATCCAGCTGATGAGTTAATTAATCCTGAGGAAGGAGTAGGGATGAGTCAAACAGAAGGTGTGGAGGAGGCAGATTCAACCACTTCAATTACTTCTGGAGAGGTAAGTAACGAAGAATTTGATGAGTTGGAAAGTGAAGTGGTAGATGACACTTTACCGGAAGAGGAAGTAACTTTTTCACCGCTTGATGTTTGTGCGGGAGTCATTGATTGTCAGTTGTACCCGATGACCTTTAGTGGTTTTACTATGCCGGAATTTGAATCAGGTAAATTCCTTAGCGATGTTGAGTTACGCCTCTCCTTAGCTGGTCAGGTCAAGCGTGACGTGAGTGAACCCGGACCACAGCAATTTGTGGTTGAATATACTTATGGCCCAAATGAACTTTGGCGAACTGCTACGATTATTGATATTGAAGATGAGGTAGCCAATAGTATCAATGGCGGATATTTCTTGGTCTCTTTAGACCGACCGCTAGCCCAAGCCGAGTTGGCTTCTTTACAGGTGCGAGTGTCATATCTGGGTAACATAAATTTCCTAGAGAAAGCCTATGTCGAGTCATTGTGGTTGGAAGTTACCTCGGCTTCGTTTTATGAGGAGACAGATCCAAATTACCTCAGTGGGGCGATTGACTATACCCGCGACTTAGAAGAACCAAAGTTTCATAGTTTAAATAACGCTGACTTTGATCCAGTAATGAGTGAATTGCCGACTTTTACTCTTAGTTATTCTCCCCAGCAAGGTTTTATTCGTCGTACCTTGAACGAAATTTTTAGTGAAAATGAATATCACGTAGACACGGTAAGAGTACTAGACGCGTCCGGTAGTCAGTTAGATATTCCGGTTGAGGTCGTTTATCAGGCCGATAAGACTTGGACGTTAAAGTTCTTGCGTCAACCACAAAAATTGGTGCCGGGAAAGTATACGCTCCAACTGGTAGTTAATGAGAACGAAGTCTTGTATACCGATGCGTTTGAATTCTACTGGGGTGTTTTAGCAATCAACACCACTAAGAGCATGTACTTCCCAGCTGAAGACGTAACTCTTAATATGGCGGCTTTAACCGAGAAGGGAGATACCATTTGTGATGCTAGTCTAGAGCTAAAGGTAATTAGCCCGGCTTATGTGATCTCTGAAATACCAGTGGAGCAGTCCGGTGCTTGTGGTAGAAACAACGTGACAGATATTCCGGATTACTTAGCCTATTTTAAAGACACCACTGAGATTGGAGTTTACACTGTCCAGTTGAAACACTTAAATAAAGAGGGGGAAGTTGTGCATAAGATCGAGGATCATTTTGAGGTCCGCGACTATATTCCTTTTGACATAAAGCGAACTGCTCCAACTCGTATATATCCACCAGCGCCATACACCGTCACTCTAGATATAACAGCCAACCGCTCATTTACGGGCGACATTGTAGAACGAGTGCCACGAGGATTTGTCTTTGCTGAAACATCTGGTGCTGAAGTTACGACACTTGAGGAGGTTACTTTGTTGACTTGGAAAGATGTTGAGATGGAGGTGGGTGATACTCGTACTTTTACTTATGTATTTGATGCTCCAGACATCAGCCCCTACTTATACCTACTCGGACCACTTGATATGGATGGTTTTGCTGAGTTACGACAATGGCAGATTGCTTCTGATGCCATTTCCTCGGTGGCTTGGTTAACCGGCACAGAAACAGAGCTAGGGACAAATCTGAACGACTCTACACCAGCGGCGGTGGTTTGGAGTACTAGTACTGTTGATAGTTTTTACTTTGATCATTCCACTAGTACTTTTCCTGGACGTGTCTACATTGAAAAGGATGGTGACTTCTTAGTTTCAGTAACCTTACCCTTGGAGCGCAACGACACTGTCAACAACCAGTGGGCACGCGTTGGCTTTGAGGTGCGAGTCAATGGTGTAACTATACCCCATGGTATTGGTCGGAGTGGTCTTATCTATAACGTGCTATCGACTAACCGTCAGAACGAATCATCCAGCCACGGCAACTTCTTGTTGACTGACCTTTCGGCTGGTGACTATATCGAGGTCTACGCTCAGGCGTTGACAAACTATGTGACCCAACCAATTACACTGACTGGCCAGGCCAGTATGTATATTGAACATATTGCTCCTAATGCTGGAGTATTTTCCGCTACCGCAACTAGTACAGTTGCTTCTTCAAGTCTCAATACCACCGCCTCAGCTTTGAGCTGGACAGAAACTAGGCAAGATACTGGATTTGTTCACTCAGACACTGTTAATCCTTCAGATATTATTATCTCTGATCCGGGAACATATTTGGTTTATGCCAACATGCCATTTGATTCACGAGTGACTGCTTATCGAAATGTGCTTGGGCGAGTTCTCTTGGACGGAGCGCAAGTATCTGGCGGAGTATTTTCACAAGGCTTACAAATTGTCACGGCCAACGCCGACTACTATTCATCCAGTCACTGGTCTGGAGTGGTGATATCTACAACTACCAATCAAGTCCTTTCAATAACCATGGAGCAGGAGGCGGCGGCCGGCACTACTACTGTACCGGCTGGATATAAGGGTTCAATTTATATCCAAAAGTTACCGACTGAAGATTTAATTGCCTTACGAGGGCGAGACCTCTCGGGAGGAACTAACTGGAACGTTGACCCAGCACAGTCGGTGCTGTTTGATACACAATTAGCCTACGATAATGTTGTCTTCACTCACTCTACTACCACCAACACAGATGAAATTACGGTCAACGAGAGTGGTGATTATCTGTTAGTTTACAATGATGCTTTGGTCATTGCCGGCGGTACCAATAACGTAATAATTAATGTACTAGTAAATGGGACTCAGGTCTCTGGAGCTGAGACAAAAACTCATTACACGACTAATAGTTCTGGTCATCAGGACAGTTCAGCGGCGCTAACATTTAATTTGGAGGGTCTCTCTCCTGGCGATATCATAACAATTGAGGCCTCACGAGATGCTAACACTACGGTTGCCAACGACCGAGCCGATGCCTTACTTCTACTTTGGAAGAAGAAAGAACTTAACTTCCGTCCCACCGCGGCAACCTACTACGATGCCCCATTTGATAATGTTCGGTTTGCTTCAACTACTCCTTATTTTGAATTTAGTACCAACGACCCAGACGGTTCAGCCAATCTGGTTTATGAATTTTCAATTGGAACTTCAAGTGACTTTGTCGGTGCGATCAGTCGAGTGTCGGATACTGACACGGGATTTATCAATACCGCCTCAAGTACTGACACAAGCCCATTTACGGAAGCTGAAAAAATTCGATTCCAACTTCAGGCTGGAGATGCTCTGACCAATAATACAACTTATTATTGGCGGGTTAGAGCCAAAGATATTGGTGGCTCGGATGAGTTTGGTGACTGGTCGACAACACAAAGTCTTATCGTTGAAACCACTATCGATGTAGCTGATTGGTATCAGACAGAAGATGGGCAGTTTCTAAGTAACAATCTAATTGGTATTACCACCAATGAAGCCGGGGGGGCAGTGGTTGATACAGTAGACAACACCGAAGCACTTCTAGTGTATGGGGCAAAAACAGACACTCTTTTACTGTATCGTCTCTGGGACGGTTCGGCCTGGGGATCACAAACTAATGGTCCTGATGTGGGTGGTGAAATCTACTGGGCAGAAACATCGGCCGGAAACACGCGTGACGAATACGTGGCGGCGGTGTTGACTGGGGACGGAGATGTTAATGCCCTAGTTTATAGTGCATCGACATCATCCTGGGGGAATCAGTATGAATTTGAAACAGCCGTCAATACTCCTTCAAGACGTGGATTGGCGGTTGCTCACGAGTCGATTTCTGGCGACGCGATGGTTGTTTCTTGTGGCGTTGGAGCTGATCCTGTATTTACCGTTTGGAATGGAATAAGTTGGTCGGCCACTAGTACTGTCGATGTAGCCAGTACTAATAATTGTAACTGGTTAACGATTGCCGCTGATCCAACTTCTGATGAGTTGATATTAGTCTCTAAAGGATTAGCTGATAGTTACGAAGCCCAGGTATGGGATGGAAGTAGTTGGTCAGATGCGATTCAGCTTGGTCGAATAAATGTTGTTTCGCCAACTGGTGTTGCTTCTAACGTGACTGAGGGTATGAGCGTGGTCTATGAGGAGTCCGGTGATCAAGCGATGGTGGTAACCACCGATGGAAATGATAACGAATTCCGCTACGCTACCTGGGACGGCGGTAGCTGGTCAGCTGTTTTTACAGTGCCGGTAAGCTCTGATTTTGAAAATGGTAAGTTAGTGCGAGATGAAGGTACCGATCGTATCGGTTTTTGTATGGTTGATGACGGTTCTGACATTAATACTTTTTTGTGGGACGGTGATGCCTGGGACACAACTGAAGTACAACTCGAATCGACCACTGAATCAGCTCAGAGCCGTCCTTTCGACTGTATATTTGAGACCGTTCCGGGTCGAGATGGTAATTTCATCGTAGCGTATTCAGATGCAAATACTGATGAATTTCAGTATTTTGATACTGCCTGGTCAGGGCCACTAAACCTTACTGACATGGAAGAGTTTTGGTATCTGCAAACTGAGCGTACTGGTGATGGTACTATTTTGGCAGTAGGAATGGAGAATCAAGGTATTGATCCACTACGAGCTTCATACTTTAACGGGACTAGCTGGTCAGCTAACACCTTGATTCAAGCTGACCCGGCTGAAACAGGAGCCGACCCTAGAAGTGAGTCGTTTTCAATTTCGGCTAAGAGATTTAATTACTCAGAAGGCACAGTATTAACTAGACCAATTGATTTTGACTTTGTGCCCGGGTACACCACTTGGGGTGATGTGTCTTTCTCTACCACCGAACCAATCGGGTCAGATATTACACTTAGGGTAAAATACAGTTCAACGACAGCTTGTGATACATACATCGCTAGTACTACTCTACCCGGCAACGGGGTCGGCTTTGCAGTAGCTGATGCCCCAATCAATATTTCGGGTCTTAGCACTTCCACCTACAACCAAATTTGTCTTGAAGCCATCATTGTCTCAAATGGTGAAGACTCGGCTTCACTTAATGATTGGAACGTGACCTGGGTGCGTCAACCAAAACTAGTTCAGAATGATTATCGTTGGTATACCAACGGCAGTTTCCTTACACCAACTGATCCGTGGCCACTGGGTCTAGTTGATCTGTCTGAAAATACACCACTGTCTGCCGTTGAATCAATTAGTATAGATGAAACTATTCGCCTCCGCTTATCTCTTAGAGGATTAAATGTGGATACCCCATCCTTAACCGAGACTTTCAAATTACAATTCGCTGAAGGCTTAACTTGTTCAGTAGATATGGATTGGTCTGATGTCGGTTCTTCAGCCAGTACGACTGCTTTGTGGCGAGGTTACGAAAATGCCATAGTCGGTGATGATTGGTATGATGGAGACTGGGGTAGGCGTCTAAAGATAACCATTGATAATACTTTAGTCGATGCCGATTTGACTGATTTCCCAGTTTATATAAATCTAGACGATTTACCAGCGACATTTTTTGCTAATGTGCAAAGTGACGGTGATGATATTCGTATAACAGAAGCTGATGGTTTAACCGAACTACCATATGAACTGGTGTCAATAAACACTGCTACCGAAAAAGGGGAGTTGCATTTTAGGGCCGATCTAGCTTCAACTACTGATACTGATTTTTATATTTACTATGGTAATAGTTCCGCATCAGGTTACGCTGTAACTGCAACCTACGGTAGAAATAATGTTTGGTCTAATAATTACGAGGCGGTATATCACTTGGACACCAGTCCGGCCAGTGCGATGACTGACAGTACTGGGAATGGATTTTCTTTGTCGGCGGCTGGTGGTAGTGGAATGGGGGCCGGCAATAGCACTACTAGTGTGATGGGTAACGGAATTGATTTTGATGGAGTTAATGACCGTCTTATCAAAGCTGATTGGTCTTGGACAGATACTGCCGTCACGGTGACAGCCTGGAATAATGTTGCCACGGCCGAAACGCAAATGGCTAACTTATTTGGGTTTACAATTTCTGGCAATGAACGTTTTGGTTCTCATGCGCCATGGAGTGATGCAACAATATATTGGGATTATGGTACCTGTTGTGCCTCACCGGGTCGTGTCAGTACAAGTTACGCTTCGTTTAGAAATAAGTGGACACATGTCGGTTTAGTCTCACAGGGTGGGGGTGGATCATTCATGGGTATCTATCTTGATGGTGTTCTGAGAAATTCATTAGGTACAGCTGACGACCCAAACGTTACACTGACTGGTTTTTCTCTCGGCAGTACGCAATCAAGTGGTGGTACACATCATAATGGTCGAGTCGATGAATTTCGTATAGCCACGGTAGCACGAAGCGGTACTTGGATTTCGACCGAAGAAAATAACCAGTCAAATGCTACTGGTTTCTATGACATATCAGCTGAAGAGTTAGTTAGTAACGGTAAGCTATTGCCTCTCACTAGACTGGCTTCTTCTACCTATGCTGAGACCTATGTGGAATATAATCCAACTCGAGAAAACCAAAATTTAATAGTAGTCGGGGAAAATGCTGAATGGGATTTCGTTTTACAGAATAATGGTGGAGAGGCCAATACAAATTATTGTTTCCGGATGGTTTATGAAGATGGTGGAGTCTTGAGTGCCTATGAGAATTATCCTCGCCTGATTACCAACGCCCCGCCATTAATACCAGAACTAATCGCTCCGTTTGATAATGAAAAGACTGCTTCAACGACACCATGGTTTGAGTTCGCTGCCACTGACGAGCTTGACGACTCAGTTTCATATGAGATTGAAGTCTCGACCGATAACACCTTTGCTGCCGTAGATCTCTATCGAGAATCAAACGCTAGTTTCTCCCAGTTCACTAATCTATCAAATGCTTCAGAGCGAGGAATTTACACTCCCGGTCAAATTATTCAATTTATTCCCAATACAGCATTAAGTAACGGTAATACCTATTGGTGGCGCGTGCGGGCACGTGATGACAACGGTTCCGGGGCTTATGGGGAGTGGTCTACACCGGAGAGTTTTACGGTAGATACTTCGACCACCATTACGACTTGGTTTCAAACCACAGAGGAGCAATTTGATACGGACGACTTAAATGCAACAGACGCAAGTGTGTCTGACGATGTACGTATTGCCACCAGCTTCACTTCCGGTACAACTACTAGTTCAGCCATTGATTTTGATGACGTTGATACTGGTAATGCGTGGGGCTTACTTAAATTCACCGACAACGAAACTTCTGGTGATATAAAGTACTCGATTGAATATTTGGTATCTGGTAATGAATGGGAGCTTGTTCCAGATGGAGATTTGCCAGGTAACGCCACTGGCTTTGATGCTACAAATGTAAATCTAGCTAGTCTTGATACTAATACCTACAACACAATTCGAATTCGTGCAATCATGAACGGTAATGATAGTTTGCCGAGACTTCAAGATTGGTCGATCGAGTGGGGAGAAAGAATTGAGCCTCCAACCCTAGAGTCACCATTTGATAACGCAAAGGTGAATACGGCTACTCCAGATTTACGTTTTACCGCTACTGACCCACAAGGAGATAGTATGGAGTATGAAGTTTCGGTATCGCAAACATATGATTTTGTGGCATCGACGACTTATGTCTCCGGTACTGATAGTGGTTTTTCAAACATTACAACCCCAGCTGATCCAACTCCTTTTACTTCTGGTAACGTGATTGAATATACCTTCCAATCGGCCCTGACTAGCGGAAATACTTATTGGTGGCGCGTGCGAGCACGGGATATCAATGATGAAGACGCCTACTCTGATTGGAGTACGCCAGAAAGCTTTACGGTTGAGACTGGTCTTACGGTGTCTACCTGGTATCAAACGACCGGCGATCAGTTTGCTACTAATGAAAATCGCAATATTGAAACCACTGCTACCCAAGCTCAGATTACAACAACCATAACTGAAGCAATGGTAGCTTACGGTGAATCTACATCATATTTCCCTCGTTATAGTATTTGGAATGGTCAGGAATGGAGCAGTCCCGCCAATGCAATTGTAGTAGACGCTGCCATAAAATGGTCGACTCTTAAAGCGGCTACTAAACGCAGTGAGTATGCTTTGGCTACGCTAGGTACTGATGGTGACGTAAATGTACAAATTTTTGATGGGCTAACTGGTGTCTGGGGCGATATTAATGAACTGAACACAGAAATCGCTAATCCTGCTTATCGCAGTGTCGATATTGCATACGAGACAAATTCTGGGGATCTCCTGGCCGTAGCTTGTGATGGAAATGATGCACTCTTTACAGTCTGGAATGGTACCTCTTGGTCAGCTACATCATCTCTGAGTCTTACCAAAGCGACAGCTTGTCAGTTTATTAAATTGGCTTCTGATCCTACTTCAAACGAAATTATCGCTGTCTTTAAGCACGAAATAACCGGTACTACAGACTATGAGGCAATAGTCTGGGATGGTACTAGTTGGAATATGGGAAGTAGTATCACGATGGGTGATATGGCTGTGGCTGCTAACGAAGGTATTGCAATAGAGTACGAAGAGTCGGGCGATCAAGCCATGGTCGTGGTGTCAAATGATACTAATGCTAGTTTCCGTTATAATACATGGAATGGCAGCAGTTGGTCAGGCAATCTCACTAACCCCTTACAAAACGACTTTGAACACGGAATGATTGCTCGCGATGTCGGTACCGACCAACTAGCTCTTTGTGCGATTGATGCCAACGGTCAAATCAGTAATACTTTTTGGGATGGTACTGCTTGGGAGGTTACCTACACTACACTCGATACTGGTGGTAATAATCGCGACGGTCGACCGGTTGATTGTGAATTTGAAACCTTAGGCGATCGCGATGGTTATTTAATGGTACCTTATTCCGATACTACTAATGCCAGATACCAATATTATGCCACCTCCTCTTATTCTGGTGAATTGACACTTGGTACCTTAACTGACGCTTGGACAACCCAAACGATAAGGACAGCCGATGGCTTAATTTTGGCCTTGTATCTACAAGATGAAGGTGCTGTGGCGCCAGTAGATCGCTATGAGTTTGCTTACTGGGATGGCTTGACTTGGCAAGGACAAGAAACCCTTAGTAATGTGCCATCAGTAACTGGTACTCCGTTCCAAGAATCCATTTCCATGGCGGCCCAAATCTTTCCCAACTTCATCGATGGAACTATTCGCTCCACGCCAATAAATTTTGCCGACGGTGAAAGTCCTCGTTGGCAAGAAATTTCCTGGACTGATAGTACACCCGCCGCTAGTGTCATTGAGTACCGAGTTTATTATGAGACAGCAACGGGAACCTTCGCTTTAGTACCAGACGTTGATTTGCCCGGAAACGCAGTTGGCTTCACAACCAGTCCAATTGATATTTCCGGACTAGACGCAACGGTTTATGATGTGTTAGAGCTTGAGGCTGAGTTAATCTGTGACAACGATGATTGTCCAGCAATACTAGATTGGAAATTAGAATGGTCTGAAGGTATTAGTATTTCCGGTTTAGCTTTTGAGTATGATCAGTCCACCGCACTAGCTTCTGGTACCATAGCCGTAGCCATTAACGGTGTTCTTCAGTCTGGTAAAACAGCTGATATTTCTGGTTTGATTGGTTCGCAAGAGATGGTGTATGACACAGCAGGGACTAGTACTTTCACAGTCCCGACTGGAGTGACTGAAGTGACAGTGAAGTCCTGGGGAGCCGGTGGTGGTGGAGGCGCAGGCGGTATCAGAAATACCGGAGCCGATGGCGGTGGTGGTGGATTTGCCCAAGGGACACTTACTGTTACTCCAGCGGAGAATTTGACTACTTATGTTGGTGGCGGTGGTGGCGGAGGCCTGTTCGGTATACCTTCTGGAGCCGGTGGCGGTGGCGGATATTCAGGTCTTTACCGTAGTTCAACTCCTCTGATGATTGCCGGAGGCGGAGGCGGAGGCGGAGCGGGTGCGGGAGGAATTGGTTACGTCGGGGTTGGTACGGCCTGTGCAGTGACCGCGACTACTTGTTCGCCCAATATTCCCAATGGTACAGTCGAAAACGACATACTGATAGCTGTTCTTCACTCGCGCACAGCCACCGCTCACACTTGTACTACCAACTGTACTGGTTGGACAGAATTTTCAACGCAGACTAGTGGTAATGGTCAACTATCGGTTTGGTATCTAAGACAAGGAACAACTACACCAGCTATGCCGGTTTTCGCTGGTCCAGCGACTGAATCCTACACCGGAAGAATTTGGGCTTTTCGAGGAGTGGCCGAGAGCGGTAATCCGTTTGACCAAGTGATGACAAACGCGTCGCAAGCAGCAGCGGCATCATACTCAGGGACAAATATTACTAGCACAGTCGCT
The DNA here is from genome assembly GCA_964425625.1 of uncultured Candidatus Saccharibacteria bacterium. Classification (GTDB taxonomy): domain Bacteria; phylum Patescibacteriota; class Minisyncoccia; order Phycocordibacterales; family UBA918; genus OLB19. The sequence goes on along the minus strand of CAYRMI010000001.1, from coordinate 98,204 downwards.
AATTCTATGCTGGTATTTGTTGGTGGCTCGTTAGACAACAACACTTGGGGCCCTGGTGGTGGTTCTTGCAATGTACCTTCTTCGGCTAGTGTTGATTTCTACAGTGCTAATGCTAATGGTTCGCAAAACTCCGTATTTCTCTGTTACGACGGTACTCCTAGCAATAGTGCTGGCTCTCTTGGTGTGCCAAGTATGACGCAAGCAACTTTAGGTAATGATGCTGGTCGATCCTTTGGTTTCAATCTTCGTCCAGAAACTTCCTCAACGCTAGCCTCGGCCGGAGCCGGTGGAGTGGGTGGCGGTTTGATCGGGGGTGATGGTGGATCTTCTGATAGTGCTTTTAGTGCCACGGGCGGGGTAGTTACTGATTTGTTTGGGTATCGCCATCATGTGTTTACTAATGATGATACTTTTGAAATTCTGTCTGGTACCAGATCGATTGACCTCCTACTGCTAGGTGGTGGTGGTGGTGGCGGCGGATATCGTTATGGCGGCGGTGGCGGTGGTGCTGGCGGACTACGAATACTGGAAAATCAATCGCTCAGTGTCGATACTTATACAGTCGATGTAGGCGCTGGGGGAACTGGGGGCGATAACACTGATACTTCCGCTGGTAATGGACAATCAGGCGAAAATACTTCTTTCGATGCCGAGATTGCGCTTGGTGGTGGTGGTGGATTGCGAGGTGATCGGCCAAATGATGGTTCAACTGGTTTTGGTGGTGCCTCCGGTGGCGGTGGTGGTAGTACAAATGTGAATACGGTTTCTCATGCCGGTGGTACAAGCACAGCTCTGCAAGGAAATGACGGTGGAGCTGGTGGCGCAGCTAGTGCAACAAACGATCAGTCTGGAGGAGGTGGTGGTGGTGCCGGGCAAGTCGGCACAGCCGGTAGTAACACTACTGGTGGTAGGGGTGGAAACGGAATTGATTGGAGCTCAATGTGGGGTACTAGCGTCGGTGTTAGTGGCTGGTTTGGTGGTGGAGGAGGAGGAGGCAAGCGCAATTCCGAAACCGCTGGAGCCGGTGGTACTGGAGGTGGTGGCGCGGGCGCAGTTGGAAACAATAATGGAACAACCGCTACGGCCAATACGGGAGGCGGTGGAGGTGGAGCTGGTGGTACAACCGCCAATCAATATGGTGGAGCGGGCGGTTCTGGTCTAGTAATAGCTCGTTACCGAATTCCTCTTCTTGGTGGTTTTGGTGGTACACAAAGTGCCGGTGGATTAGGCGGTGGAGGCGGGGCCGCCACAGGAACGGCTTTTGCTGGTGGAATCGGTGATTCTGGCAGTAATAGCGGCGCTGGAGGTACTGGTGGTGAACTTGGTGGCGCAACTGGTGGAACCGGAAATAGTAATACGGCCGAAGCCGGTGGTGCTGGTGGCGGAGCCGGGTATTTCGGTGGTGGTGGTGGCGCGCGTGGCAACGCTGGACTGTACTCAGGTTCTGGTGGCGCAGGAGGATCTTCTTATGCTACCACCAGCGCCTCTGCTACTACTACCAGCAGTGGTTCTGGAAGTACGGCCGGTAACACGGGTGATGCTGATTATGCTGGTGGTGCTGGCGCTGGTGGTGCTGGTGGAGCACTGTCTACTAATGGTGTGGCTGGTAATGATGGGCGAGTAGTTATCGGTTGGACCGGCTCGACTACACCAGGGACCTGGACGATACCCAATGTAAACATAAATGAAGGTGATGTGGTCACTATCTTCATTGTAGGAGCGGACGGTGACATGGAAGCGGTCGCTGTCACAAAATATGATGGGGCTGGAGATATTACCGGTATGCAAGTCAGTGAACGCCATCTCACCTTAGGGTCAGATGATTTACCAACCATCTCCAATGCAGATTTAGAAGTCTATAAAAATAGTGACAACGAAGATATCTTCTTTGATGTCACAGTAGCTGGAGTACTTGATTTGTGTGAAGAGAGTACTTGTACTGATGCACGTTTACGGGTGCTGGCTAGTTCAACTTATCAACCAGGGGCCAATGGTAGTGTAATTAACTTCCAAAATAATGGTGCCTTTAATCCGGCTACTAGTACTCTAAGAGTGTCGGCTGATTGGCGGCAATTAGGTACCTTTACACCTGATACTTCTACCATCATATTTACCGCCACTTCAAGCAGTCCACTTTTTGAAAATTCTACTTCAACCCATGAGTTCTACAATGTCACCTTTGGTGAGACAACTGGTTCTGCTAGTTGGACTTTAGATAAGCCACTTGATTTGGGTGGGGCATTGGCTATAAATTATGGAACTTTAGCGCGTGGTACGTCTACTATTAATGTGGCTGGCAATATTTCTCTTGGTACCAATGGCTACATGACTGGTTTAGCTACCACTACTTTTGATGGATCGGGTAGTAACACCTGGAGTGATGCCAAAGCTAGTGCTTCCAGTACCAACATCGGCTATGTGGTGGTTGATGGTACAGCCAAAACTATTACCCTCGCCGGTAATGTAGGGGCAGAGACGGTTACTATTGGAACCGATGACACGCTCAATAGTTCTGGTTCTGGCTACAATATAAATGTTATCGGTGCTTGGACAAATAATAACGCTTTTATTCCGCAGACAGGAACGGTGACATTTATCGGCACTACTACCAATATAATCAATCGCGGTGCTTCTTCTTTCAATAATCTGACCTTCAGTGGGGTGGGTGGTAATTGGTCATTCTCTACCACGACTCTAGCTTTGACGGGAAATCTTACTATTGCCACTGGAACAGTCACTTTACCAACTGGTACCACCACCATTGGTGGATCGTTCCTTAATACGGGTGGTACTTTTGCGCATAATAATGGTGAGGTCCGGATGACTAGTACGGTAGCGGGAAGAACAATTACCCAAAGCGCTACTACTTTCCTTAATGCCTTTTATGATTTGGTCTTCACTGGTTCGGGAGCTTGGAGTTATACGGAAGCAAATGCCACGACAACTCGTAATTTTAGAATTACAGCTGGTAACGTGACGCTTCCTAGTGGCACTCTGACGGTTGGCGGTGATTATCTAGTCAGCGGTACGGGAGTGTTTGCTCACAACAATGGCGAGGTGATATTACTGGTACAAGACGCTGATAGTGTCGCTGCGCGGACTTCTTCCTTTAATAATCTTCGCACGGTGGGCGGTAGTGGTTCTTGGTATGATTCAAGTTGGAGTTATCGTAAATCAATTGTTGTTAACTCCTCACAGGTGGTGTCAGATGTAACTGACTTCCCAGTTTATGTTAACTTAGCCAATTTGGGTAGTGATTTCTTTAGTGCGGTGAAATCTGATGGGGGAGATATCCGTATAACAACCAGCGATGGCCTTACCGAAGTGCCATTTGAAATTGTAGCAATTGATACCGGGGGACAGACTGGTGAGTTACACTTCAAAGCGCCGTCGCTAAGTAGCAGTACAAATAGTACTTTCTATATTTACTATGGCAATAGTGTCGCCTCTGGTTATGCTTCAACTACTAGTTACGGATCACGCAATGTCTGGACTAACGGCTACCAAGCGGTCTATCACTTAGGTACTAGTCCAGCGAGTACTATAACGGATAGTACCAGCAATAACTGGCATCTAACTCAACAGGGAGGTATGGGTGCTGGTAACAGTGTGGCTGGTGTGCTCGGTAATGCAGTTGATTTTGATGGTACTAATGATTACCTGAGAAATACCATTTTTGCTTGGCCGAATGCCTCAAATACTGTGACTGTCACCGCTTGGAACAATGTCACTACGGCAGAAACAAAGAACGCGAACTTGTTTGGTTTTACCGAGAGTGGTGGCCAACGTAATGCGTCTCATGGACCATGGGGCGATGCTAATTTGTACTGGGATTTTGGGACAGCCGGAGTACCTGGTCGAGTGTCAACTTCGTATGCTGCTTACCGAGATAAATGGACGCATGTGGGGTTGGTATCACCTGGAGCCGGTGGCGGTAATATGAGTATTTATCTTGATGGTGCCTTTATAAACAGTAGTACTGCCAGTGATCCCTCAGCGACCTTGACCGGCTTCTCTCTTGGTAGTTTAGGCGCTTCTAATTATCATAATGGTCGTATAGATGAGTTTAGAATTGCTTCGGTGGTACGAGCTGGTGGGTGGATTGGTACCGAAGAAAATAACCAAGCTAGTTCGACAGCCTTCTATACTGTCAGTGGTGCGGAGTCACGTCATGTTCGTACCTTTACCGATACTAATACCACCATACTGGGTAACTATATACTTGATCTTGGTGGCGATAGTACTTTCCCAACTGGAGTACTTTCGATTGGCGGTTCGTTTGATAACAACGCTGAATTTTCGGCTAATAATGGTACAGTCCGTTTCAATTCGACGGCCGGTAGCGAGACAATTGCGGTAGGAACGAGCTCAAACTTTGCTACTTTAGAATTCAATAGCGCTACCGGTAACTTTACCGTTACGGAAAGTGCTACCGCGACCGTGGCAGTGAATCTGACCAGCGCCCAGCAATTTACCATGGCGAGTGGTACGACGCTGGCGGTGTCCGGAACCTTCACAAACTCGACGCTTGGCGCCAATACCACTTGGGCTAGCTCCACTTTGAGCTTGCTTAATGGTAGTACGGTTACGCTTAACGCCAAAACTCATGGCGGTGACGTCTACGGTAATCTTGAAGCGGCTAGTAGTACCTTGGTTAAAATGTGGAATTCTAGTGCTGATAACTATCTCACTAGTGGCACTACTGGAGCAATTTATTCTCAGGATCATAATGGTTCCGATGGTGATTTGTATATCTATGGTAATTATCTACGTACTACCGGTACTGAGTACTGGAGTTATGCGACTGATTTTGATGGTACCGCCCTAATCGCCAGTACTAGCCGACCGGTTGATGTCAGAGTAGCTACAAGTAGTACGGTTGGTTTTACTAACGCTTCGTTAAATCTTTTAGGTAATGCCATAGCTTCAACTACCATTGATGCTCAAACTGGAGCTTTCTCTCTCAGTGCTACTAACACAACGATTACGGCCGAGTACTTTACAGTCGCTGGAACTAATGCCAATGGTTTTGGTCTATATGCATCTTCAACTCTTAGCACTTTTAGAGATGGTTTCTTTACCGTAGCGCCTGGTCGAACCGG
>CAYRMI010000001.1:85332-93002 GCA_964425625.1 uncultured Candidatus Saccharibacteria bacterium | reverse complement strand
AGTGTGGTGACCAAAACTCCGACTGGCAACATCACAAATATGAATATCTACGCTAATCGCGTAATTACCAGACACCAAGATGTATTACCGCTCACCGCTAGTGATATGCAGACATATGATTATGACGATGACACGGACTTGCGCTTTATTGCTGCTACTACTTCACTTACGGTCTTACCTAACTCTGGCTTGTTCATCTTTGCTACCACTACCTTTGCTCCTGGTGGAGATATCACCTTACAGGGAGATGGTAACAGCAATGATTACGAGGGTACCCTGCAGATTGGGGCCGGGGCGACATTTACGGCTTCTAGCACCGAAACACACACACTAGCTGGTCGGTTTGTGATGGCTACCACCTCCACCTTTACGGCAGCTTCTTCGACTTTTATCTTTAATGCAACTACTACCGGTAAGAGTATTACTTCACCAAGTACCGTCATTTTCAATCAGTTGCAGTTCAATGGCCAAGGTGGTGGTTGGAATATCATGGCCCCCCTCTCAATTCTGGGCGATATGCACGTCGCGACAGGAACTGTAACTGGTACCAGTAACATCACTTTGCAAACTGGTTCACTCTATGGAAACGGTATGCTTTCTCTCGGTGCTGGCACTACTACCATCAATCGTACTAATACTTTGGGTGGTACCAGTGCTTGGACTTTCAATAATCTGATCCTTGGTAACGGTACAGTGGCCGGTACAACAACACCAAATACTTCAGCTACCACTACTATCCTTGGCCGTCTAACCATAAGTAACGCACACTTCTTGGATGCTGGTAATTCAATCTGGGACTTGGCTGGTACAGGTACCGTCCTGACTGAGACAGGAACGCTACTGGAAGATACCAGTACTTTCCGCTTTAGTGGCGCTGGCGCAAATGTTCCGTCAACTAATTATTACAACTTAGAGCTTAATGCCGGGGCTGGTTCGGCTACTTATACAGGTATCGGCTCAGGTATCTTGGTGCTAAATAATCTCTCGATTGGCGGTCAGTCAACTTCAGCTTTTACTGTTAACACCACTGATCAAGTCCTTGAAGTGCGTGGCGATGTTTTGATTGCTAGCAACGGTACCCTAGAAGGCAGTAGTAGTACTGACTTGACGGTACTTGGTGATTGGGATAATAACGGTACGTTTAATGGCAATGACGGAACGGTGAGATTTACTAGTAGTGGTACGTCAAATATTGCTAATGGCGTTTCTAGCTTTGCCAATCTTGAAATAGACGGAACAGGCTCATACATAGTCACCGAAAATGCTACTTCTACTGGTGTTTGGAGTCTTATTAATCATAGTAATTTTACCGTTAATAGCGGAGTCACCTTGGCCGTTGGCGGTGCTTTCCTAAATAATATTGCCGATACCAGCACTACCTGGACTGGTTCAAATCTAGTTTTGTTTGGTAATGCTACCTACGAGATAAATGACAGTGCAACAGATGATATTTATGAGACCCTGACCGTGGCTAGTGGAACACAAATCAGGATGTGGAATTCAGAAGCTTCTACCTACAATGTTAATGCCAATGGTTCTCTGTATTCTCAAGACCACGAGAATGTGTCTGGTGACCTGTACATTTTCGGAAAACTGGTTCGAACACTAGGCGATGATTACTGGAGTTACGATATTGATTTCGATGGTACTGACTTAAGTGGTGGTAGCGAGCGAATTGCTAATGTTTACTTCGCCAGTGGCTCAAGTGCACTTTGGAATGGGGCATCGCTTTATGTGATTGGTAGTACGACTGGTACGACGACAATTCAAAATCAAGGTAGTGGTACGTACAGTCTCACTATTGGCACTGGCGCCACGACTGAATGGAATCTGGCAAAAATTCGTGACATCAATGCCAGTGGTATTGTACTTGCTGGCGCTCCGACCGTTAACAACTTCTCCAATACTGACCATTTGGTAGAGATTAATTCTGGTACCGCTATTACTGTGGGTGGTACCGTAATCAATGCAAATCAAGCCAAGAGCTTTACGGGTAATATATTTAACGATGACATCGGAGTGACTGGGGCATTTAACGTTACAGCTACTGGTACCGCGATTAGTTCTTGGCGCTTTACCAATCAGTCAGGTGATATTGCTGGTGAACCATTTGATAGCGATCCTGATGGAAATCCTGGTTATATTACTTGGGATGATTCGGCCTCTCTTATCACTGTATCTGGAACTGTTTATGAGGCTGATGGAACAACCCTCTCTGGAATATGTAATGGTGTAACTAATAATATTAGATTGGTAGTAGCCAACAACATCACTCAAAATATTGTTGATACTACCTGTAGTGTGGCTTCTAGTACTTACTCAATCCCCAACGTAGGTTTCAGTGCCAATGATGAGATAGTTGTCTTTATCGTGGGTGAGGCTGAAAAGGCAACGACAGTAACCACCGAACCAACTTCCTCAATAAATAATTTAAATTTGTATGAGAATACTGTCATAGTCCGACATGAAAGTACGAATCCTCTCACCATTGAGCGTATGACGCTCTGGGATTCTTCTGATGATGCAGAAATTCAATTTACAGCTTTGAATGCTGGTACAGACACTTTGACTATTCCAGCCAATCGTAAATTGTTGATTTGGTCTGGTAAGACATTTGAACCAAATGGCAATGTTACAGTCAGTGGCGGTGGTGCTGGGTCTGATTATGACGGAACCCTCGAAGCACAAACTAGCGCCCGCTTCCGAGCTAAGACAACTGAGGCTCATAGCGTGGGTGGTAGTGTTGTATTCGGTACTGGAGCGGAGTTTGTGTCTGGTAGTTCAACGCTGACCTTAACTACCACTGGCGCTAGCCGTACCTTCGATGTAAACCAGAACAGTTTGCATAACCTATCCATGACTGGATCTGGTAGTTACAACATGACTGATGGAACACTCACTCTAGGTGGGTCATATACTCAGTCAGCGGGAACGGTGACTTTCCCGACCGGGACTACTACCATTGGGGTAGCTTTCAACGTCACGGCTGGCACCTTTACTCATAATGGTAGCAAAATTGTCTTTAACAGTAGTGGGGCAGGCAATACTGTTAGGTTTAATGGTTCATCAGTTCCGGCTTTAGTATTTTCTGGAACTGGTAGCTTCAATCTGACTGATACAAACGCCACCAGTACTGGTTCGGTCTTGGTTTCAGCAGGGACAGTGTCATTACCAAGTGGAAGTTTGTCGGTCGGTGGTAGTTTTGAAAATACAGCTGGAACTCTGGCTCACAACACTTGCGATCTAATTATGACGGCCACTTCCTCCGCCCTTTTGACTGCCAGTTCCTCGGACCTCTTTGCAGTGCGGTTTGTTGGCGCTGGTCCGTTTACCATGACGGACTCTAATATTACTTTGCTTGACTCACTTGAAGTTGCTAGCGGTACAGTGGCTCTGGCTAGTACCACTACATCAGTTGCGGGTTCATTTACTGCTACGGGTGGCGCTTTCACCAGCGCCTCGGGCACCGTCTTACTTAATGCGTCTGCTTCAGGCAAGATAGTTAATCCTGGATCCAGTTCATTTTATAATCTACAAATTGGTGCCCCAGCCGGAGGCTACACTCTCTATAGCGCCACGACAACTAATAACTTTACTATCAGCAGTGCCAGTAGCCTGCTTGTAAATCCAGGTGCTACCGTGAGTGTAGGTGGGGTCTTTACTAACTCTGTTGGTGGTTCAGCGACAACTTGGACAAATACAACCCTCTCTCTAATCGGACAAAATGCTTATAGTATAAATAATAGAACCAGCGTTACTACAGGTGACACTTACGGTACACTTTCAGTTGGCGCAAATTCAGATATTAAAATGTGGTACAGTCAGGCGGCTACGACGACTGTTTCTACTTCAAGCTCACTGTATTCACAAGACAATGCTAACGTTAATGGTAACCTCTACATTTACGGTGACTTAGTCATTGCTACTACCACTGAACATTGGAGTTACGCGACGGACTTTGATGGTACTCCAATTACGGGTAGTGAAAGACAAGTTATCGTTCGCTTTGCGCCCAATGCCACTACTACAATTTCCAGCGGTTCTCTAAATGTAATCGGAGTCGCTGCTAGTTCTACCGTTATTTCTAATCAGACTACCGGCACATATGCTTTCTTGGTAACGGGAGGTACGCTGGATGCTGATTATTATCGGTTTACAAATCTGAACATTGATGGACTACAAATGCAAAATCTCGCAACGATTAATGATCTTTCTAATGGCTGGTTTGAGTTGTCAGAAAATACTGGTTCGATCATGACCCTCTCGTCAACTACTTTAAATGCTAATCCATCAAAAATATTTAATAATATTGGTTTTACAGCCACCACTGGAGTCTCTGGTTACAATATTAATTTAGTGGGTGAGACAACCAACGCTTGGCGCCTCACCAATAGCTACGGCAACCTTGACGGTGAAGGCTTTGACATTGATGGTATTGATGCTTGTGGATCAATTCGTTTCGATGATAGCTCCTGTCTCTTGACTGAACAAACGAATATTCGTTGGCGTAACGATGATGGAGGAGAAGGTGTGCCAGATAGTGAGTGGTATGATCAAAGCTTTACTTATCGCAAACAAGTTAGAGTTGTCAACGATGACGCTACAACCTACGCTTCTACTGCCGTAAAAGTAGCTGTCACTTACGATAGTAATATGCAGTCTAACTTTGAAGACTTACGCTTCACTAGTAGTGACGGCTTAACGATTATTCCGCATTGGACTGAAAAAGTAACGGCCAGTACCGACGCTGTGGTCTGGGTCAAGGTGCCGAGTTTGGTTGCTAGTGAAGTCACGTCGGTATATATGTATTATGGTAGTAGCACCGTCCCATCAGTCAGCTCTGGAACAAGCACATTCATTGCCTTTGATGATTTTGAAGACAATAACATTACCGAATACACTGGCGATACTACCTTATTCAAAACTGACACCGCTCCTGTCTATGGCGGTACTTATGCACTTGAAGCTCAAAACGTGTTGGGTCGAACCACGAACGGCCTATACAAAACTGGTTCATCGACAGCTCAGTCACAAATTATTCGCTTTATGCAATACATCAATAGCGACAACGATGATGCTTGTACTTTATTCGGGGTACAGACTGCTGGCTCAAATTACGCTCTATGTATACAACGCTTCGGTGTTGATAAAATGGTTTTGGCGAAAAACGTTGAAGATATTGACTCTTCAGGAACAGTCTTATCGTCGACCAATGTCACGCTCGCTACCGGTTGGTATGAAATAGAAGTCGATTGGAAATCTGATAATTCAATTAAAGCCTATCTCTATAATTCGGCCGGTTCTTTGATTGCTTCAACGACCGCTACTGATAGTACCCACGTAAATGGCGGATTTGGTTATACATTCTGGATCAATAGTGGAGCCTGGGACAGTTATACGTCACGACCAACTGGGCCAATTCGTCCAACTGTCTATGTGGGTGCAGAACAGACATTTGGTGGGGCAACCTGGTTAGCTGTGCAAAATGCACCAGGTAACACTTTACCAAATGAAGTCGTTCGTCTTAGATTGGCAATCGAAAATTCAGGTCTAGATATTTCAGGTGAATTCCTCTTGGAATATGCAGCCAAGGGTGTTGCTCCGACTTGTGAATCAGTTAGTAGTGATTCATTTATAAGTGTACCTAACCAATCCGCCTGTACTGGTTCGCCAGTTTGTATGGCTACTTCAAGTAGTGTTGCAAGCGGAGCTGACACGACTGACTTACTGTCTGGTATGGGTGGGGATTTTGCTTTAGGCGAAATTGTTACCAATCCTGATAATCAGTCTGGCAATGTCGCTGTAGATCAAAACTATTACACAGAATTAGAGTACGCGATTACTCCAACCATTGATGCGTCTGACGTTTACTGTTTTAGAGTCACCAACAACAGCTCTGACCTGGATTATTACGCTAAAATTGCTGAATTAGGTTTACAATTTGATCCATCGCTTGATACCCTTACTTTAAATGGTGGGGACGAAATAAACCTAACTCCTGGTACAACCACTGTGGTGATGGCTACCACGACAGTAGTTGATTTCAATGGTTATACTGATTTGGCTCACGCTACAGCGACGATTTATCGCAGTGGTGTCGGAGCTTCTTGCACCGCAGATGAAAACAATTGCTTTATCCTAACAACGGAAAATAATAAGTGTAACTTTACCAATTGTTCAGGTAATAGTTGTGAACTGATCTGCCAAGCTGAAATACCATTCCATGCCGATCCAACCGATTATGGTACATACGAAGGTCAGGAGTGGCTTGCTTATGCCGAGGTGGAAGATACTGGAGACGGCTACGATTTTGCCTCGGCTCCTGGGGTAGAATTATTTGCTTTGCGGGCTTTGCAGGTTGATTCGCTCATTAACTACGGTAGTCTTGAGGCTGATTCCAATACGGGTGCCAACAATGCTTCGACGACTATTACTAATCTTGGTAATGTCGCAATCAATGTAGATATAGAGGGTACCGACCTAAGTGATGGCGGGGCATCTTCGATTCCAGCTGAACAACAAAAGGTTTCCACTTCTACCTTTACTTACTCAGCCTGTGTTAGTTGTGTACAGCTGTCGTCAAGTTCAGCAGTAACACTGGATATTAATTTAAGTAAGCCGAGTGTAGTTAATCCACCAGTAGAGACAGATGTGTTCTGGGGTATTGCCATACCATTTGGTATAAATAGTGTTCCTCATACTGGTACTAATATCTTTACGCCAATAAGTCCGTAGGATGATATGATTAAATCACAAGCTACATTTGCTATGAATTCAGTTCCTTACTTAATCACTTTGACTGTGCTTCTGACACAATGGTTTTTGCCTCTATCTGTGTTGGCCCAGTCTTCTGATACTTCATCACCCGAAATTAGTAATGTAAAACTAGAGGAGATAACTGACAATAGTGTCACGGTTACCTGGGAGACTGATGAAGATGCTGATTCTTTAGTTAATTATGGTCTACAACCTGATCTGGGAATTATGCGTGTGCCGGTGGCGGAAAGAAAATTTCATTCCATTACTTTAGAAAACTTAGAGGCCGGACGTACTTACTACTTCCGAGTAATATCGGCTGATGAGAATGGTAACCAGGGAATTTCCGCTGACTACAAAGTACAATTGAGTGGTATACCGCAAACTGGAGAAGGAGAGGGGACTGGTCAGGCTGAATCTGAAACGGTTTCCCCTACCACGCCTCAGACACCAACGGTTGAAAATATTGTTGATCAAATAAATAAGATTCAAGACGCACAAAAGTTAAACGAAATTGTTAATGAGGTGGTAAAAGCCATTCAGGGCATTACTGAAGACTTGACCATTGTGGGGCCACCGACGGTTATTCCTGAGACCACTACCGCCATTGTGCGGTGGGTGACTGATCGTGAGTCGTCTTCTGAAGTTTTGTTTTCGTCTACTAATGGCTTTGATGGCACTAATTATGCTTATTCACAAGCTTCGACTGATGGACTAACGACTGAGCATGAAATAAAACTTATTGGCCTTGATCCTTTTACTGATTATAGTTTTAAAGTACTTTCGACTGATACCTATACTATTACTGGTGAAAGTCGTAACTATACTTTTAAAACTAAAGCCTCACTACCAGATATCCGTAACTTACGCGTCCTAAAAGTAGAAGAAAATGCAGCTACTTTGGCTTGGGATAC
>CAYRMI010000001.1:77655-85232 GCA_964425625.1 uncultured Candidatus Saccharibacteria bacterium | reverse complement strand
TTCGGGTGGGTCAAGAATATTGGAGGGGGTGGTTAGCGGATTTAGGCTGGTTATTCTTACTAGGCTGTGCACCCACTACAAGCCACTTCTCCCTGCGGGGTCGAAGTGGCTTAAGTGGTTGACTACGTAAAATATAGTCGTCACTTCGTGCCTCCTTATTTCTACGCATCGGTTGGGTTTGCAACTCGCTACAGCTGAATGCTTCCTTCGAGGTCGCATTCAGCTAAGCGCCTGCATAAGCAAAACATAATCGTACTTCGTACTCATTGTTTCTGCTTAAGAATATTGGAGGAGGAGGTTAGTTCTGGGGATAGTTTCCTTCAGTATCTTGATATAGAAATGCCATAATACTGGTATGGCGAAACCGCTCATTGTTTGTCGTGACTTGTCGATTATTTACAATAAAGGCAAATCAAACGAATTCAAGGCCTTACAGGGAGTAAATACTGACATTTATGAAGGTGAGTATATTATTCTCTTTGGTGCTTCTGGTTCTGGCAAGTCTACTCTAATGTATTCTATCCAAGGTTCATTACCACCAGGTGATGGCACTCTACTGATTCGTGGTGACGATATTTACTCTTATCCACCAAGTGAACGTGTATATTTTCAGCGCTATGTGATGGGAATTATATTTCAATCCTTCAACCTAATTGGGTCACTTTCTGTCTTGGACAATGTAGCTCTACCAATGATATTTTGTGATGCAGATAAAACTACTCGCGAACGACGAGCACAGTCATTACTCGACCGATTTGGGGTTGGTATGGTCTCTCATAAAATCCCTGCTATGCTCTCTGGTGGTCAACAACAACGTGTTTCCGTGTCCCGTTCAATGGTCAATGATCCCAAGATTCTTTTAGCTGATGAACCAACTGGTAACTTAGACTCAGTTTCTACTCAGCAAGTAATGGATAAAATTGACGAGATTAATACTTTTGACCGAAGAACGATTATTATGGTGTCACATAATGCTGCCCATTTAAGCTATGCACACCGGGTTTACTACCTGAAAGACGGTCGGGTGGTGCGTGAAGTAGTAAACCCGCAACGAAAACAAATAAAACCAGTGCGTGAAGGAGAGACTATCGTCACCGAACTCGAGCAATTAGCCCGTCTTTTTCCGTATGATTCAGTTGATACGCTACGAGTAAAAAGCATGGTCAATTATTTGACCCAAGATTTCACCTACCGACAATTGACTCGTCTAGAGCACGCTATTGCCTTGTTTATAAAGGGAAAGATTGATAAGGAGCATTTTATAAAATCCCTAGTTTTACCTTACGAAAGGGGAGGGGTGGAAATACCCGAAAAAGATGCACGAGAAATGGCTCATAAAAGCGATCGTTTGATCAATCAGGCCGATGATATACGTCGTTTTAGATCAAAGAAAGACAACGAAGACATTTTCTTCAGCCAGCACCATCTGGCCGAAAGAATCCGTGAGCACTTATTAAATACTTACCGCATAAAACTAAATAAAGAACAAGATCAACATTTAGTTGAGATGATTGCGGACCGTGTGACCGGAGTGATTGAAGAAGAACAATTCAATGAGAGACTAATGCAAAGCCCGCGTAGTGGGGGACTGGGCTTAAACGAAGGCGAAGCCGATGATATCACTCGCTACTTTGAGAAAATTATCGCTCAAGGTGTGGACGTTAGTTACAAGAGTTAGGTTAATATCTGACTTCCTGGAGAAAGATTAATGATACTATGTATCTTAAAGTGGTAAATATAAAAAATCATTACAGCTCGCTACAGCCAGATTCTCCCTCGGAAGGTCGAATCGTGGCTAAGCGCCTGTATAAATTCGTAATAATCGGCTTTTAGCCTCATTTACTCATTCAATGCGAATTCAAGATCTAGCACAATTGTCCACGCGAATGTTTAAAACCAACCCTTTACGAACTTGGTTGACGATTTTGGGTATGGGAGTGGGTACGGGCGCAGTGGTGGTGCTAGTAGGACTCGGCTTTGGCTTGCAGAAAATTATTCTGGAACAGATTGTGTTCGGTGAGACCTTGCTTTCGCTTGGTGTTTCCACCACTGGTGTACAGAGTCTCAAACTCACTCCCGAGACAGTCGATACCTTTAAACAAATTCCTGAAGTACTCGACGCTGCGCCGATGGCGCGCTTTCCAGCCCTTGTGACTTACAAAGGCTTAACGGGCAACGTTTTTATTCAAGCAGTTGAGCCTCCATATTTACGCTATGCTGGTATTACCGCCACTGAAGGTGAGGTTTTTACGGAAGAAGATGTGGCTGACACATCATCAGTCATGCTTTCACCGGCCGTGCTTAAGCTTTTTGGGATTGAAGATGCTGAAGCTTTTATTGGCCAAAAAGTGTCGTTTCGTTTGTTGGTGCCAAGTGCCAGTGTACCAGGAGAGGTGGAAGAAGTGCCGATTGATAAAGAGTACATCGTGCGCGGTATCACCAAAGAAGAAGGCGTTTTGAATTCTCTTATGATGCTGGCAGAACTTCGTAACTACGTGGGTATTGATGAGTATGAGCGAATTCAGGTACGTGTAAATTCTAACGAAAGTCTGCCAATAGTCGAAGCCAAACTAATCGAAGACGGCTATCGCGTGACGGCCCTTTCTAAGACAGTGGAACAAGCCTCTAAGATTTTTCAGGGAATTCAAGCCGTCTTGGCTACCTTTGGCGGTATCGCTCTCCTAGTTTCGGCGATTGGTATGTTTAATACGATGACCGTTACCTTGCTAGAACGAACTAAAGAGATCGGTATTATGCGCACTATTGGCGCTTCGCCCAACGACGTAAAGTATCTCTTCGTTTCTGAGTCAATTGTGGTGGGTTTTATGGGTGGGTTAAGTGGTATTGTGATGGGAGTGGTGTTTGGGGTGGCGATCAATATTTTCCTCAACATCGTGGCCGGTCAGTTTGGTGGTCAGTCAGTGACTTTATTTTCCTTTCCACCAGTCTTTCTTTTGTTTATTGCCGTGTTCTCAGCAGCAGTTGGTTATTTGACTGGAGTTTTTCCGGCTAGACGGGCCTCCACTTTAAATCCGCTCGATGCCATTCGCTATGAATAGAATGTTCATAATATGTGTATAAGTGGAGTAAAATCTGTTAGCAAGTTAGTTACAATAGGGGGATAGAGTAAATTAGCGAAAAGTTCATTAGTATTTTTATAAAATTATGTTGTACAACTTATTAGAGTCAAAGAAATATATGCACACAGCGGGAAAAATAACCATTGCCACCGCTCTGGCCGGAATCCTTATTTTTGCCTTCGTTTTTCTTTTCAATGCCGGTAAGACTGAGTTGATGAAGGTCGAAGCCCAGACGGCTACCACCACTCTGACAGTTCTCAACACGCCACCAGTTTGGGTAGCTACTTCAACGGAGTTAATCGAGTCTTCCGACGATAATCCAACCAACTCTGGCGATAATATTACTTGGGTCGCTGTCGCTAACGATCCCAACCAGCCAAATTACTATCTCCTAATCTGCTCAACTAGTGCTACTCCTAGCTCAACCAATAGTGGTGCCCCACACTGCAATGGCGGTGTGCAATGGGGAGTATCAGCTCCGACACCAGTAAATACGCAAGCGTCGGTTTCTACTACCACGACTGAGTCTGCCCCATTTAGTCAATCAAACAACTGGTTTGCTTGGATTTGTGACGATGATGCTTACAATGCTCGTTGCAATGCTGCCTATACCAATGGAACCAACGCCACTAACTCATCTCCATTTATCGTCAACTACCGTCCAGTTTTTGATGATTTCGATAATGATTCGCCAAAGGAACCAAGTCAAACAGTAGCTTTTACATCAAGCTCAACTGATCCAGATGGTGACACTATGACCCTTATCGTTTGCAGTACCAATGTATTCAGCACCTCAACCAACACCTGCGGTGGTAACACACTAGCCACTACTACCATTGCCGTAGCCAGCAATCCCGGTGCCAACTATGTCCTCCCAGCTATTATGAGAGACACTTTCTACGATGCTTATGGATTTATTATCGACGTATTTGGACATGAAGCCCAAGGTGCTGGTCAAGGATTTAATTCGCAGGTAGAAGTCTCAAACGTCGCCCCTACCGTAGAATCAATTATGGTAAACGACGGCAATAATATTGTGCCGGACGAGCCATTGGGAGAAAAGACCGGTTTGGAACTAACCTTTACCACTAGAGATGCAAATAGTTGTCGAACTTCTGTTGATGCGCTGGAAATAGTAAATTTTGGATTAGCTTTGTACCAAGATCCCCTAAAGAGTACTTCCACTTGTGATGTCTTTGATGGCGGAACTTACGACCCAAACAGTTGTTACACCAGTGCCGTGGCTTCCACTACTTGGAACTTAAGTTGCACTGCTTCAACCACTAGTTGCGATTTAGGTGGATCTGACGCGACTATGGATTGGTCTTGCACCTTCCCAGTCTGGTACGTGATGAATCCAAATGACGCTGGGTCTTACTTTTATGACCATGCCTGGCGGGCGGGGGTCGCCGGTATTGATGACGATAACGCAACTGGTACAATATTTGCTTCAGTCGCTACCACTACCGTTGAAAGTGTTGCGGGAATTGAGTTACTTACAGCGGCCATTCCTTATGGTCAGCTTGAGCCAGGTCAAGACTCTGGGTTCCTTAACGCATCAACCACGGCTCGTCCAACTGGTAACACGGGTATAGATCATTTGATTGAAGGAGAATCAATGTGTCGTACTTTTTCGATTGGAAACGACTGTCCTGTGTCGGCGTCCTCGACCATTCCTGATGATCAACAACAGTTTTCTACCAGTTCTGTCTCATATGGTGATGGCTTAATTCTATCGTCCTCAACCGCCCAGCGCTTAGAAATTGGTATTAAGAAATCTACTTCTACGATTGAGGCTAGTCAAGGACGTACCTACTGGGGTATCGCTGTGCCGAGTGACATCACCTTAGCCGGTGCCTACACTGGACTCAATACCATTAGTGTGGTGGTCTCTGCGACATCTACTTGGTACTAGCCTAAATATACTGAAAGTAAAACAACCACTGTTATCCCAACAGTGGTTGTTGCTTTTAATTGTAATATTAACGATAATTACAGATGTGAAAGCGCCGGTCTATTTTGTTATGAAACGGTTTGTTATCGCTTTTTTGCTGTTTCTGGTTTTGGGGCATAATACGGCTTTGGCTAGCTTTGGTATTACGCCACCATACGTTCGTAATACTAGCCTAACGCGCAATTCAACTTATGAGCAACAAATCCTTTTAGTTCGTGGTAATCCTGATATACCCCTCAAAGCCCAGATTACGGTTGATGCGCCTGAGATTCAGGATTGGATAGAGATAGTGGAAGGTACTAGTATATCCCTGCCTAGAGGCGTACAGAAGGTCCCCATGGTAGTCAGGGTTAAGGTGCCTAGTGATGCTGAGTTTAAGGAATATAAGGGAGCTATTCGCATCAAAACTTTACCCGATGATAGCCAAGTAGAAGCTGGTGCAGTAAATATTTCCCTAGGCGCTCAAGTAGATATTTATCTCAATGTAATTGATCGGGAGATCAGAGATTTTCGGGTGCGTAAAATTTCCGTGTCTGATTTAAACGAAGGACATAAATTGGCTTGGTTGTATTTCCCCGGAAAGATCAAATTTGGCATGAAGATTGAGAATACTGGGAACGTGGACATTACTCCATCTAAAGTAGAATTCCGGATTTTTGATTTTACCGGAGCGGTGTTACTTGAAGAGACTAGAGAGTTGGGTAAGATAAAAAAAATTGCCCCTTACGCCACCGAGGAAATTATGGCGGAAATTCCCACTAGACTACCGTTTGGTACCTATCTAGCTCGTTATCGGATTTACAATGATGAAGAAGTTAAGCAAGAAGGGGAAATAAGTTTGAGTATCCTAAAGTACGGAACTTTGCAAGAAGCCGGCTTTGGTTTTTCGGGTCTATCTTTGCCGCATAAGACATCTGTACTGTTACCAATTTTTGCTGTTCTGATTACTGCACTTTATATACTTTATAATCGACGTAGACCCCGCCGGCGTGGGTAATTACTCGTCATGAAGGCAATAAACATTTTTGCAGTAACATTCATACTGGCAGTCATTCTGTCGACGTTGCCGATGCTGGTTGAGTTTGCCAAGGCTGCTACCGCTACCACTACCTTGTCTCTAAGTATCTGTGGTAATGCTCTGGTTGACGATGGAGAGCAGTGTGATGCTCCAGGTGAAACAGGAGTTTATAGTACTACTATAGTCGGACGTCAATGCACTCCAATCTGTAACTTTGGTCCTTATTGTGGCGATGGAATTTTACAGACGCAATACGCCGAGGAGTGTGATGATGGTAATAATGAAGATTTGGACTTCTGCTCCTCTATTTGCCAAATTGAGCCAGCTGGATCTGGTGGTGGCGGAACCTCCGGTGGTGGTGGCGGTGGTGGTGGAGGTAGTGATCGCGAGCAAAATGAGACTGAAATTAGTGTGGTCGGTTTGGCTTACCCTGGTCGAACTATCAATATTTTGCTCGATACCGAGGCAGTCGGTAGTGTGCGGACATCCGATAGCGGGCGCTTTGAATTTACTACTGAAGCTTCACCAGGAACTGCTACGATGGGCTTCTGGTCAACCGATAGTGCCAATACTAGGTCGATAACATTTAATACGACTTTTGATGTAACTCAAGGTGCTATTACCAATATTACCGGAGTAATTCTACCGCCAACTATTAGAATCGCTAACCCTAACGTTAATCCTGGTGATATTGTTCCAGTTAGTGGTACGTCTATTCCGCTAGCGATAGTAGAGTTACATCTAAATAATAGTGAAAGGATATTTACCGCTACTTCAAGTAATAATGGTAGTTGGACACTGAACTTGAATACTAGCGAGCTTAGGGTCGCCGAGCATACTTTACGTGCACGATCTATCTCCGGTACACCACCACTGACTTCACAAAGTAGTTTTAGTTCGGCCTTACAATTATTTGTCGGAGTGGATGGGCAAGTGACTACACCATCGGATTTAAATCGTGATGGAAAAATTAATCTAATTGACTTCTCGATTTTAATTTTTTGGTGGGGGACCAATGCGGGTAACTCTGATCCATCGGCGGATATAAACGGTAATGGAAGAGTGGGGATAGAAGATTTTTCAATTCTGTTGTTTAACTGGACGGGCTAACTTCGACTAACTATTATGAGCATTGGACTATGAGTTCCAGGAATTCTCCCGGGGAAGGTCGAATTCGGAACTAAGCAAAATCATACTCGCTTCTGCTCGTTGTTTTGCTTATCTCCTTCCTAGAGAAAAGTTCTGGAACTCGAAGGTAATATTTACTATTCAAACCGTAGAGACTTCCAGTTCCAGGGATTCTCCCGGGGAAAAAGCAAAACAACAATCGTCAGGTTGTATGATTTTGCTTTGTTCCAACTTTTCTTATCCCTAAAGAAAAGTTCTGGAACTCGAAGGTAATATTTACTATTCAAACCTTAGAGACTTCCAGTTCCAGGGATTCTCCCGGGGAAAAAGCAAAACAACAACCGTCAGGTTGTATGATTTTGCTTTGTTCCAACTTTTCTTATCCCTAAAGAAAAGT
>CAYRMI010000001.1:0-77555 GCA_964425625.1 uncultured Candidatus Saccharibacteria bacterium | reverse complement strand
TAGAGACTTGCAGTTCCAGGAGTTTGGCCTAGGGAAGGGCCAAACTCGGAACAAATGTAATAGATACTGAATGTACTATCCGGCGGGAGTTCCAGTTCCAGGAGTTTGGCCTAGGAAGGGCCAGACTCGGAACAAAAACTGTAAATATTAAACGTTCTATGCTTAGAGACTTGCAGTTCCAGGAGTTTGGCCTAGGGAAGGGCCAAACTCGGAACAAAGCAAAATCATACTCGCTTCCGCTCGTTGTTTTGCTTTTTGTGTATAACTATCGATTTATAAAAATATAAATAGGTACAATGATTAAGTACTTACTTTGGAGGTAAGCCATTAGACTTACTGCTTATGGTCGCGCATAGGGATACTTCAGCCGAGTGTTACAAGGTAAGTATGTTTGCAGTGCGCTTATAGATATGAGGGGTGGAGACCTTGTATTGCATGAGTAGAACTCATTCGAACCATGGAGTCGCGACATGCCTTCGGGCTGTAGACTAATACAACGTAGAGCATATGCACAGAACGAATACAACGTTCTCAATGCTCCAAGCTGTTGCAGTAGTGGCCATCCTGGCAACCATCATGTGGTCAGTCGGGATACCCGCATTCCGATTTGCGGAAGCTGCAAATGTCATCTCGTTCAGCGACACTTTGACAGATTCAGCGCCAGGGGTAGTGGCAGACCATACCATTACCTTTACGACGCCGACTGGACTAGCTGCCGGGGACACAATTACCCTTGACTTTGGTACTGGTATCTTCTCAGATATTGGTACACTCGTTGCACAAGATCTCGATCTTAATGTTAACGGGGTAGAACAAAGTCTGATTGATGGAGCGGCCAGTGGACCTGATTGGCAAGTTGTTGCCTCGGGCGATGTCATCGACATCGTCAGTGGCACAAGTACTATCGGGACCAATGCGACTGTTACTATCAGAATCGGTGAAAATGCCACCTCAGGAGGAGCGGGTTCAAACCAGATTACAAATCCAGCAGTTGGCTCGTATGAGATAACTGTCGCGCTGGAAAATAGCGATTCAGGTGCGACCCGGGTAGCAATTGTTAATACCGTTACCGTTACCGCCACTGTACAGACCGTTTTTGACTTTACCGTTTTGGGAGTTGATGCTGGTCTAACAGTTAATGGTGCAACGACAACGAGTACGTCTTCGCCAATTGAAATACCGTTTGGTATTTTGGAGACAGACACGCAAGCTACAGTAGCACAGGACCTGCGAGTGGAGACGAACGCTTCAAATGGATTCGTGGTTACTGTTCAGACTGACCATCAATTGCTTTCTGCTAATGGTGCAGATATTGATGGATTTGCGAACAGTGGATACGCAGATAGCCCTATTAGTTGGAGTGCAAATCCTCCAGCAGCGACCTTGGGACAAGAAGGTACCTATGGTCACTGGGGTATTACAACTGAAGACAATACGATTACACCAACACTCACTGACGAGTATGATGTAAATGGAGTAGGTCAGTTGTATGTATCTGCCTCGACTACCCCAGTTGAAGTATTCCGAAATAATGGTCCAACCGATGGTACTAACCAAGGAGTTGGACTAACTAGAGTAGGTTACTCAGTTGAAGTATCTGCTTTGCAAGAAGCAGGAAACGACTACACTGCTACGCTGACATACGTAGCGACGCCAGTATTTTAATCTAATATTGGCTCCAAGCTTGGAGTTACACAAAAAACCCTATCTCCCACCACGAGACGGGTTTTTTGTTTGGTTTGTGTGAACAGTCTGTTCTTATTAACTTTTGATTTGCTATACTTTAATACATGAAGTTCTATTGGATGTTGGTTTGCTTTGTGGCGTTATCTATACCGGCTAATTTTTCCTTGGCGGCGACTTTATATTTAGATCCTGGTATTGCTACTATCTATCGAGGAGATGCTATTACGACCTCAATCCGTATAATGCCCAATCAAGCTGAGGGTGAGTGCATTAATGCGGCCGATGTAGTGATTACTTATTCAGACAACATTCAACCAGTAGATATATCTATTGGGCGATCTATTTTTAGTGTTTGGGTAGAGGACCCAATCATAAACAAAGAGAACAAAACTATCACTTTAGCAGGCGGAATTCCCAATGGTTACTGCGGTCGAGTCCAGGGTGATCCGTCTCTAACCAACATAATCGCCGAAATCGTCTTTCGTTCACCAGGTTTACAGATAGGAGTACCCGAAGCTGGTAATACTGCAGTTATTGATTTTGCACCAGAGACACAAGTATATATAAACGATGGTCAGGGCACAAAAGCCAATTTAACAACTTTACCGAGCACAATAACTCTCGAGCGCACGGCAGGTTCAGCTATAGCTGATGATTGGCGTGAAGCCGTACGTGAAGACAATGTCCCTCCGGAAGAGTTTAGTGTTAGTCTAGAAAAGGACACGCTGGCCTTTAATGGCCGATACTTTTTAGTGTTTACCACGACTGATAAGCAGACAGGTCTTAGTCACTATGAGGTGATGGAAGAGCCGTTTAGTGACCTTGGAAGTTTCACTTGGGGCGGCACAGATGTGCCTTGGATTCGGACAGTTAGCCCATATGTTTTAAAGGATCAGTCACTTAATAGTACGATTCGAGTACGGGCGTTTGATAAAGCGGGCAATGAGTATGTGGCTACGTTGATACCGGACGAATCAATGCGCACTATTTCTGCTACTGACAGGATTACTTATGTAGCTGTAGGAGTGGCTGTTGTTGTAGTGATCTTGATTATACTGCTAGTAGTTTATATTTATCGGCGGAGAAAAAAGGTCCAATCAAGTCCAGAAGAAAATTTCGCTGATACGATAGTAACCGAACAACATGATGAATAAATTCATAAAATTTAGCCCTACTTGGTTCTTTGGAATGGTACTTAGTATTGTGTTTTTGGTGCCGTACACCAGTGAAGCAGCTAGCTTGCAAATTTTTCCCAGCACTGGCGTTTATTCACTAAATAGCACTTTTGTTGCGCGGGTTCTGGTTGGCACTGATGGTAAGGCTATCAATGCAGCAGAAGGGGAGTTAAAATTTAATCCGCAGGAACTGAGTGTTGTCTCAGTCAATCGCTCTAGTTCTGTGTTTAATCTCTGGGTAACTGAACCCACTTTTTCCAATACGGCCGGAACAATTACTTTTAGTGGCGGTTCACCTTCCGGTTACACTGGTACCTCTGGAGGTGTTTTTACAATTACATTTAAAGTACTAAGAGCTGGTACAACCAGACTCTCGTTTGCCGGGGGCTCGGTCTTGGCCAATGACGGAAAGGGGACAAACGTGCTATCAGGCATGAGTGGAGGTACCTACACCATAGAAGCAGTAGCGGCCCAACCCACTCCAGAAGTGATCGAATACGTGGCTCCTCCTAACACCCCGGCGACTCCGAAAATTACATCTAGTACGCATACTGACGGTATTTGGTCGGATAAAAAAACGGCCATATTAGAATGGACCTTACCGAGTGAAATTACGCAACTTCGAACCGCTTTGGATACTATTTCGACAGCCATTCCCACTAAGGTCTATGAAGACCCAATCAGAACCATCACCCTAACCGACTTACCTGAAGGTGAATCGTATTTTCATTTACAATTTAAGAATAACGATGGTTGGGGTAAAGTAGCCCATTTCAAACTAGCTATTGATACAGAAAAGCCACAATCGGTTAGTATTTCTTTGGAGAGGACTGAAGACTTAGCCAATCCGGTGCAGACTTTGCTAATGAAAACGGAAGGAGGTGGTTCACCGGTGAATAGGTATATGGTGCGAGTTGATGACCAAGAAGCTTTTGAGTTTGTCGACACTACTGGAGAAGGAAAGGTTACTCTGCCTTCACTTAGCCCAGGTTACCATTCAGTTATAGTGGAAGCCTTTGATGTAGCGGGAAATGGTCAAATCGGTACCTTTTCATTTACTCTAGAAGCGTTTGAACAGCCGAAATTTACTGAATACCCCAGTGAGATAAACGAGGAAGTAATACCGGTTTTGCGCGGACAGACAAGAGCGGGTGCAGAGGTAGAGGTTAAGGTGCAAAAAATTGGGGCTGAGGCAGTAACTTATAAAGTAACAGCTCAAACTGACGGCACTTTCACCTTCATCCCTGAAGGAAGATTTGCCCAAGGTGTCTATGAAATAACCGCTAAAGCTAAGGATGTTTATGGTGCTCAGTCGCTAGAATCGGAACCAATACGAATCGCCGTTCAACAGCCAGGCTATGTCCAGATCGGTAGCCGTTTGATCAGTCTGCTGTCAGTAATTGTGCCGCTATTTGGACTAACTGCCTTGTTAGTTCTCTTTGCAGTTTGGTTGGTATTTTATGTTAGACGTCTACGTGGTAAGGTGTCGTTCGAGACTAAAGAAGCTTTATCTATTCTGGAACGCGAGTTTACAAAACTGCAATCTATTCTTGAGAGCGAAAAAGCCAAACTTACTTCAGCCAAAAAAACCAAGAAACTTACTCAGGGTGAATTGCAATTGTTCGCCGTGCTTGACGTTTCTGTAATAGAAATGAAAAATAGGGTGGTAAAAGAAGTAAAAGACGTTGAGTCATTAGTAAAAATAACCGAACAGAAATAGTCAGACATCAGTATGGATTACGTGAAAAAAAATTTACCCCTGTTACTAGGAATAATAGTTGGAGCTTTTTTGGTGTATGGGCTGGCAAATATAACGACCGAAAAAAAATTAAGCCAATTACAATTGTCACTAGATTCAACTATCGATGAAGGGGCAAACGAAGCAATTAATTTGGCCAAGCTAGTGGGAGACGGAGGGTTGACACAGGGGGCACAAAAAATTATTGCTGATTGTAAGGAAGAAGAACGAAATACATTTGAAAGTAAGCTTAGTCAATTAGACAATGGGTTGAGTCAAGCTGAACTATTAGAGATTGATGTTTTGTTTAGTCGTTGCGCACCGGTCCGTTCAGTCAGGCGATCTTTGATGGTGATGGAACTATCCAAACTGGTAGATAGGCTAAATTCCGATATAAGTCAGCGAAAACAAATTGGTGAATATACTAAACATGACTATAGAATAAGCATGCTAAATGAGTTGATACCTCTGGAAGAGGAAATCACAGAGTTATCCTTTGACTTGGTCTACTTACAAAGAGAAATACTAGACGCACTAATTGCCGGAGAGCTAGTAAATTCAGAAGTTGCTAATACACTAAAAGAACGAGGATTAAGTACTAGGACAACCATGACTGAGAAAGCAAAAACCGCCACAGTCATAAGAATCAAACTTATTGAATCATGAAATCATTGCTCTCTTTTTGGAATTCAATACAAGAATCACTTAAGCCGAGAAAAAGCAAAACGGTCCGGTACATGTTTCCAGTAATATTTAGTGTTCTGGCCATCTTGGGAGCGTCAGCCATAACCAGTATTGATGCCTCATACATAAAATTAAATCCATCAAAAACAGTTGTTATGAATGGTGAGCAGTTTGTTATTGACATTTATGCCTATGCTCATGTACCCGTAAACGCACTAGATATTAAAATTGATTTTGATCCGGCCTCGGTTGAAATTGTATCAGTTGATAAAGCCCAGTCAGTGCTGACTATCTGGACAAAAGAGCCAACAGTCGAAAATAATTCTATTGTGCTTGGTGGTGGTACGTACCGTCGCGGTTTTATTGGTGAGCATCTTATTGCCACCATAAAAGCCAAGGCCCTAAGTAGCGGACAAACAAAGTTTATGGTAAATGAGGCCAACCTTTTAGCGGGAGATGGAAGTGGTACAAAAGTTACTACAACCAATAACACTACAGATACAGTCAAGAGTTTTATCATTTATAATCAAGGCGAAGACCCAGCTAAGATTTCTGCTAACTTAGAGCTAGGAATAAGTGCGGATATAGACGGTGATGGAACAGTAACCCTCAAAGATATCAGTACTTTTATGAGTGCTTGGTACAATGGAGACAAAACATACGATTTTAATAGTGACAACAAAATGAATTTTATCGATTTTTCTATCATTCTCGCGCGATCTTTCTTTCGCTCATCAAACTAGACTGTTGATAACCACTAAAAAAGTATTGCTATTTACTGATATTATGTCATTGTGAAGGGAAATGTATTTACTCTAGCTACAAATGGCTGTACTAGATGAGTAAAAAAGATACCAAAACAAAAAAGAGTATAAAACAAAATACCACTGTTACCTTGGACAAAAAAGCTCCGAGGCAGTTTAGTTGTGGTAATAACCGAAGTATTTCGGTACCTTTGTTGTACAAGCTTGTTTACTCTTCAAAAACTAGTTTTATAACGGTATTTATTTTGCTTTTGTCCTTTGTCTGCCAAGGCGTGTCAGTTACCTATGCTGAAGAAATACCACCATCAGAATTGCCCCAAGCAGCAGATATCAATCCAGTACCAGAAGTTGAAATTGAGGCGGAACCAAAAATATTGGTAGCCGACACTGAGGTGAATACAGCTGAAGTTGCCTATAATAGCGATGGATTGGTTAATCAAGAAGCGGCAGATATTCAAGCCACGGAAGAGAGTTCAGAAGTAACTAATCTAGCGACAGCAGAAGTGCTTGTTGAAGAAGCTGATGGTCCAGAGCCGGATACTTCACCACTACTAGATGACCCACCAATAGCTGAAGAAGACAATACGGTTAATGAAACCAATCAAACTCCATTGCCAAACAATGATGATTTGTCAGTTATATCCACTGAGGAACCTTCGACTACTACTTCAACTTCCTCACCTTTTACAGAGGCAAATGATAGCGATACAGATGAGAGGGAGGTCCCTTTTGATGATGAGTCAGTGACTACAAATAACGGTGACGAAGAAAGTGCTAATGCTGAAGTTGCCACCACGACAGAATCAGACTTTACAGTTTCCACTTCCTCAGTGGCCACGTCTACTGACGATCAAGTAGAGGAGGCAGTTACTGTAACTAACAGCGATACTGAATTTACTTTCAACCGCAATGAATGCACTACTCTAGCTAGTGGTTCTTTCTACTGTCTAAAAGCAGATACGGAACTTCTTGAAGATGCTCTCTTTGCTGCTCCAGATAGCGATGGTGATTTAGAAATATATCTGGTTCGTGATGGTTTACAATCACAAGTCACCAGCAATCTAGTGGATGATGCGGCGCCGTTCTATGACCAAAACTCCGATACTATAGTTTGGCATAGACTGATTGATGACCGTTACCAGGTCATTTCCTATGATATATCTTCGGGAGTTGAAACCCAACTAACCAGCGGGGAAGCAAACAGCATGGAACCAACGCGTCAAGGTAAATACACCGTCTGGCAAAATTGGTCAAATAATAACTGGAATATTGTTTTGTTTGATGGCAAAGAACAAAAAACCATAACTGAATCCAGCGCTCACGATATAGCCCCGTATGTACACGGATCTTTGGTGGTCTGGAATCGCTATAGTAGTGGCCAGGATAAGACGATCGAGATGTACGACATGATCAGTGAAACATATGTGACAGTCGATGACCCGGAAGGCCTGTCAGTTACCAACCCGCGCATGGTCTTTGTCTACGATTCACTCCACCCAAATGGCGATGTGGTAACTAAAGGTTACGATATGATTTCTCGAAAGTTTATCCAATTGGATACTCTACCTAGACAGTTACCTGACGAGATACCTGAAAGTGAATCAACCGGAGAAACCAGAGCCTTGATCCAGAGTAAGCCAAGTGTTAAGTCTGACGAATCAATCCATAATACTGCCACATCAACCGGATCAACTCCACCAAGTCTACCTCCCCCTTCTGCCAGTTCTAGTGACCCAATGACGCTTGATTTAACGCTAGCAAGCTCCACTACTACAGATACTATCTCAATACTCGATGTTCCCGTTATGGCCGAATACGAGCTAGTCATCGCACCACTTCAAATACCAGTAGAAACTGTGCAAGAATAGCAAATTTCATTGACGCGTAAGGTACAATATTAGAGTAACGGGTATGAATTTCCGCGTTTTGTTTGGTGTATTAAAAAATGGAGTGTCACTTCTGTTAGTGATGGTTTTTATCGTAGAGACAGCCGGAGTGGCATTAATTTCTGCTTTACTACTACGACCAAATGTGGCGGAGGCAGCTCAGGTGGTAATACAAGGTAGCCCTAATACAGTTGGTGCTTCGCATACCCAGTCAGGAGTATCGACAGTTTTTGTCAGTGATCA
Organism: uncultured Candidatus Saccharibacteria bacterium; assembly: GCA_964425625.1. Classification (GTDB taxonomy): domain Bacteria; phylum Patescibacteriota; class Minisyncoccia; order Phycocordibacterales; family UBA918; genus OLB19. Next base: position 69,379 of record CAYRMI010000001.1, on the reverse strand, counting down.
AGTAGGTTATAAATTTTACCGTCATGGCGCCGCCCCTAGCAGTGGTACTTGTGGTTACGTAAAGACGACAAACGGTGGTACTTCTTGGGGTTCATATAATGTTGTCGATACCAAGACGAACTGTATTAGTGTCAGTGTTTGGTATGACAAGTGGACACCAGGTGATACGGGTGACTATATCCATATTTCCACGATAGATACTACTGCCGATGAGCTTTTTTATAATCGTCTCAATACTACCAATGATACTCTTCTTCTCCCTAATTCAGTTAGTGCTGCTCTGGGCGTAGCGGGAACATTTGTGGGTGGTACAAACGAAAATAGTATCACCAAAGCTACCGACGGTAAGATTTATATGGTGGTTGATGACAGTAATGGAACACAATTACGTTCTTGTGCCAGTAGTTGTGATCTTTCTGCCAGTTGGTCCACCCCTGGCACTCCACCACAAGGGAACGCCAACAGTTTTAGTATGCTTATGCCACTCTCTGGCGGTAATGTCATGCTGATAAACCGTAGCACCACTAACGTGCTCCGTTCAAATATTTGGAATGGTACTGGTTGGGTTGGCTTTACCACTATCGATGGAGCAGCCGTGCAAAATACAACCTACGATGTTGGTGTGGCAGCTACTCTCGATACTGATTCTGGAGACATTTATATTGCTTACGTGACAGACAACAATGACTTTGTGACCCAAGACCATGACATCAGAACTCGTTTATATTCTGGCGGAGCTTGGTCGAGTAAAGCAGATGTTCTGACTAACGTAGCTGGACGTGGCTTACTACAGGTGGCGATTGCTAGAAATCAAAATAATGGTGATATCTACGTCGCTTATACCGCCCGCGCCACCATTGCCACCGCCAACACAGCTAATGTGTACTGGAAGCAATCCACAGATGGTATGACTTCATGGGGTAGTCAACAAGGTCCAATGGATACATCGTCAGCCGATATGTATGGTGTCGATGTCAATATTATAGCTGACGAACGTTTGTATGTAAGTTGGTATGATGTCACAGCTACTGATGTTATTGGCGATACTATGGCTGATATTGGTCCAGAAGTCAGATTGTCCTCCTTGGGTACACAGACTAGTGTTGTCAGAGCCAGTACAACTAGTTTTTATTCGGGTGGTTCATTTTTGTTGGAGGCACTGTCTAGTCGAACGGTTAGCTCTGTGATCTTGTCAGAAAGCGGAACAATTGATGCACAGGCTGCTACCAAAAATATCAATCTCTATTATGAATATGATACATCAAGTCCCTTCAACTGTGTCAGTGAATCTTACGGCGGAAGTGAGACGCAGTTTGGTTCTACTGTCGCTCCAGGTTTCTCAGGTAGTGATGGTACGGCTTCATTTTCGGCTTCACCCGTGTCATTTAGTTCGACATCGCCTTTATGTTTCTATGTTGTCATGGATGTAAAGTCAACGGCAGAAGATGGCGACACGATTGAGATTTCCATCGCCAATCCTCCCACTGATGTCTTGGTTTCAGGTGGAATCGAGACTAAGCCAATTACGGCTATTACTCTGACTGGAACAACTACTGTCGTTAATCCAAATTTAACTCAATTTGGCTATCATTGGCGACTTGATAATGGCACCGAGGTAACCGCCTCTTCGGCCACCTCCGGGGTGGAAGATACTCCACTCTCAGCTTTACAGATCGGGTCAGCGATACGTCTGCGAGTAGGTGTAGCGAACCAGGGTTCTACCTCAACCCTCGCCTCAACGTATCGTCTTGAATATGGGGAAGCAATACCGACCTGTGACGCAATTACTACTTGGGAGACAGTGGGTGACACAAACTCAGCTTGGAATTTAGCCAACACTGCCAACCTAACCGATGGTAACAACACAACTAACATCGTGGTGGCCTCAGGCGGACTGACAGACTTACCCAGTACTTCGTTTTTAGCTAGTAACGGAGCGATTAAAGATTTCGCTTCTTCAACTGGTTCGCTTACTTTAGCTATTAACGATTTTATTGAGGCAGAGTATTCAATTGTCGCTTCTACTTCGGCATCACAGGGGGCTACTTATTGTTTTCGGATGACACAAGCCGGTTCACCCCTTAGTGTTTACTCCGAATATCCTAAAGTAACCATTAGTGCCGATGTTACCGTCTCCACTTTTGGCACCCAAACTTTAAGTGTCAGCGTCGGTACTACTAGTGCCTACGCTGGAGGTGGTTTTAGCTTTATAGAAAACTCAAGTAACCGAGATGTTACTAGTATAAAGCTTACCGAGTTGGGTACAGTTAACGGAGCTACTGCCCTTAATAACCTTGAATTGTATTATGATTTAGATATCACTAACCCTTATAATTGTGCCGGGGAGTCTTATAGCGGTCTGGAAAGTAAATACGGAAGTACACTCGTTGATGCTTTTTCTGATCCAGGTGAGACAGCTGTATTTACCGATACAGTCAACATCACTACTACTAGGTCTTTATGTCTTTACGCTGTTTATGATGTGGATAATTCAGCTTTAAACGATGAAACAATTGAGTTATCAATAAACTCACCTAGTGCCGATATTATAGTCAGCGGTGGCGGTAGTGTTGGACCCTCTACACCGACTGAAATATCGGGCACCACCACTATCCAAGGTGCTGTATTAAACCAACTGGCGTATCATTGGCGTAATGATGACGGTAATGAAACCGGTGCTACTTCCGCTACGGGTGGATCAGAAAATGTCCCATTGACTGAATTTGCGCAAAATTCATCGATTCGCCTGCGCTTGGCAGTGACAAATACCGGTTTAGAAACTAGTATCCCGGCTCGTTATCGGCTTGAGTATGCCCCGAAAATTACTACTTGTAGCGTAGCCAGTGTCTGGACGGCGGTTGATGCCTCCGCCGACGGCTGGGATATGTTTAATTCATCTTTTCTTACTAACGGTTCTAATACTACTAACATCGCTGTTGGTTCAGGTGGAGTAGCTAACGGCGCGGGTTCATTTTTAGGCAGTAACGCAGGGGTTCGTGATAACGAAGGTTTATCAGCCACCACAACTATTCCCAGTAATGATTACCTAGATCTTGAATTTAGTCTCACTTCAACTAACTTTACTTCTTATGCGACAAGCTATTGTTTTAGAGTTTCGGCTGATGGACAAGCCTTTGGGACTTATACGCAGTATGCCGAGATAACCACTGCTCCTAAACGAGACTTTAAAATTCAGCGTGGATCAGTCCAAGTATCCGGTACTTCAGCCACCGTTACGGCCGGGGTAGACTACACAGCCCCAGCTAGTAGCACAAAAGCTTTTGTGAGAATTACCAACTCGCATCATACTGGGGCCGGTAATACGTCAGCTACCGCCGGCCAAAACGCTGACGATGTAACGGCTTATATTTCAAATCCACAAAATCTTCTCACCAGCTTTACGATAACTAGACCCGCGGCCGCTACTTCAAACACCAGAGTAGATTGGGAAATTATTGAGTTTGTGGGCAACTCAGATACTGATAACGAAATTATCGTTCGTGATGTCAGGACGATAAACTTTACTACGGCCACCATAGTTGCGACTGGTACCAGTGTGGCAGTGAATAATGACAATAAAGTGGTGGTCTTTATTACTGGTGTAACCAACCAGAACACCACCAGAAACTTCTATGCAAGTCAGGTAACTTCCGAATGGGAAGGAAATAACAACGTTCCGGTCTTTAGACGTGGGGCTAATGGTGCCAGTATTGCCCTGGTAAGTTATGCGGTGGTCGAATTTGTGGGGGCAAATTGGAATATTCAGCGTGCCCAACATAGCTATGTGGCGGCTGGTACTACCGAGACCGAATCCATCTCAGCCGTTAATAGTTTGGAGCGCACGTTTATTCATGCCCAGAAGCGAATGGGGGCTACCACTAACGTTGTCCATTATGGTCACGAAGTGTGGCTTTCTAGTATTGGCGCAGTTTCATTTGCACTAGAGACTGGTGCGTCTGTAGCGGTCGAACAAACTTCGGTGGCCTGGATAATTGAAAATACTCAGACTAGTTCCGGAGCCATGAATGTCCAACGCTCTTTTGGTACCACCAACGGGGGAACGGGACCACTTTCTTTATCTATCGTGCTCACCACGCCAATGGTAGCTACTAACAACACTTCGATCATGGCCAATACCAGAGCGGCCGGTGCCAACACCACTTACCCGAGACCAAATGCTGGCTTCACTATTACAAGTACTTCCACCTACCAGATCTGGCGCAGTAACACCGGTTCTTTGCTCACCTATCGCGTAGAATTGGTGGAGTGGCCAGTCTCCGATTTGGCAATTAGGCAAAGTTATTATAAGTTCTTTGTCGATAATAACTCTTTAATACCCGATGATCCTTGGCCTCCTGGACCGACTGATCTCGGTGAAAGCACTTCTATAACCGTAGCCAATGAACCGCCCGGCAATGGTGACTTACTTCGAGTAAGAGTAGCCTTGCGCGCTACTAATGCCAACATGCCAGCTGGTTTGGTAAATTTTAAATTACAATATGCCCTACGTTCTACTACCTGTACGGCGCTTAGTGAATTGAGTTGGAGCGATGTCGGGGCTGCCGGTAGTGGCGCGGTATGGCGCGGTTATGCCGCTACCGGGACTACTGATGGTACAGTTCTATCGACTGACCCACCAACCGGGGGCGACTTGCAAATTTCGTTCGCCAACCGAGCCGGAACATTAGAGCAGGAAAATCCCTCCGAAGTTAATCCTTATCCAGTTTTGGATGGTGATTATCTCGAGTACGATTGGCATCTACAACATAACGGTGCTGTACCTCTTAATACTTACTGTTTTAGAACGGTGCGAAGTGATGGAACACCACTGGATGGCTACGATAGTAATTACCCGCAGATCCGTACGGCCGGCTTTTCTCCGGTGGCCAAAAATTGGCGTTGGTACAGTGATGAAACTAGCGAAACACCAATCGTCGCTTTAGCCAATGAAATTGTTGCTCCAATTGATGTTGCAAATTCTGACACTTTGGCTCTGCGAATTTCGGTTCGAGAAAAAAGAAATGTTCAAGGTGAAGACATAAAATTTAAATTACAATTTTCTGATGACATTAGCTTTGTTAACCCAGTCGATGTGGTAGCCTCTACCACTTGTGCGGATATGTCTTTGTGGTGCTATATCGATGGCGCTGTCCCAGATAATACTCTGATTAATAATAATTTGCTGACGGATGCTGAAAGTTGTACGGGAGGGGTGGGAAATGGTTGTGGACGACATAATTCCTCACCTAGTCCAGCTACCGGACATACTCACCTGGCCGGCAAAACGCAAGAGTACAGCTTCACCATCAAGCACACGGCTGCTCGAGTAAACGCTGTCTACTACTTTAGGTTGTATGATGTAACTAATGATTCACCTGTCAGTCTTGATAGTGGTGAATCCTACGCGTCATTAGTGACGGAAGGTCCAACCTTACAGTTGTCTCTCTCTGGTTTACCCTCTAGTACAACCACTGCTGGGGTGGTGACCGATGTGTCTACCAGTCCAGATTCTATCGGCTTTGGTGGACTGGTATTTAATACTGAGTACATAGCGGCTCATCGCGTGTCAGTGGTTACTAACGCCACCGAAGGCTATCAGGTGCTTAAATATGCCCGTCAGCAGTTGACTAGCTCACATGGTTTCCCAATACCTTCTATTAGCGGGACCAACGCTTCTCCTTCAAGTTGGGTAGACGGTTGCAACGCTAGCTCGACTGGTTGTATTGGTTATCACACTACCGATGCAACTTTACGCGATGGTGATACAAGGTTTGCGCCAATTGATACTTATGCCGGACTTGAAACCAGTCCGGTAGAGGTAATGTATAGCTCTATTCCGGCTTCAGATACTCATGATATAGTGTACCGTATACGGGTAAATGAACTGCAACCAGCGGGAGATTATGAAACCGAAATAGTGTATTTAGCCGTTCCATCGTACTAATAATCTATGCTTAAAAATTTAACAGTAATCATATTCCTCCTTAGTCTAGCTATTTGTGCAACTACTGCTGGTCCCTCCTTAGTTTTGGCGGCCGCTAACTTCTCCGCCTCACCACTAATCATTGATTACACCACAGAGGGTAGAGATATTATCAACCGCGATATTATTCTCACCAACAATACCAATCGACCGACTAGAATCTATGCGTCCGTGCACGAAGTAGAAGTAGAAGTAGGTGAGGAAGCAGGTGTACATGAGTTTGTTACACCGTCAATGACTGACCGTTCAACCACCATCACTAGTTGGTTGGAGATTTCTCGGGCCCGTCTAGAATTGCCGGCTAATGGTACGCTTACTGTCCCTCTTACTATTAGAATCCATCCCAATACTCCACCTGGTACTTACCATGCTTTGATTGGCTTTGCGACGGGACCAAACCGTGATGATATAGAAGCCAAAGTAATATCCGGACAAGCCGCTTCTGTTATCCTTAAGATAACGATTAAAGACGATAAACGTGAACAATTACACTTGGTAAGTTTTGCCACTGACCGATTTACCTTACGCGAGACTGACAATAAACTGTCCTTTACTATCGAAAACACCGGTGATATCCCCTTGACTCCAGAGGGTGACGTAATTATTTATGACACCTCGGGTAAAGAGCTGGCTTCACTTAATGTTAACTCCGGCAAAGTGACTATAGCCCCGGGTGAACGAGTACAGATTTATGAGGATCTCCCATTTATCAATCGGATTGGACGCAATAAAGCCTATTTGACACTTCAGTACGGGGAAAATCAGGCCACGGTTTTTGATACTGCCTTTTATTATTCAATTCCTTGGTATTATTTATTTATAATATTTACTTTACTAGCTCTGATTTTGAGTTTGGTGGCTTGGGTATTTAAACGAGCTTTTACTAGAGAAGATAGAGAAGATGATCAATTGTATGATCTGCCAATGTTTGTAAAAAACAGCCGAGAGCATACAGAGTATGACCATGACATCAACCTAAAAAATGACAAGCAATCTTCTTAAAACACTTTTACTCTGTCTGGTAATACAGTTTTTTCTACCTGCAGCCAGTCAAGCGCAAGAATCAGTGACGCTCAGTATTTCACCGACGCTCTACGATATGTCAGCTGAGCCAGGTCAAGAATGGAAAAGTACTCTAAAAATAATAAACGTAAATAAGTTTGACTTAACAGTTTACGCAGAAGTAGTAAATTTTACACCGCGCGGGGAAGGGGGTGATGGACGATTTATTCCCATTGAAAAAGCCGAAGCCACCGGAGCTACTTTGGCTGAATGGTTTACTATAAGTAGCGACCCTATCACCATCTCGCGCGAACAGAGTATAGAAATACCATTTTCGGTAAAGGTGCCGGAAGACGCCAGTCCAGGGGGACATTTTGCCGCGATATTAGTGGGAACAAAACCCCCCGAATCTGTCAGTGGACAAGCTCGCCTACAGACTGCACAAGTAGTTACATCATTATTTTTTGCCAAAGTGGCTGGCGACGTGGTGGAAGCAGGAAATATACGGGAATTTCTCACTACTAAATCACTTTTAGGTACACCGGAGGTGACTTTTTCTTTACGCTTTGAAAATAAAGGTAATGTCCATCTGCAACCAAGAGGTGATATTAAAATATTCAACATGTGGGGTGAAGAAAGAGGAACTATTCCGATTAATCAGTACACAAATTTTGGCAATGTTTTACCGGATAGTATCAGAAAATTTTTGTTTACTTGGAAAGGGGAGTGGTCACCTTCAGATATTGGTCGCTATACGGCCATAGCTACTTTGGGTTATGGATCTGATGAGAAGAAATTTACTTCAGCCGAAACGGTCTTTTGGGTTTTACCGCTTAAGTTTATGTCATTGGTGATGATTGGTTTAGTATTGTTCTTTGGTTTACTTACTTGGTTAGTCAGATTGTATGTAAAGCACATGCTGATGTTGGCGGGTATATCAATTGAGGATTATCAGACTGTGCAAGATAGAGTTAAAACGCGACCTAAGTCAAAACCCATCATTCATGGTCCGATGCAGGCTGGTATTTTGGACTTGACCAGGCGCATGCAAACTTCTGTCAGTCTACGAAGCCGCTTAAGTGAAATACTCAGTTTTGTCATTCAATACCGATTGTTCTTCCTCGGTGTGGTTTTGATTGTGACATTTATATTAATCATAATTTGGTACGTCAAGGGAGCCAATACGGAGCATCGCGCTTATGAAGTAGAGTATATGCAAAATGATTCAGTGGTAACAACCGCTGTCAATTCTGAAGAAATAATTTACAATCAATTGATAGCTAACGAGACTTCAGAACAAAAAATGGTAAGTAGTACTAGTACTGAAAAAATTTCAATTGTAAATCGGAGCGGTACTCCAGGGATTGGAGCAAAAGTTAAAATTTTATTAGAGAAAGTTGATTTTGAGGTGGTTTCTTTAACGGCCGATTTTAAAGACATACAAACCAGAACCGTCATTGTAACTAACGCGAAGAACTATTCAGAGGCTGTAAAAATAAGTCAAAAACTACTAAATGCACCTGTCTCGGTTGATAATACGGTTACAAGTATCGAACCTATTATTATTTATGTTGGTAGTGATTTAGATCACTAGTCGGTGTATAATGAAAAAGCTGTATTACTGGCCCAGTAACATAAAATTCTATGGATAAAAAAACTATTGTTCTCATTGTGACCTTGTTTGTCTTGCTCATAGCCGGTATGTTCACATTTGCCTACTTAAAACGAACAGAAGTTACTCCACTCCCAACACCCGTACCTGAAGAAGAAGTATCTATCCCGTACGCCGATATAACGAGAATTGATGCCAAGCATTATTTTGATGATGGAACACATACCTTTGTGGGGGAGATACTAATGCCCACCCCATGTGATCTGATTGAAGTTGAAGCTTTGGTGATGGAGTCATTCCCAGAGCAGGTTAGATTAGACTTCACAGTAATTAATAATGCACAAACATGTGCTCAGGTAATTACAGCTCAGCGCTTTATGGCTACAGCGCAGGCTTCCGATCAAGCTACTATCAGCGCCACCTTTATGGGACGTCCGGTAGAATTAAATTTAATACCAGCTTTACCTGAAGAGTCACCGGCTGATTTTGAATTATTTATTAAGGGATAGTCATGAATAAGGTTCATATTGCGATAGCTATTTTTGTTGGTTTCTGTTTGATTGCAACTTCTATTTTGCTAATGCAGAATAAATCCTCAGTATTAATTCAAGATGAAATATTAGAATCACCGCAAAGAACCACTGATCAACACATTTATGGTAACCCAGATGCGTCAACTATAATTGTTGAGTTCTCAGATTTGGAATGTCCATTTTGCTCCCGTTTACACACTGTGCTGAAGGATTTGGTTGACGAATCAAATAGTAACCTAGCTTGGGAATATCGGCACCTCCCTCTAGGCAATCACCCCAACGCTTTTCCGGCGGCCGTAGTGGGGGAATGTGTAGCTAAAATTCTTGGTGAGCAAGAATTTTTTACCTACTTAGACAAAATCTTTGCCCAAATGGGTAATTTGAATCAAGATCTAATTAAGAACATAGCGCTTGACCTTGGTGTTAAAGAAGATGAAATTTCAAATTGCCAAAATAATAGTGAATTAATTGCTTTAGTTGAGTCTGATATTAAAGTGGCTGAATCATTTGGAGCTAGAGGGACACCTTTTAGTGTGATTGTTGGTAAGGATGGAAAGCAAAAAAATGTTTCAGGTGCTTTACCAAAAGAACAGTGGTCAGCTTTAATTGAATCAGTACAATGATCGACAAAAAGACAACGATAATAACCCTCAGTATTTTAGGTGCGGTAATTTTGGTAGTCGGGGTAGTTACCTTATTAGTTGTACAAAAGAAGCACAATCAAGTGAATGAGACAACTAAGCAGATTTTGCTGGGTAATGATACCAGTCAAGCTACTTACGTTGATTTGCAAGGCAACAAACTAGCGCTAGAAGATTTTTTAGGTGAAATAATCGTAGTCGTCTCCTGGGCCAGTTGGTCACCGTTTTCGACCAACGATTTAACTGCTATGGAAAAGTTAGCAGAAGACTATAAAACAAAAAAGGTAAAGTTCGTGGCAATAAACCGAAAGGAGCAGAAGGAACAGGCTACACGCTTTTTAAATACATTACCCGTGCTTAAAAATATAGTAATCGCTATCGATACCGAAGATCTCTTCTACGTAGCCGTCGGAGGGTATGCTATGCCAGAGTCAGTTATCTTTGATCAACGAGGAGAGATTATTAAGCATGAAAGGGGGATAGTTAATGTAGACTTGATCAAGAGGACGATTGATGAACTACTACTAAATGAATAACTCATGTTAGAGTTGTCCTTACTTTTTGTTGGTTCAGCATTTCTCGCCGGTTTTTTAATGTTTCTGGCTCCGTGTACCTTTCCTCTGGTACCAGCCTTTCTGGCTGTCTTGGCTGGTGGAAGGGGGAACGTTATAAACAAAAGGGATCTTATTAAAAATACCTTATTTTTCTGTCTGGGGTTTTCTATAGTCTTTGTGACTCTTGGCTTGCTGGCTGGATCACTGACGGATGCTTTGGGTCCATATTTGTCAATAATTAAAAAAACCAGTGGAATTCTAATCATTCTGTTCGCTTTAATGATCATGGGGTTTATTAGACCCTACTTTTTTATCGGCCAAAAGTCTATGATGATACCGCGTTGGCTGACACCTGGAACCTATCGTGGTTCGTTTCTCTTAGGGACTATTTTTTCAGTCGGTTGGAGTCCTTGTATTGGGCCCATTATGGCCTCGATTATCCTGCTGGCGGCCAGTGATGGGTCTGCGCTGGTTGGGGCTTTTTTGTTACTGATTTTTTCTCTTGGCTTTGCTTTGCCATTTATCTTATCCGCTTTCTTTTATCATAAATTAGCAAAATTAGTCCCACAATTAAATTGGGTGAGCAAAGGGTTTACTATTTTGGCTGGATCTATGCTGTTACTTTTGGGTACGTTATTACTATTTGGTAATGAAGGAATAATTCTTGAATACGGCACCAAGTTGTTTTATTTATTGAAGCTAGAATTCTTGTTTGACTACTATTAGTCATGAATTATGATCGCGTATAATTATACCCACCGTCTATCGGTTATGCTTGTAAATTATAGCGTCTATGCTATATTATAAATAGAGAACCAAAGATTGTTAGCGTCCCTTCTGGTTTTAGTCAGAACTCATCGCGAGGTGGGTTACTGGGTCGCAACAAAATATTTTGTATGCGAAGCGCAATTGGTTTCATTATAGTTCTTTGGGGCTTAAGTCATTTCTTTGGTCAACCAATGGAAGACTTAGGACAAGCTGCATCTGCTAGTTTTAATACAGTCGAGATAGCAGCCAAAGTTACCCAGCAGAAATTATCTGAGATATAAACGCAGTGGGCTAGGTTTTACCTGGTCCTTTTGCATTTTGATTGTTATATTATAGTCATGCCACTAAATCTTAATCGCGTTGTTGAGTACGTATTCTTCTTTGTCATCCTGGTTGCTTCTGGCTATATGGTATGGCTGGTATTGTCGCCCTTTGTGTCAGCTTTGGCGTTAGCTCTCATTATCGTGACAATTTGTTATCCATTATACGAAAAAATAGAGTCGAAAGTATACAAAAACAATAAAAGTTTAGCAGCCGGTATCACTACCTTCATTGCAGTCTTTTTGATTATTTTGCCACTGATTTTCATTTCGACTGTTTTTGCTCGTGAATTAATTAGTTTTTACGAGACTTTAGGAGCCGGCCAAGAGCTTAGCATTGAAAAGTATGTCACTAGTTTTGAAGCTACTGTGCAAAACTATATTCCAGAATTTTCTATTAATCTGACTGAGCAACTACGCCAAAGTGCCAAGTGGTTTGTGGGTAATATCGGAGCTATTTTTGCTGGTACCATTTCAACACTGTTTGTTATTTTTATTTCTTTAATTGGATCTTTTTATTTTTTTAGAGATGGTAAGGAATTTTTACGAATATTAATTAAAGTCAGTCCATTACCTAATAAGGATGACGAGATTATTCTTTCTCGTCTGGCTAGAGCTGTACGTTCTGTAGCTACTGGAGTACTTTTGGTCTCACTTATTCAAGGCACAATTGCTGCTTTGGGCTTCACTATTTTTGGCATAGATAGAGCCGTCCTGTGGGGAGCGGTCGGGGCAATTTTGGCGATGATTCCAGGGATTGGTACTCCGACCATTATGATTCCAGGTATATTGTTTCTTTTCTTTACTGGTTCACCGATGGCCGCGCTTGGTCTATTGATCTGGATGGTGGTAAGTATTGTTGTGATAGATAATATAATCGGCCCACAGCTTATGAGTCGAGGCAATAATATGCATCCGTTCATTATTCTGACCGCTGTATTGGGAGGAATATCTACCTTTGGACCAATTGGTTTTATTGTTGGTCCAGTGATAGTGACTTTGTTTATTGTCCTTCTTGAGATCTACAATCAGTATATAGTGAAAGAAAAAAAGCAAAAGAGATAGTTCTTATATGATTGAGCGAGATAAAGTTAAAATCCTACTAAAAATTCATGGAATAGACACATCTGCCCCTGGTGATGCTATTCGCTCTGTTTTGCAAAACGCTGGCTATGGCCAAGAAGAAATAAATCAAACTATCATAACCTTAAGAGATATTCCTGATGATAAATTAGTTAGAGCTTCTGCTTTACATAAGTTATTTCATACCGACTTAAGTTTAAAACCAGACGAAGTACATGCCTTATTGGGAATAGATATTGAAATAAGAAAAGTTGATGTAAATAAGCAAAAAAATCAAAGTATCTCCCTATACCAGAGTGTTTTATTAGTAATTATAGCGTTTTTTTTAGCTTTTAGCGGAATAGCATTTTCCATGTATAGCAGTCAAATCGGACCTTTTCACTCCGAAGCATCTTACTCTGCTAGGTAAATATGACTAAAAATGTAATTGCCTCGCTATTAGTATTTCTTATTTTAGTTTTTGTGGGAATATTCACTTGGCCAAAAAAGTTAGAATCTCTAATCCCAGTCTATGCTATTAATGAAATTGTAAAAGTTCAATCAAATTTGGATTTGAATATCACTGATACTAAGTCCATATCAACTAGTACAATTTATTTAGCAGGAGACGTCATGCTGGGTCGACACGTAGAGTTTCTAATGAATAAAAAGGGTACTGACTATCCGTATAAAAAACTAGATTTTTTGTCTAGAGAACCAGCTTATGTAATCGGTAATTTTGAATCGGCTAGTCCTCTGGTGCACCAAAAGACTCCAAATTTTGGTATGCGCTTCTCAGTGGCACAAAAGTTCTTACCAACCCTTAGATTAGCCGGCTTTACTCATATGGGATTGGCTAATAACCACAGTTTAGATGCCGGAGAGACTGGGTACAGTAACACCAGAGAAAGTCTAATGGCCGAAGGTATTTACGCCTTTGGCCATCCAGCCATAATTTCTTCTAGCTCAGTGGCCTACTTTAATTTAAGTGATAAAAAAGTTGCTGTCATCGCTATTCATACCTTATATAAAGTTCCTAGTGATGAAGAATTGAACAATCTACTTCTTGTAGTAAAAGCAAATAGCGACTGGCAAATAGCTTATATTCATTGGGGAGAGGAATATAACTACTGGCCCACCAGTAGCCAGCGGAAGTTAGCCACTTTTTTAGTTGCTCAGGGAATAGATTTAATTGTTGGACATCACCCACATGTGATACAGCAAATTGATACAATAACAGGGGTACCAGTCTTTTATTCTCTGGGCAATCTTATCTTCGATCAATACTTCTCTGAGGCAGTACAGACAGGTTTAGTTTTAAAGTTAAGTGCTAATGATGAAGGGTTAAACATATCAGCTCTGCCCATCACTTCTATTAATACCCCAGCTCAGCCCCGGTTGATGACCGAAGTCGAAAGTGTTAATTTTTATAAAAATTTAGCGGATTATAATACCAACGAGACTCTAGTCACGCTACAAGAAACAGGGCTTAATTTATCCTGGTCCCTTGCATCTTCGACAGAAATGGCTATTATTGACCAATAATATTGTAATATGTTAAGTAAATTTGAAGTAATAGGAATTAGCTTTAGTATCCTCTGTATGGCAGTGGCACTTTATTTAATTCGAGTGGAGACATCGCTACTGGTAACTGACGATTTAGCTACTGCTCAAACTGCCCAGCTTATAAAAAATGAAGTAGTGGTAGTCCAGCCTGGCGCGAACGAGAACCAAGAGCGAGCCAATGCGCTCTTACAAGCCACTGATAAAACAGGTAATTTAAATAAAATGGTTATAGACGATATCAAGATTGGAGTAGGAGATGAAGTAAAAGAAGGAGATACTGTTTCGGTACATTATATTGGAACACTGCAGGATGGCTATGAATTTGATAATTCCAACAAAAGAGGAACCCCCTTTGAGTTTACTGTCGGCGAAGGTAGAGTGATTAAAGGTTGGGAACAAGGACTAGTTGGTATGAAGGTAGGTGGCCAAAGAATTCTCGTTATTCCACCAGATTTGGCATATGGTAAGAACGGCATTGGACCTATCCCGGGGAATGCGACCTTGGTGTTTGCTATTGACCTGCTGGCGATTAAATAGATTATTTCCTAAACAAAGCACTTACTATACTGTTCGGATCGTATTCGTCTCCTGCGGACGAATACTAACGCTTCGCTCACAACTCCTAAGGGAGACCAAGCTTGTGAGCTCCAGAGTTTCCTCACAGTATAGTAAGTGCTTTTGTAAACAAGTAGGCTAAATATCATGTCACAACCAGTCACCTTTACTATTATTAAGAAGATGGTAAATACACTAGCTCGAGCTGGGGTTATTCATACTCCGCATGGCTATATAGAGACGCCGGCTTTTGTGACCGTTGGGACAAAAGGGACGATTAAAGCCGTTATGCCGGAAGAGATGCTTAAATATGTGGGTAATCAGGTTGCTTTAGCAAATACCTATCATCTTTTCCTCCAGCCTGGACATGAAATAATTAAAGCGGCTGGTGGATTGCATAAGTTTTCCAATTGGCAATTACCGACCATGACTGACTCTGGTGGCTTTCAGGTATTTTCGCTCGGTGCCGCTTTTGGTAAAGGAGTGACCAAGTTTGCCAAAGGCGAAGCTGATGAGGCGGTTATTCAACACCCACACGGTCTTAATGTCTACTCACAAGAATTTGCTAGTGAGCACGGCAAGCTCTGCATTATCGATGAAGAGGGTGTGACTTTTACTTCACATATCGATGGTTCGATGCACCGCTTTACAGCTGAACGCTCAATTGAAATCCAACAAGCCATCGGGGCAGATATTATCGTGGCTTTCGATGAATGCACTAGTCCAACGGCTGATTACCAATACCAAAAAGAAGCCATGGATAGAACCCACCGCTGGGCTAAGCGTAGTATCATGGCCCACAAACAAAACTACGAAGCAATTAAAAAGCAAGGACTCTATGGCGTAGTGCAGGGCGGACGCTACACTGACTTGCGCCAAGAAAGTGCTCGTACTCTCTCGGCCATGGATTTTGCTGGCTTTGGGATTGGGGGAAGTTTTTCCAAGGAAGACCTCGGTGATTCGCTAAAAGTAGTAAATGAAATTTTGCCGGAAGATAAACCTCGGCACTTGCTCGGGATAGGGGAGCCGGAAGATATTGTTGAAGGGGTACTGCAAGGCTGTGATACTTTTGATTGTGTGGCGCCGACGAGAATCGGTCGCACTGGTACCATCTATGTGGCTACCGGCAAAATGGTGAAAAGTAAGTGTGGACGCATTACCTATCCCGAAACGGCGAAGATAAATTTAAATAATGAAAAATACCGTAATGACCTAAGTCTACTTGATCCGTTAAGTGAGGGTTACGTCGCCACCATCTATACCAAAGCCTACCTAGCCCATCTCTTCCGCGCCAAGGAAATGCTCGGCCCACAACTAGCCTCCATCCATAACCTCCACTACATCGTCAACTTCACCAAGCAACTCCGCCAGCAATTGATGGAGGCTTAATATTCTGTCGGGTACCAATATGACTAGCTCTGTCTTGGAATAAGGGGGTAAGTCCGTTATTATTGCCATTTGTGTGTTCTGATTCATCTCCGGGTGTGGGGATCACCAACATTAGCGCCATTTGATTACGATAAGCAATTTTAGGCATATTTATGCTAATATCAGTTGAAAATTATGTTTAAAATCTCAACCGAAAAGACGCCGGCCGGGGATCAGCCCAAAGCGATAGCTAAGCTTATTAAGGGGATTGAAGCTGGGCATACGCACCAGACGCTTCTTGGTGTGACTGGCTCCGGTAAGACCTTTACCGCTGCTAATGTCATCCAGCATGTGCAAAAGCCAACTTTGGTGATTGCTCATAATAAAACTCTAGCCGCTCAACTAGCCCAAGAGTATCGCGATTTCTTTCCGGAGAACGCTGTTCATTTTTTTGTCTCATACTATGACTACTACCAGCCCGAGGCTTACATGCCAACTTCCGATACCTATATCGAAAAAGAGGCACAGATTAACGAAGAGATTGACCGACTACGCCACGCCTCTACCCAAGCTCTCTTAACTCGCCAGGACGTGATTATTGTCGCTTCGGTTTCTTGTATCTATGGTCTTGGTGCACCAGCAGAATATCTAAAGAAGCACTTAAAAATTGAACGAGGCTACTCTACTACCAGGGCTGATATGCTCCGCACCTTAATTGGTCTTTATTTTGAACGGACCAATGCTGACCTTACACCCGGTAGCTTTCGGGCAGTTGGTAACACGATCGAGATCATGCCCACGAACGAGCGTGTGATTTTTCGTCTTGGTTTTACTGGCAACAACATTTCCACTATCACCAAAATCGATGCCGTTACTCGCGAAATCATTAATGAACCGGAAGTTTTCTTTCTCTTCCCAGCCAAGCACTTCGTGACACCTGAGGAGGAACGAAAAGTGGCGATTAAAGACATCGAATTAGAACTAGAAGAGCAACTAAGGAAGTTTAAGAAGGAAGGGAAGTTGCTCGAAGCCGAGCGTCTACGTCGACGTACCCAGCATGATTTGGCTTTGATGCGTGAGGTCGGCTATTGCAATGGCATTGAAAACTACTCACGGCACTTTGACCGACGAAAACCCGGCGAAGCTCCATACACGCTACTATCATATTTTCCGCACACCAATGATGGTAAACCAGACTTTTTGACTATTATCGATGAGTCTCACGTAACTATCCCCCAAGTGGGTGGTATGTACGCCGGTGATCGTTCACGTAAGGACACCTTGGTAGAGTTCGGTTTTCGTCTTCCTAGTGCGGTCGATAACCGACCACTTAAGTTTGCTGAATTTGAAGAGAGAATTGGTCAGCGTATTTATACTTCTGCCACACCCGGTAAATACGAATATGCCAAGCTAGAGGAAACCGGTATACCGATGGTTGAGCAAATCATTCGTCCGACCGGACTAGTTGACCCGGAGATTGACCTACGTCCAGTGACTGGTAAAGGTGATTATCCTGGCCAAGTAAAAGACTTTATCGCCGAAGCCGAGAAAGTTATCAAAAGTGGCGCTCGTGTCTTGACCACTACCTTAACCAAAAAGATGGCTGAGGACCTGGCTGAGTTTCTCACTGAGAAAAATATTAATACCAAGTACATCCATAGTGATGTTGATACAATTGAACGAATCGAAATTTTAACGGACTTTAGACGAGGTAAGTTTGACTGCTTGGTGGGGGTTAACCTTCTGCGCGAAGGTTTAGACCTTCCAGAAGTTGAGTTGGTAGCGATACTGGATGCTGATAAAGAAGGTTTCTTACGGAGCGAGACAGCTTTGATACAGACGATTGGTCGCGCCGCCCGAAATGTTCGCGGACGCGTAGTCTTATATGCTGATGAGATGACCAAGGCGTTAACTTCCGCCGTAGAGGAAACTAATCGTCGCCGAGCAATACAAGTAGCTTATAACAAACAACACGGCATTACCCCGACCACTATTGCCAAGGAAATTAAATCCATTACTGATCAAATGCGTACTTTGCATGATGAAACTGTGGATACTTTACTTAAGGTAGATGTATCACTGTTTAACGCCAATCCCAAAGCGGTTATGAAAGATAAGAAACGACAGATGGACGAAGCGGTAGCAATTTTGGACTTCGAAACAGCTGCTATTTTACGAGATGAGCTACGTTACCTCGACGGCTTACTAAATGATAAAAAGAAGAAAAAAGCAAAACGTTAATAACTGGTTATAGAAATATGGTGGAGGGAGTATAATTCAGTAATCTATGGACCCGAAACCCAAAAAGCGAGTACCTCGTAAAGCAGTTTTTAAGGTGGTGCCCAAGAAAACTCTCTCCAAGCCAAGTATAAAGACAACCTTAGTAAAGGGTGCGGTTGAAAAGAGCTTACCGAAGAAGAAACCAGTCGCAAAAAAAAGCTTAGAAGCAAAAGTAAGTGCTACTAGTTCCAAAAAAATAATAAAAAATGAAGAACTCGAGACCGTAAGTTTTACTACGGGGAATATTAGTTTAAGACTGAGGGAAAAAGCCAATATTTATAGCCAGTGGTATCAGCAAAACTCTCCTATTGTTGCCAGACCAATTGCTCAAGTTTTTGGCTATATATTCATAGTGCTCGGTTTTTTGTCGATTTTCTTTTTAACTACACCAGCAGCGTCTTTGTCAAGCCAGTTTTTAGCTTCGGTTATCTGTTCTGGAGATAAGTGCCAGGTAGATAATGCAACCGATGGTGAAATGCAAACAGCTCTAAAGCCAGTTGTTAAATTTTTAAATACACCACAAGTAGAGCAAGATAGAGATACAGAACTTATAGTCTCCATCTTGCATGTCAAGGAGCATAGTCTTTTGTATATTTCCAGACAAACACAACAAAGAACCGTTCTTTTGCCCTCCAGTCAAAATACAGATGGTAATTTTGTTTACCTACTACCAACAAAGACACTGCCTTCCGGAGATTACAAAGTCTTGGTCAGAGTAGTAGCCGAAGACGGTATAACAAAATCAGAATTACCCGGTCCGTATTTTAAAGTTTTGGCACCAGAAATTATCTTGACAAACGATACCGTACAGGAAGCTGAAGATTCAAAAGCGAGTACTACAACAACAGAATCTACTAATGTATCAATTTCTAAGACAGACTCTAGCGTTAGCTCCAGTGAAGACAAAACCGAAGCGGATGCTCAGACGAGTATTAAAGAAACCATTGAAGTGAGCATGCCGGTGCCGGATATTATAGAAGACGAGATGGAAATAGGAGAAGTAGTTACAAATATTGATAACCCAGAGCTTTTACCGGCTGATGAAACAAAGCTAGCCACTACTTCAAATCTTGCTATAGAGCCCAATAGAGAATCAAACATAGAGTTAGTCCCTAGTATTTTAAAAAATAGCTATAAAATAATCATTAAACCAACTTACCGTTATGCATCAATAGAAATCTACGCCAGAGCTGATAACTCGAGGCAGACGCTCTTTTTGGGCATAGCTTCTCGTACTGATACTGGTTTTGTGTACTGGCTTGACGGAACATCCTTACCGGCTGGTAGATACCAAATTATCGCTAGAGCAATAGATAATAGTCAGTTAAAAGAGACATTTACGGTAAATTTTGAAAATTCATATATTAAACCAACCTATACCCAAACGCCAGAATATCAAGATACAAAAGAAGTTATAAGGACACAGATAGCAGAAATTGCTAATTCTACTAGTAGCCAAATAGCTGTACTACTTAATCCACAAGAACCACTTTTACCAAAAATCCTTGAGACTACTACTGCAACCTCTTCTCCAACAACTACACCGGAGATGCAACAGGCTAAAGAAATCCTGATGGAATTCAAACCTGAATTTAACGATCTATTTCGTCGGTACGCTTCAGCGATTCAGTCCGGTGATGAAAATAATTTACGCCTGAGTGAAGCTGAACTAGCAGATAAAATTGACTATATTTTGACTGAGAGGAAATTATCAATCAGAGATGAAGGGTCTATATATAATCTTGAAGTAGATTTACAAAATAAGATCAGTGAAGTAAAGGAACAGGTTAAGAAGGTTGAAAGTCTTAAAGTTGAACGCACTAAAGAAGCTAGCAAAGTTGATACTGACAAAGATGGTTTAACTGACTATGACGAGTATCTTCTTTATGTGACAAATCCCAGTTCACCAGATACTGATGGCGATGGGGTAAATGATGGGGTGGAGATAAGTCTTGGTTATGATCCGCTAAGTGCTAAACCCGAAGCAATAATCAGCTTCGCTTCCCCTAAAGAGGTGAATCATATTGATGATACTTTACTCAGAGTGAAGTCTGTTAGTCCTCTACTGGTATATGAAGAGGAAAATAGTAAACCGCTAGTCCAGTCTGAAATTTCTGGATATGGACTTCCAAACAGTTTTGTAACTCTATATATCTTCAGTGATCCAATCGTAGTAACTGTAAAAACCAAAGACGACGGAAGTTTCTCATACACTTTCTCCAAGGAACTAGAAGATGGAGAGCATGAAGTCTACGTGGCTTTAACAGATAATCAAGGAGATATTGTGGTTCGTAGTGAGCCTTTCCGTTTTGTAAAGCAAGCTGAGGCCTTCACTTACGTTGAATCACCAGAAGTAGCGCCTATAACTTCAATGTCCGATGCAACTACACCAGTTGAAAAAACCTATAATCTGGTAGCTGCTATGGGAGTAGTAGCTTTTGGATTAATTCTTCTCTTATTAGGTCAAAGCCTACGCCAAGAAAAAGTAAAAATCGTAACCTCATAGCTATGATGCAGATTTTTCATCGTGGTTTACTAGCTCTTACCACTGACTCGCGTCTCTGGATAGTTATTGTGTTGGTGGTAATATTCCCACTCTTATTTGTATTTTTCTATACATCAGAGGCCAATGTTGCAGAAGATAACCTGGAGACAGTTTTGGTATCAGAGGTATCCACCATCCAAGACGCTATTGAGGTGGCTATTTTGACAGGGACCATAGATCAAGTATCAAAATTAATTACCTCCAAGCAGAAGGAGATTGTTAAGCTACAAATAGTGAAGGAAGTAGATGGTTTGCTGGTAGTTGAGTACGATGCTTTTGGTGGTCAAGTCAATCGAACGGTTCAAACACCCGAACCATTTAAGAGTGCTCTAATTAAATCAGGAACTTCCATTGTTTACCCATACCAAAGTGCCGATTTACACCTGATGCAAGTTTTTCGATCTATTACTGATTTAGATGGTACTGTGCGATATATTTTTACTGAACATAATTTTTCTTCAACCTATAAAATATTTTATGCTCGAGCAGACAGACCGTTAATTTACTTAGCTTTAATTTTCATCTTCATAATTTTTCTTACTTATTGGTTGGTTAAGCAAATCAATTACCAATATCTATACAAAGAAAAAAGTCAGACATTAAACGAACGCGACCTTTTTATGAACAGTTTAGTTCATGAGTTAAGAGCTCCGCTCACGGCCATGCGTGGCTATGCGAGTATGATAGAGGAGTCCAAAGTTGTACCTCCAACGGAAATTGGTTATGCGCAAAAAATTCGTGAATCGACCTCCCGTTTGGTAAATTTGGTAAACGATTTTCTAGAAGCAGCCCGAATTCAATCTGGGCAACTACCTTTGACTTGGTCTGAGACTGACATTACTAGTTTGATAACGAGAACTGTTGAGGCCTCCGAACTGACAGCTAACGAAAAGGGATTGGTCTTAAAGAAAGTTCTCCCTAAAATAGCTATAACGACAAAAACTGACGCCAAACGCCTTGAGCAAGTAATCACTAATGTTTTAAGTAACGCCATCAAATACACCCCAAGCGGCACCATTACTGTCTCACTGGAAAAGAGTTTTAAAGATATTAATATTATCGTGGCTGATACCGGAAGGGGTATTAGTGCTGATGACCAAAAGAAAGTTTTTTCACCCTTTGTACGAGTAGGTGATAAAAGTCAACTCGAATCGGTGACTGGCACCGGTCTTGGTATGTGGATTACCCGACAATTAGTGCAACAATTGGGTGGAAAAATTGAATTGGAGTCAATTAAAGGTGTGGGTACACATGTTATTGTGACTGTTCCAATAAATGACTAGTTTGCCCATGAGTTTGCAACAATCAAAAGAGTCAGTATACTCTAATACTACTTTGTAAGATTATGTCCAATAAGCCAATTAAGAAAACTAAAACTACCTGGGAAGATAAGAATTCTAATATCTCTGGAGGCAAAATTGTCGTGCGTGGCGCTCGTACCCACAACCTTAAGAATATCTCCGTAGAAATGCCGCGTGGGAAAATGATAGCTATCACCGGTCCTTCAGGCTCGGGTAAGTCTTCGCTAGCTTTTGATACTATTTTTGCTGAAGGACAACGACGCTACGTCGAATCTCTTTCACCTTACGCTCGACAATTTTTAAATAAGCTTCAGAAACCAGATGTTGATGAGATTTCTGGTCTTTCACCAGCTATCTCGATTGATCAAAAGTCAGCTTCGCGCAACCCCCGTTCGACAGTAGCTACTGTCACAGAGATTTATGACTATCTTCGTATCCTGTACGCGCGAGTAGGTCAACCATATTGCTTGGATGTTGATGTACCGATTCAAAAACTATCACAAGATGAAATTTTGCGTATCATTCTTGAGTCAATTGAAAACCGTGAAGTTAAAGAAGCAACTCGCCAGCAATCAGAAAAAGTGATGGGAATTGAATTGTCCAAAGGGCGGGTGTCTATCTTTGCCCCGGTCGTAGTCGGTCGAAAGGGAGAATATTATCAGATGCTCTATGATCTACTGGGCAAGGGCTTTGAAACTGTTAAGATAGATGGGGAAATAAAGCAATTGCGAGAGAAAATTATCCTGACCAAAACCAAACGTCATGACATAGATGTTTTGATTGATGAAATATACGTGAGTGAATTTACTACAGACCCTAAAGGCTCACGCGAACGCCTCTCAGAAGCAGTAGAGATCGCTTTGCATGAAGCTGGAGGTCTGGTCAAAGTGGAGAGTCCAGACGGTAGTCTGCGTACCCTCTCTGCTAAATTTATCTGTCCGGTGGATGGCTCTTCATTTCCGGAAGTAGAACCAAGATTATTTTCTTTTAACTCACCCTATGGTGCCTGCCCTGAGTGTAATGGACTCGGTGTGGTAGGAATTTTTCAGTCTGATGAATGCCCAGCTTGTAAAGGGGCTCGTCTCCGTAAAGAAGCCATGCGTGTTTACCTGGGTGGTGATGGAAAAAAAGACTTAGGTATTAATATCGTCGGTTTTACCCAAATGACAGTAACTGAAGCCTCGACTTTTATTGATAGTCTTAAACTTTCAAAGAAACAACAAGATATCGCTTGGCCAGCTTTGCGAGAAATCATTGAACGATTACAGTTTATGAGTAATGTCGGTATTCAATATCTAACCCTTGATCGTCGTGCCAATACACTCTCTGGTGGAGAGGCACAGCGGATTAGACTGGCTTCACAGCTTGGCTCTGGTCTAGTCGGGGCCCTTTATGTACTCGATGAACCGACTATTGGTTTACATCAACGAGATAACGATCGTTTGATAAAAACCCTGACCGAACTGCGCGATTTGGGCAATACCATAATTGTCGTTGAACATGATGAAGATACTATTTATGCGGCTGATTATTTAATTGACATCGGTCCTGGAGCGGGTGTGCATGGTGGGGAAGTGGTAGTAGCCGGTTTTCTAGATGAATTACTTAGCTCACCCAAAAATAATTCTGGCTCAGTCACCTTGGATTACCTTAGAGGAGATAAAAACATCACCGTTCCCGAGCGTCGCGATAGTGAGAAAGGTTCTTTAAAAATAAGAGGCGGTAAGGCTTTTAACATAAAGAATCTAAATGTTGATATTCCCTTGGGAAGATTGACTTGTGTGACTGGGGTGTCTGGTTCTGGAAAGTCAACCTTCATGTATGAAATAGTCGACAAAAATCTTAAATCAAGGCTAGAGAAGCGATTTCGCACACCGCATACCTATAATTGTAAGAGTTTTACGGGTAGTGAGTATCTGGGACGTTCAATTTTAATTGATCAATCTCCCATCGGTCGTACACCACGTAGTAACCCTGCCACTTACACCGGAGCCTTTTCTCATATTCGTGATATGTTTGCTGCTACCGGTGAAGCAAGAGCGCGTGGGTGGAAACCTGGTCGATTTAGTTTTAATGTCAAAGGTGGTCGTTGCGAAGCCTGTCAAGGAAATGGTGAAATAGCCGTAGAAATGCACTTTTTACCGACTGTTTATGTGACCTGTGACGTATGTGATGGTAAGCGCTTCACTAAAGAAACCCTGGAAGTGACATACCGAAAGAAAAATATCCACGAAGTTCTACACTTAACAATAGAAGAAGCCCACGCTTTTTTCTCAGATGTACCCAGTATTGAAGAGAGGCTAAAGTCTTTAATTGATGTGGGTTTGGGTTATCTCGAATTAGGTCAAAGTGCTACTACACTCTCCGGTGGAGAGGCTCAACGAGTAAAAATTGCCTCCGAACTTTACAAACCGCATACCCAAAAGACCATCTACTTGCTTGATGAACCAACGATTGGTCTACATTATGAGGATGTTAAAATGCTAATCAAAATTCTCCAGGAATTAGTAAACCGGGGCAATACTGTCATGGTAATTGAACATAACCTAGATCTGATAAAAAATGCTGATTATATTATTGATATCGGACCCGAAGGAGGCGCTAAAGGTGGCGATATTGTAGCTAAGGGCACACCAGAGGAGGTAGCGGAAAACCCAAAGTCATTTACCGGACAATACTTAAAAAAGGCTTTAAATAAATAATACCTAAACCAATTTGTGGTATTAAAAGTAAAAGTATGAGTAACCGTTGAAAGTGTGTTAAAAACAAGTTAGCTTAAAAATGAATAAGACAGATCTTAAAACTATTAAACTACCAGATAGTCCCGGTGTATATTTCTTTGTTGGTCAGCATAAAAAAATATTGTATATAGGTAAAGCAACTTCACTAAAGAATCGAGTGGCTAGTTATTTCTTGCCTAACCTCAAAGAGAATAGATCGACACTTATCGAACAAATGGTAAATGAATCAGTGTCGGTAGAATTCACAGAAACGGACAGTGTACTAGAAGCGCTTATTCTAGAAACAAATTTAATCCGTTCACATAAGCCCAAATACAATACCAAAAGTAAAGACGACAAAAGTTATAACCATATCGTCATTACCAAAGAAGAATGGCCTAGAGTGCTCGTGGTGCGAGGTAAAGATTTGACCGAGAAATTTACCAGCAAGGAGGTAGATTGTTATTTTGGGCCTTTTACCAGTGGAAGTCTGTTGCGTGATGCGTTGAAAATAGTACGAAGATTATTTCAGTACTATGATACTCCTAAGTCAATTGGGATAGAAAAATCAAAAGTAGTGCGTGGCCAAATAGATTTTAATCGACAAATAGGCCTCTATCCTGAATTAGGACAAAAAACGGAATACAAAAGAACTATTCGTCACTTAAAAATGTTTTTCTCAGGCAAAAAAATGCAGATTATTAAGGAGCTAGAAAAAACAATGCATCATTCGGCCAAAATTGAGAAATTTGAAGACGCACAAGTAGTTAAAAGAAAGATTTTTGCTCTTAAGCATATAGAAGATATTGCCTTGATTAAACACGAAAGAGAAAAATTTGCTGATGTTGGATCTGTTCGCATAGAGGCGTATGACGTGGCGCACTTGGCTGGAAATGATATGGTGGGTGTAATGACAGTAGTGGTAGGTCAAGAAGCTAGAAAAGAGGAGTATCGGAAATTTAAGATAAATTCGATTACCAAAGCCAATGACCCTGGCGCCCTAAGAGAACTGCTGAAAAGACGTTTTTCCCATCCAGAGTGGAACTTTCCAAAGTTGGTAGTAATAGACGGTAATGAAGTGCAAAAGAAAGTGGCGGAAGAAGTGTTATTGGAGTATAGACTGAACATTGATGTTGTGGCGGTAACTAAGAATGAACAACATAAACCAGAAAGAATAATTGGCTTGCCTTCTATTGTAAATATATACAAATTTGAAATTTTACTAGCCAATCATGAAGCCCACCGATTTGCCATAACTTACCACCGTAACTTAAGAAGTAAAAGAATGAAAAACTAAGAATTTATGGCCTGTGGACAAGTAATGATTACGATCAGATTAATATCATAAATCTAATTTTATAGATATTTAAGGGCTGATCGTAGATTAATTACTTATAAATATATGTTTTCTAACGCTACAAACTATTACTTATTTACTCCAATACCTAAGACCAGTAGCTATTGGTCGTGATATAATAAAAATATGAACCATAAGCGGATTACAGTTTTGCGGGGTGGTCCTAGCGATGAGTATGATGTTTCCATGCAAACTGGCGCAAATGTAGTGCGATCGCTTAATAAGCAGTTTAATTCGGTTAGTGATATTGTTATTACTAAACAAGGAGATTGGTTACAACATGGAATAGTAAAATCACCAGCGCAGATACTAGTTAGTACTGATGTAGTTTTCTTAGCGCTTCATGGTAATTACGGTGAGAATGGTGAAGTACAAAAATTAATCCAACGGCATAATTTACCCTTTACCGGTAGTCGTTCATTGCCTTCAGCTATAGCTTTCAATAAAGCCCTAACTAAACGTACTCTTAGACAGCATGGTGTAGTTATGCCGGAAGACAAATTAATTACTAAAGAAGATCTAAATAATTTAGAGACTGTTATTAACGATATAGTCAATAAATTCGGAGATGAACTTATAATCAAGCCTCTCTCCAGTGGGTCATCGGTCGGAGTACAATTAGTGCGTACAAGAGAAGATCTTTCTAAGGCGCTACAGCAAGTTCTCCCGATTTTTAAGGAGGTCATGGTGGAGGAGTTTATTCGTGGCCGAGAAGCCACTTGTGCTACTTTAGAAAATTTTCGCCATGAGGATTTGTACGTGTTTCCGGTTATTGAAATAATTCCTCCATCAGATCAGGAATTTTTTAATAAAGAAGCCAAGTATAGTGGTAAAACACAGGAAATTTGCCCGGGTAATTTTTCCTATCAGGAAAGAATAAAGTTGGCTGAAATCACTGAATTGGTCCATCGAGAACTTGGTCTATCTCAATACTCAAGAACTGATTTTATTGTCAGAAATGGTCAACCATATTTCCTTGAGGTTAACACTTTACCGGGACTTACAAGTGAGTCACTATACCCTAAGGCGGCTGAAGCGGTAGGCTTGACGTATGACCAGCTTATCTGTCATTTGATAGAAACAGCCTCAAGATGAGGATAACTTAAGAAATACACTAATTTATTACTTATAATTAAACCATATGCAAGGATCAAGACATGAACGGGCAGCCTTAGTTGCGATAGCTTATTTCATAGGAGTACTAACGGCTTTTATTTGGTATTCAAAGCCTGAAGCTAATTTAGACACTTTAGTCATAAATACCCAATCAGCTTCATTAGCACAAGCAATATCAAGAGAAGAAGGTTTAGAGACCCAAGCAACTGCTGAGGAAGCAAAAAGTAACATCCGCTACAATAACGGTATGTTAGAGATAGAGGTGTTAGATGGTGTAAAGGTACTGAGTTTTGATCCTAAAATTAGCGGTATTGAAGCAGGAGTAGAGTTTGAAGCACAAGGAACTCATACCGCTCCACTAAGTTTTTCAGCTTCGCCAAGTGAAGAGTATGTTTTTTTCTGTGAACAATATGAAGCTACTAGTGAGACTTGTCGACCTTTTGTCTATGATGTCTTGGCAGATGCAATTTACCCGTTACGAAATAATGGTAATCGAGTAGACTTACTTACCACTGCCGTAGCCGAAGTTTCGTGGCAAGGTAACGTTCTTAAAATTGGTAAAGAGGTATCAAAAGACCCAATAAAGCCCTGGTTGCTAGGGTACTAAGTATTGACTTCTAGCCAACTTCTATTATCATAGTGCTACTTTCAGTTTGGAAGTAAAGTATGGTTGGGCCAGTAGCTCACTTGGTAGAGCGCCTCATTTGCACTGAGGAGGCAGGGAGTTCGAATCTTCTCTGGTCCACAAAACAAAAAACCGCTTTAGCGGTTTTTTGTTTGGACCAGAAGTAAAGTGTGTAGACACTTTACGTGAAGATTCGAACGCCGGAGACAGGTCGCACGGAGCGGAGCGAGTACGACAGTCGAGGCGTGTCCCGCGGCACCACGTATCTTTGCGAAAACTTGGAGCAAAGTACGTCGGTGACCGTCAGGATGAATTCTCTGGTCCACAAACGGTAAAGACCGTAAACACGAAAGTGTTTACGGTCTTTACCGTTTTGCGACCAGAGAAGATTCGAAAGACGGAGCCGGGGACCCTTTGGGCCGGCGAGTCGTGGTCAAGAACACTTAGTAAATTAGGAGTCGGATCCGCCAGCTGGCGGAGAACTAATATACTTAGTGATTCGTGACCGAATCTTCTAGTAATGTTAAGCCACAAAGCAAAGCTTTGTGGCTTTAAATTTTAAACACGTTCAAAACACAGGACAACAAAAAATGTTATACTTTGAATCCTATGAAAATCGCCTACATAACACCATATCTAAATGAAGAATCTATTGTAAGAGAACTATTACCTAACCATGAAATTATCCTTTACGGAGACACGATTGGTGAGTCTGACGGTCTGCCAGAAGTAATACGTGATTGTGAAGTATTATCTATCTTTGTAAATTCACGGTTATCGGCCAAGATGATTGATGAAATGCCAAGCCTCAAACATATTGCTTTGCGATCTACCGGCTATGACCATGTGGATGTCGCTCATGCAAATGCAAAAGGTATTCAAGTTTCATATGTCCCTCACTATGGGTCACAGACTGTGGCCGAACATACCTTCGCGCTCATTCTCACTTTGTCGCGAAAAATTAATTCAATGTATGAGTTATTACGTATTAGTGGTGAAATTGACGTAACAGTGCATGAGGGATTTGATCTATCAGAAAAAACTATTGGCGTAATCGGTACGGGCGCAATTGGTAAAAGAGTTTGTGAAATAGCGCGTGGTTTTCACATGAATGTTATGGCGTTTGACTTATATCCTGACTACGAGTTTGCATCACGATTTAACATACAATATGGATCATTGGAAACCGTTTTGGGTGCTTCTGATATCATTACCCTACATGTTCCAGCTACAGCAGAAAACCATCATTTATTGAATGAAAATACTATTGCTAAAGCTAAAACCGGGGCTTACGTGATAAACACAGCCAGAGGTAGTCTTATAGATACAGTGGCTTTAATTCATGCTTTAAAGTCAGGTCAACTTAAAGGGGCAGGGCTAGATGTTTATGAAGGAGAAGAATATCTAAAAGATGAACTAAAGCTAGTAGATGCAAAGGAAGAGCTTAATATGCAAATCTGGCGCGCTTTTGCTGCGGAACATGAGCTTTTGGATATGCCAAATGTCGTCATGACTCCTCATATGGCCTTCAATACCAAGGAAGCAAAGCGAGAAATTACTGAAACAACTGTTAATAATATTAAGCAGTGGCAGTCTGGCGAAGAGTTTTTCGGCGTTAAATTAGCCAGTGAATAGACTTTGAATTTTATAAAAAGTGCGTATAATGCTCAAGTTGTTTTAATGACGGGCTCTTAGCTCATTTGGTAGAGCGCTTCCATGGCATGGAAGAGGTAAGGGGTTCGATTCCCCTAGAGTCCACAATGACCGACCACGACACAAAGTGTCGTGGTCGTTTGTCATTGTGAGACTCTAGGGGAATCGAACCGAAGCGTCGGGGCCCCTCTGGGCCGACGCGAGTGGGGGTCGAGCGAGTGAGGTATTTTTGGAGCGAAGCGAACAGAAATATCCACGAGAGTGACCGATTCCCCCGATAGCTTCACGGTCGTTGCCGTTTGTGAGACTCTAGGGGAATCGAAAGACAGTTTCGGGGTCCCTTTAGGGCCAACGCGAGTGCGGGTCGATGGAGTGAGATATTATAAGATCCGCCAGTCGGCGGAGAACAGAAATATCCACGAGAGTGACCGATTCCCCTAGAGTCCACGAGTACAGAAAAGAGCGCCTGCGGGCGCATTTTTTGTTTGTCGGCTCTAGAGCAAGGTGCCTGTGCACCTTGCGTGGGAATCGAGCCGCCGGAACGATGCAGTAGGCGAGTGAGGTGTGTCCCGTGGCATCACGTATTTTATGAGAAACGAAATAAAATACGTTGGTGACCGTCACGATCATTTCCCTAGAGTCATTAATCTTTTAGGCGCGTATGATTTTTAGTATAGCGTCACGCTTTTCTTCCATCAGGCTTTTATTCTCAGCCTCCAAATTCAATCGCATCACCGGGTCATTGGCTGAAGGTCGTACATTGCACCACCAATCCTTGGCTTCAATCGAGAGACCGTCCTGCCTAGTTATAGTTAATCCAGAAAATTCATTTTCTAAGTCAGTGTATATTTCTGCCGTAGTGCGAGTGATAGTACTATTAATTTCACCGCTTTGATAATATTTTTTTACTTCCGCGACTAGGGTACTTAGTGGCTTTTTCTCTTTAGTCATGATTTCCATAATAATAAAAGCCGGTAAAGGGCCACCTTCCGAGAAGTATGATTGTTTGAAAAAGAAATGGCCAGATAGCTCAATCCCTAATACAGCATTCTCTTGGCGCATACGATGACGAATATGAGTATGCCCAACTTTTTCACGTACTGCCTTACCACCTAATCTTTCGATTTCTTCAACCACACAACGTGAGGAACGAATATCACAAACAATAGTAGCGCCAGGATGTTCAGTCAAGACATATCTAGCTAGCAAGGCGCCAATTAAATCACTAGCAATTGGTCGACCGTTTTCATCTACAAATCCAACTCGATCTGCATCACCATCGAAGGCTACTCCAAGATCAGCTTTACGACAAACCACCTCTTCACCAAGTGAAGCTAAGGCTTCATGTTTGATTGGGTTAGCCTCATGATTTGGACAAGTGTGGTCATAGGTATCAAAGATAGTATGGACAGTTATATCTGGTTCAAAGGCGCGAAAAGTATCAATCTCCAAAATACCAATCATATTAGCTGGGTCAATAACCACTGATAGTCCGGAACCAACTAAATCATGCTTTTGCTTAAATTTTTTAATCCAATCCTCTTGCAAAGCATGAGTAGTTAGCGTGCCGTGCATTACTTCTTCAGAAAAAGTGTGGGTGCCGACAATACCGCGAATAATTTGTAAAACATCACTAGTCACTGGTTTGGCATCCTCAACAGTAATTTTTAGACCGTTGTAATCACTCGGCATATGCGAAGCGGTAATCATGACAGTCATGTCGACACTAGTCGAGCCACACATGTAGTAGGACATAGGGGTAGTACAAAGACCAAGGTCTATGACATTAACGCCACTTTCCATAAAACCACGTGATAGAGCAGAGAATAAACTGCTAGCTGAAGGTCTAATATCATAACCGACAGCTACATTTTTAACTGAAAAATGTAATGTTAAAGCCTTAGCTATTTTATAGACTTCTTCGTCAGTAATTTCTTCGGGATATTTACCTCTAATATCAAAATCTCGGTAAATAGTCTTCTGATGATCAAAATTCATAACTGTGCCTAAAGCATTAATAAACAGACTAGACCGAGAAGGTTTTACACTTATCCTCCTGATACTAGTCGCTAATTTTGCTATTATAACACAATGGAAATTATCACAATTGTCGCCAGTATCTTACAAGTTATGAGTATTTCTCTTGGTGTCGGTTCATCGACTCTGGCTGTACTTAATTTTTTTAGTGCTATAGCTGATGTTGCTATTGACGAAACCGAAAGACGAATGATGGGAGTGACCTATGTGGTACTGAGAATAGCGATGGTAATCATTTTGGCCACTACCGCTATTTTGGCCGTCTACGGCTACTCAGATCAGGGTATATCTTATTTTACTAACTATATTTTGGCCCAATACACTCTCATCTTTGTTCTATTCTTCAACGCTTTTTTAATGACCAAACGAATTATGCCGAGTACTTTTGGGCCAGCTATTCAGGCCGGAACTTGGTATCTTTTGGGTTTAGGCACCGCTCTGTTCATGCTTGAGTTAGTCAACTTTACTTGGCTCACGTTCATTATTATCTATTTAGCCGAATTAGCTTTTGCTTATTTGTTGATTAATGGCGCCATGCTTCACCTTAAGAAAAAACGACCTTAGGTCGCTTTTTACGCTGATGTTATTAATTACTTTATTCAGGAAGCTTACCAGGCCAGCGGTCGTAGATTATTGGCACCAGTATAAGAGTGATCACTACAGAAAAGGAAAGGCCAAAAATAACAGCCGTAGCAAGTGGTATCCATATTGGATCAGAATATAGGAGTGGTATCATTCCCACAATAGTCGTAAGGGAAGTGAGGATAATCGGTCGCAAACGACTAACTGATGCCTCTACAACAATGTTGTCTACAGATGCATCTGGTTTCTTTCTACGCATTTCGTTCATGCGATCAATTAGCAAAATCGAGTTATTAACGATGATGCCAGTTAGCGCGATAAAGCCCATAATCGAAGGGAAGGAAAGAGCACTGCCAGTAAAAGCTAAGCCAAATAAGATACCAATTAACGAGAAAGGCACAATAGAGAGTACATAAGCAGTATATCGGAAGGAGTTAAACTCCAACACCAAAACCCCGATCATTAGTACCAGACCAATCACCAACGCTAAGAATAGTTCCCCAAAAGCTTGGCTTGAATCTTCAGTTTCACCACCAAGGGTAAAAGTTACATCACTAGGAAAATTACTCATTCCGGCAACTTTCTTTGTTAGTTCGGCATTAATTTCAAAGACGTTACCATCCTCTGTTGTATCAGCCGAAACAGTCACAATTCTTTCTTGATCCCGGTGATTAATAGCGCTACTTGATTCGCGCAAAGTAGTATTAACTAGCGACGATAGAAGAATGCTGTCACCAGCTTGATTCTGAATTGAGATATTTTCCAAAGTAGAGATATTGGTTCGGTTCGTATCACCTGGAGCAATATCATCCTGGCCACTGAGGTTAAGTCTAACCACTACCGGGATATCATCACTTAGGGTCGTTAGGCTAATCGCTTCAGTTCCGTATATAGCAGCCCGCAGAGTTTGGGACACAATTTGGGGGTTTAGACCGGCGGCCGCAGTCTTGCTCTGATCTAAAGTGAGGACGTATTCAGTATTATTGTTTGTGTTACTGGTCGTGACGTTAGTTACTCCTGAAATATCTCTGAGCGAAGCGGCGACTAGATTAGCTGCGGCATCTAGTGACAGCAAGTCATCGCCAGATAGTCTTACACCAATAGCGCTACCAGTGGGTGGGCCATTATTTGGCTCGGCTACAGACACAACCACGCCTGGCAAGACAGGTAATTCCGTTCGCAACTTGCTTATCAACTCACTACTCGTTAGCTCTCGCTCGTCTTTGAGATTAATTGTTATATTAGCTAGTTTTCCGTTTTCCCCACCCCCAAGAAAGGCGCTACCAGAACCAATGTTTACGGCAAAAGCCTCAATTATCTCTTTGTTAGCATAAAGTACTTCTTCTACTTGTCGAACTGCCAAATCAGTTGATTCCTTGATACTGCCTTCTGGAAGTTCTACTTCTAAGTAAATTTGTGGAGCATCAGTCTGCGCAAAAAAGACAACCTTCACCAATCCAGCTGGAATTAGAGCCAGGGAGACAAAGAATAGCACTATAATAGTAGTCAAGAAGTACTTCTTTCCCTGACGACTCCCTACTAGCTTAGTTAGTTTGTTTCTATACCAATTTTCTAAGGACCGGTTTAAACGATTGGTAAAGTTATTTCGCTCATCCATCTCTTGTTGGGTGTATCCTTTTAATACAGAGGTTGAGATAAGGGGTATAAATCCAATTGCCACGAGGAGGGAAGCAAAAAGAACAAAGATTAAGGTGAAAGGAATCCCGGAGATAAACTGCCCGGTGACGCCGGAGACAATAAATAAACCAGCGAACATTGCGACTGTAGTCAGCGTACCGGAAGTTATCGGACTAGCGAAATCCACTACGGCGTGTCTAGCGGCTTCTCGCTTATTACCATGAGGGTGGTTGGCAATATACTTATTGATGCCTTCAACCATCACAATACCGGCATCCACCAACACACCAATACCGAGAATCAGAGCAAATAAACTAATAAAATTGATGGTGTTACCGGAGAGATATAGGCCAATGAAACCAATAGTAAACGAAAGCGGAATAGCCAAACCAGCCACCAAGCCTTCACGCCAACCAATCATAACCACCAGCACTAACATAACTAGTATGACTGTCTGCAGACCAGAACGCGTTAGATTTTTTAAGTCTTTGGCAATATCAGCCCCGGCATCTTGTACGGTATAAACTGTCAAATTGTGCAGTAACTGACCTTCTGCTTGTAGTTCGGTTAATTTTTGTTGCACTGATTTGGCGATTCTAGTGATATCACCACCGCTTTGTTTATAAATACTAAAAGTAGCGGCCGACATAGACGGTTCACCATTAATACTCAGTCGAGAAATTGAAGTCGCTGGATTTAGACCATCATCAACGGTAGCAATATCTCTAACATATATCGACTGACCAGCTCTGGTGGCGATAGGGACATTTAGTACAGCCTTACTTGATTCTATATCGCCAACGAAGGAAATATTGTAGGAAATGTCATTGGTAACAATCTGACCAACGGGGAAGGTATTGTTGGCGCTTCTTAAGCCCTGCAGAATATCAGTGACAGTTAGATTAAAGCGGGCCAAATTCGTTGGGTTGACAACAAGTGTCACTTCTCGATTTCGTACCCCTTGAATGTCTACTTTGGAAATACCCAATAGGGATTCAAGTTCATTTTCCAATTGTTTGGCCACCTCAGACAATTCTCGGTCACTCAAATTTCCAGCCACTGAAACAGTTGCGATGGGTTGATTAACAAAATCAACTTCGGCGACGCGTGGATCTTCGGCATCACCAGGTAAATCAGGGATAACGGCATCGACGGCATCCTTTAGGTCTTTGATCGATTTATTTAAGTCAGCATTGGCATCAAATTCTACAGTGATAGAAGAAATACTTTCGCGCGAAACAGAGGTGATCGATTTAACATCGTTTAAACTACCGCTTAGTGTTCGTTCAATCTCATTTGTGACTAGATTCTCAACGTCTAAGGCGGGGGCGCCAGGAAATACTGTCGTCACTATACCAACTGGTATTACCACCTCTGGGGCTGACTCCTTAGGAATAGCGATAGCTGAATAGACGCCAAAACTAATTAGCGAAATTATCAATAAGTACGTGAACCGACTATTTCGTAAAAAGAAATTCCACATGCTAGTTGTTTTTTATTATTTCCACCTCGGTACCAACTACTTTACCTCTGGCATCAACAACTACTTCAGTGCTAGGAGTAAGTCCAGTCGTGACAACTACTGAGTCTCCACGAATTGCCCCTAGCTCAACGTCAAGACGTTCAAGTACGCCAGCTTTAACAACAAAGACATAGGCCTGCTCAGCATCAAACTTTATAGCTGATAGCGGTAATTGGATAGTCGTTGGTTTTGTCGCTAAATCACTTTTTAGTAAAAGTCTGACAGTGTCACCGTTTTGTAAGTTACTGTTTGTAATCGCTACTTTTACTTCAATTTTACCGGTGGTAGAATCGATAGCTGGTGATATGTTAGTTACTGTTCCAGTACCAGACCCTTCGACAATTAATTCACTACCGACTGACAGCAAGTCTCTTTCTCCCTGGCCAATAAA
This sequence comes from uncultured Candidatus Saccharibacteria bacterium, assembly GCA_964425625.1. Lineage (GTDB taxonomy): Bacteria > Patescibacteriota > Minisyncoccia > Phycocordibacterales > UBA918 > OLB19. The sequence goes on along the minus strand of CAYRMI010000001.1, from coordinate 33,648 downwards.
AGTTGTAATTTCTAAACCTTGATTATTGGCAATCTTTGCTACTGGGCCAAACATACTCAAAAAATCACCAGCTTTCACTGAGAGTGAATTAACTTCACCTGCGATCGGAGTGCGTATAATTGTCTTGGCCAAGTTTGCTTCAGCTACCTTAAGCGATCCTAGCGCTTGTTTGACTTGGGCTTCGGCACTAGAAATTGTCTGGTTACCCCCACTAATTTCTGCTCTTCTTAAGCTTTCTTCCGCTGCCACTAATGCTGTGCTTACCTCAGTCAATGAGGATAAAGTAGCCGACAAGCTTGCTCTAGCACTATTAAATCCGGCTAGAGCAGTTTGAATTTCTGCCTCAGTATACTTACTTGATCCTTTTTGGTCTTGTAAAATTAAAATAAATGCATCTACCATGCTAAGCACAGACTCCGTTTCTCCTAAAGCTTCACTTAATAGCTTAGGTAAATTATCTTCTGTAGTAGCACTAAGTGTTTTGTTTAACCATTGTGGCACTGAAGTCCTTAGATCTATTCTTTCAGTATTTAGAAAGCTGGTATACCCTCTACCGTCCAAACGCAATCCAGGGATTGAGTCAGTGGGATTGGAAAAAAACGGGTCAATATTAGTAGCTATAATTGAACTATTAGTGTTGTAAGCGGATTTGTAGGTACTTAGAACACGATTTTTTGTGGCACGTAGATTGTTCAGAGCCTCATCTACCCCAACTCTACTTTGAGCTGCTGCCGCTTGAGCCGCTTCATATACTCCCTCGGCTGATATGAGACTTGCTCTTTGTGAAGCATTTTCTAGTGTTGCAATAACTTGGCCAGAATTTACAGACTGTCCAAGTGTTACATTTACTCCTGTGACGCGACCAGAAACCTCGGACTGTAAGTCTACCTGTGTCTTGGCTGCCACCTTACCAATTAGTTCAGTCGTTTGATTGCCAGATAATTCTTGCGGGGTGGCTATTTCGACAAGAATTTTTGCACTTTCAACTGAAATAGCTTCCTCTGTATCTCTTGCCGTGAGTAGCGAAATTATAGCAATAAAAATAAGTACGCTTATTATATAAAAGCGGAAAGGGAAGAGGAATTGGCGGTAAAGACTATTTATCATTTTAAACATAGAATTCTGTACAATAAGTAATAAATTAGCCAGAATAATAACACAAATTCATAATTTGTCCATATCTAGAATTTAGACCAAATCTGGATAATATTTATACGTAGGATTTAATAATATGCTACAATCTTTGGCATTATGTTTGGAAAATTGAAACAATTCGCATTGAAGAAAGTTCTTCAATCACAGATGAAAAACGTACCACCAGATCAGCAAGAAATGATTATGACCATGTTGGAGAAAGATCCAGCTTTATTTGAAAAAATAGCTAAAGAGATGCAAGAGGAGCTAAAAAAGAATGGCAACAATCAAATGTCAGCTGCGATGAAAGTTTTGCCCAAATACCAACAGCAAATACTGGGGGCTATGACTCCAGAGATGAAGGAAAAGCTCATGAAAATGCAAATGGGTTCGCAAGGGCAGTTTAATGCCGACGGATCAATTAGAAGGTAGCTGATTAAAATTTGTCAAAGTAATCAACAAGCTCGTGAATATTTCACGAGCTTGTTCGTTATACTAGTGGTATATGCAAAAAACTAAAAATGTTCTTTTAATCTGTGGCCATCCGGACAAAGACACTTTCACCGGGACGTTGCTTGACCACTATCAGGCTGGAGCAGAAGACGCTGGACATACAGTAGTGCGAGTAAATCTTGGTGACTTACAGTTTGATCCGATTCTACACAAAGGCTACAAAGAAATTCAACACCTCGAACCAGATCTATTAGATTTACAAGAAAAATTCAGGGTGGCTGATCATATTGTTATTGCTTACCCAAACTGGTGGTGCGCCATGCCAGCTTTACTAAAAGGTCTGTTTGATCGGATGTGGTTGCCTGGGTTTGCCTTTAATTTCAACAAGGAGACAAAAAAAATTGAGCAACACCTAAAAGGGAAGACCGCTCGAGTGATAAATCTTTCCGGTACCCATAGCCCGTTTATGCTGTGGTGGAAGTATGGGGATTATTGGAACGAAATCCAGCATGGTATCTTGGAGTTCGCTGGTATTAGAACAGAAGTATCTTTCATGGGCCCGTGCGATAAAGTAGACGATAGTGCCCGAGGCAAATGGTTGAAGGACATGGAAAGATTGGGTAAAAAAGCCATCTAAATAAGCTTATAAAACCCCTTAAAAGTATTGACTTTTAAGGGGTTTTATGCTATTATATCAATTGGCTGATACTCATTTCTGAGTGTCAAAAGTACGTTCATCCAAATTTAGGAGATATACATGAACACGCGTCTTTCGATTCAGCTGGTCGGTTTGGTATCGGTTCTGCTGTTCTCTGGCTGCGCCACCGAATTGCACGGAGGGACCCTGGTCATAGGCGGAACTACTTTCGCTGAGAACAAGCAAATTCTCGGTGGATCGCACCAATCAGAACAGTCCAAGGGGTCGGGCTACAAAAGTTCCAGTTACCAAGGCACGACTCGGATGGCCTACACTCTTGGACGAGGTAAAGATCGCCGTGAATGCACGAGCGACCAGTCATACTACAGATCACGTTACCAAGGTGGTCATGGTGTGACTACCACAACCCGCAACGGGTCGCAGTTCTGGTGCTATCCAGCACCGGGACCGGAGGAAGTAGCAGCAGCTCTCTCCCCAGTCAAAGGAGCGGAGTGCAAGTGGGAGGAGTCGTCTTCTGGTAAGACTTTTTCGCGCACCTGCACCTTGGCTTCAGAGGCGCAGAGTGTAATGATCTGCCACAAAAGCTGGACTGAAGTCTGGTCTGACACCGGACTCCTAATTCACTCGGGATACGACACGGCCAAGCCACAGTGCATACCCAAAGTGAAGAAATAAAAAACGGTCCGACCTAGTCGGAAACACAACAAAAAGGCATGCTCCGCATGCCTTTTTCTCTGTTCAAAGTGGTATACTTTAGATATATGAATAACACGTACAATTGGTATAGCGAATTAATCAAACCGACTTGGGCACCACCTAGCTGGCTTTTTGGACCAGTCTGGAGTGTGCTTTATCTCATCATCTTCATCAGCTTTGGCTACGTTTTTTACAAAGCCTGGACAGGCTCTATTCCGCCTATCGTAGTAGTACCGTTTATCCTCAACCTCATCTTCAACTTTGCTTTTACTCCGCTTCAGTTTGGTTTGCAAAATAATCTTCTAGCAGCCATTGATATTCTGTTGGTCTTAGTGACGCTTGGTCTGGCTTTGTATTTTATCTTCCCTCACTATGCTTGGGTAACCTACGTCAATATTCCATATTTCTTATGGGTTAGCTTTGCTACCGTCTTGCAACTTACCGTTACTTACTTGAATTGGTAAACTATCTACCTTGACCGTAAATCTCCTTGAGTAGAGCCACGTGTCCTTCGTAGTTGATTGAGCAGTAAAAATTGCCATCACTATCGTGAAAATAAAATAAGCAATCTGTAGCGCGGGGATTTAGAGCAGCTACAACAGCCTCCAGAGACGGATTGGCTATTGGTGAAGGCGGTAGGCCTTTTTCCTCATAGGTATTAAAAGGGGAATCGATATATTTATCGACTGGTCGCACTTTTGGCCACCATTTTGTTTCATTTGGATTGTTGCCTTTGGCATATTGCAAGGTGGCATCTAGTTGTAAAGGCATGTCGATAAATAATCGATTCCAAATGATGCCTGAAATGTAGCGCATATCATCGAAATTATATGCCTCTCGCTCTAAGAGTGAAGCGATTACTAGAGTGTCCTTCAGTGGTACGATTTCTTCTATACTCTCGTCGTAGCGTGCTAGTATCTCTTCAGCAAATTTATTAATCAACAATGATGCCACTTGTTCGGGGGTGCTGTTTTTTGGTAGGGTGTATTTCCCTGGGTAGAATTTACCATCACTAATAGCCGGCTCGCTACTAGTGATTAGATTTGAAAATTCTTCTCTCTCTGTATTGCTCCAACGTAAGATATCACCAAAATGTTTTACTACTTCCTCGCGTCTTTCCCCGGGATAGATAACTAAAGTACGGGAAAGAGGTGAAGCCAGTTGCTGGTAGAGTGATAATTGAACTAATTCGGAAACCACACGGTCGATAAATCGTCTTTGTCTAAATTTCTTAGTATCTATTGATAAGTGTTGTGTAACATACCAATCAACCAAAGGATTTTCTTCAATTTTTTTGGTTATCGGATTGACACTTAAGGGAAAACTTTGTGCTGTGGACTCAGTTTGGCTAGCTTGATCAGTACGGGTAGACGTCACTGTTTCCTCTTTTATGGCGTTGACTGAAAAAATGATTATCGCTACACAGAAAGTAGCTGTTAAAATAGTAGCAATAAGCGAAAGTGGCGAGCGAAACAACGACGGCATGATTTAATTATTCTACCCTAAATTTGGCATAAAAAATATCAGTTTATACAATTTCACTTATTCAACTATCGCTTAAATAGCCTTTTCTGTTAAGATAAGTATAGAAGTACAATGATAATTGGAAAATTCAATCTCTCAAACAGGAGAATAGAAATGAGGGCAAGCGAAATTAAGTCCAAAGAGGTTCTTGATCTAATGCGGAAGCATGGCTCTCTTATAACACCAAAAGAAATGGCCACCATCTTGGTCAGACGTCACCCACCAGTTCATCCCTCAGGATATCAACAGTTGGTCAACGAATTTGAACCAGAAGTATTACGGAAATTCAATGTCTTTTTAGGTGCTAAGTGGGTGAGATTGGAATATGTTGAAGAAGGGCCATACGATATCCTTATGCCGGCATTCGAAATTACAAACCGAGGTATTCAGGCAATCGCTGAAATCTAACAGACCACCACTTTTGGTGGTCTAGTTGTTTAAAAGAAACTTAACTTGGGTTTAGTTAAAGTTATACTAATCCTCATTTAAGCTGTCGATGGCTTCAACCAAGAGTAACTTGTGGGTAAATTCTTTGTGTTCGGCCAGTTGGGTGTCTGCTATATGTAGCATGTCATGTTGGCAAGCAATTGCTTCAAGAGAAAGTGAGTTCATTTCAGTAAGTCGTTTCTTGTAACCACGGACTGGTTTTTGTTCCGTCTCCATACAAAATATAAATTCTCGCAGTTCAGCGATAAATTCCTCAGTCGCTCTAATGTCTGATTTTAAATCAGTAAAGATTGCTTGCATTTGCTCATACCACTCATCCCAAAATTCAGCATAAGGACCATACTGTTTATGGGTATCATAGTTGGAGGAAGAAATAAGGGTTTTCAAATACCTGGCCCGGGCCCGTAGCCGGTCGAGATTGTTCTGGTTTTGCACTAAGAGTAAACGTAGGCTATCCATATAAATAACATAATAGCACTAAAATTTGTTGATTTTTTTATTTAATAACAATTCAGTATATATGTTAAACCGCAGCCGAAGCTGCGGTTGGTTGGTTGGTCAACCACTACCAGGTAATGGTTAGACCGACTTGGTTTTCAGGTTGGGATATGCGCCCGCTTTGGGCACTTCCAATCCTTGGGTCGAGGGTCCTGCTTGCTGTTCTTGTGCTCGACCACCTGGCGGTCGAGCATGTTCATCAACTGGTCGATGGCGGTGTACATGTCTTCGTGGGCCTGCTCGACGAAGATATCGCGCCCTTTCATGTGCAGGGTGACTTCGGCTTTTTGCCGACGTTCCTTTTCCCTGAGCCTTTCGATCGTCAACAGCACGTTGACGGTGACGATCTGGTCGAAGTGCCGCTCGACTCGGTCGAGTTTGTCGACCACGTACTGCCGCAACGCGGGGGTTACTTCCAGGTGATGACCACTTATGGTCAGGTTCATTTTTTGGTCTCCGTCTTGGAACATGCCGCATGATGGATTCCTCCCTCATGTACGGGATTAGCATAATACAACTTATTTTAATTTTGACAAGGGCTTTTATACTCAGGTCATTTTTATAAATTAAGTATAATCGCCATTATGTTGACTATAGTTTGGCGCACTTGTTGACGTTGCTATATCGGCACCGGTAGGAGTACAATATTATATATGAAAAACATACATGGTTCACAATTTGGTCACCCCAACCACCATACTGGCAATCAACAAGCACCCCATCGTACTGCCAGTCGCATGGAGGGAGCGGTAAAAAACCGCGGTAATAAACCAACAAAAAAATAAAATGATAATCCCCGATATAAGTCGGGGATTAGCTTTTATTAATGTAGTATTTCTGTTACACTCGCCGACATGTGTCTTTTTAAAGGCATTTCTTCTTATTTATTTATGCAAAACTCTTTATGTCTCTATCAGTCGGAATTGTCGGTCTCCCTAATGTAGGTAAATCTACGCTCTTTACGGCTCTGACCAAAAATGAGGTGCTGATTGCCAACTATCCCTTTGCTACCATCGACCCTTCGGTTGGTGTGGTCGCTGTGCCTGATAGTCGATTAGCTACTCTCTCAGCTATTTCTGGTTCAAAGGAAATTATTCCGGCTATCGTAGAATTTGTGGATATCGCCGGATTGGTAGAGGGAGCTGCTTCGGGAGAGGGTCTGGGTAATAAATTCCTGGCCAACATCCGGGAGACCGATATGATTGCTGAAGTGGTGCGTATTTTTGAAGATTCAGACATCCATCATGTGACCGGTGGAGTTGACCCACTTTCAGATATTGAAGTCATCAACTTAGAATTAATTTTGGCCGATGCTGAGACAGTCAGTAAGCGACTTAGTAATGTTGAGCGTGATGCTAAACGTGGTGATAAAGGAGCTGAAGTTGAGCATGGACTACTAAGTAGACTATTGCCACATTTGGAGAGTGGCTTACTTGCCAACTCACTTTCTATGAACGAGGAAGAGCAAAAGCTCATCAAAGGACTGCATCTTTTGACCATGAAGCCATTCTTATACGTCTGCAATAAAATGACGGATGGCTACAACCTAGACGAACACAATGACGACCGCTGGCTTCGACTGGTAGAATTTTTTGACCGAACTGGCGCTGAGTATGTGGTAGTAGATGCCGGGATGGAGCATGAACTGCGAGACTTAAACGATGAAGAAAAAAATGAATTTAGACGCGAGTATGGGGCGCAGGGAAGTGGCGTTGAGAACCTGATTCGTGCCTGCTATCACCGTCTCGGCCTTATGAGTTACCTTACGACGGGCGAAAAGGAAACACATGCCTGGACTGTACCGATTGGGTCAACCGGACCAAAAGCTGCCGCTGCCATTCATACTGATTTTGAAAAGAAATATATTCGCGCTCAGGTAGTAACCTTTGACGACCTGGTAGCCGCTGGCTCACTGGCTAAAGCCCGCGAACAAGGCAAGCTCCGTACCGAAGGTAAAGACTATATCGTTAAAGATGGCGATGTGATTGAATTTATGGTGGGGTAGATAATGAAAACTAAGTTAATTTGTGCTTTCTAGCAATTGGTTGCAAAATTACAAAAGAAAAAAACGCGTTCTTTAAACTCATATTTCGAGGTAATTTATGGCCAGGTATATTAGCTTACGCGAATATCCAGGTTACTGGAATTGCCTCGAGCTAACGAGGCAGTTAAAAAGCTGTAAAGACTGTGATGGTATTGTGAAAGGGTTGTGCTTGTATGATTTTTTTGCAGAAGTGGAGAGTAGGCAAACTACGGAAAAATTTATCCAGGTACTAGGCACCGATGTTGGTGAGTTTTACAGAAATTTGGCCGACTTGTTGCAGTATCTGCTCAACCGACACAACCAACAGATGCCACCGATGAGACGCTTGCGATTTCGCTAGTCGCTGCAGTTCTCCAAAGGCCCGATCTAGTCGGGCCTTTGCGTTGGTTCAAATTGCATAGGAAAGGCCTATGTAAAAATAGGAGAAGTTATAAAGGTCCTACCTAACTCAACTCACTCGGGGGACTGAGTCTCTGTACTGGGCTGACTACACTCTTGTTTGACTCAACTTTTATCTCACCATGTTCTTTTTCATATTCACTAATTTGGTGACTTAAGTACTCACGCAAACGCTTGAGGTGTTGAGGTGTAAATGAATAAATTGAGGCCTGGGTGCCAGAGCTAAGTGCCATGACAAAATACTCCGGCGTAAATCCCACACTCACGCTTTCACAAAACAGCTTTGGCGCTTTTTTCAAATCATCTGATTTCATAGAAGTCTATTATGACATAGTTAATGAAAAATTCTTATTTATTTACAAAATTGTAGATTATGGCATCCTAGTCAAGGATTTTCTTTCCATTAGTTAGATTTCAATCAAACAAGGAGAAATAGATGCTAAGACTTAATCATCCTGGCACCATCGGAGCTTGGCGTACTGATTGCGGTCATGATGTGTTCTTTCCACAGACCATAAACAAGAATAAAAAAATTCGCGGCGGAGCTTTTGTGGCAGCGCCAGTCTTTGGAGAAGTGCCACAGACGAAAGCGTGGGAGGGGGTTATCCTGCCTCGACACGGCACTGTTCGCTCTCTGAGTTCGGTCGAGCCGGTTTGGTGTCAGAATACCCACAAAGGCTTTATTTACTCGTTTCCGTTTTCGCAACCGACGCCGATATTTCCCTGGCGATATATCGTTCAGATCTCTATTGTTGAAGGAAAGGATAGTCTTCATCTGGCACACAGAATCGAAGTAACGAGACAGGTAAACTGTACAAATCCTAGACCGATGCCTTTGATGTTTGGTTTATGTCCGTATTTTGCTACCTATGAAAGGAAGGAGACCGTAGTGAAGTATGGTCGAGAAACAAAGGTCACAACGACAGACGATCTGTCTTCGGCACAACAATTTGGACTTGATGGCCGGAGCACGACATTTGCGGTCGACGGTGGTGTAATTGTGATGAATACCTCCGGTTATGACCAGATGAACATCTGGACAGATGATCCTTCGCAATACCTGTGCGTTGAACCGACTCTAGGAAATGGTGCAGAGGTACTGCTCGCTCCAGGGGAGTCACGCTGTGGGTCGTGTAATATTACGTACATCATTGATCCTTATTACCAAGGGTAAAGGCAAAGAGACCCACAGGACATCAGTCCTGTGGGTCTTCCTTTTGTAAGAAGGACAATTAAATGACCTGCGTTTAGATTGACAAGAAAGACAATTACCCGCAATATCAAAACGGAATTTCGTTCTGAATTCTATTCGTGATCCAAAACCAACCCAGGAGTATGTATGCCCTTGCCCAAATTCGTCACTGACCATGTCGGGAACGTGCTCTCTTGGACAGACCCAGGTGGCAGAAAATTACTTCACCCCGCTTTCGGGATGCCGGAAGGAAGATTGCCAGGTGGACTCTACCTTGACGCACCGATTTCTGGTGAAGTAGCACAAACACCAGCTTGGCGGGGAGTGAAGTTGCCCAACTACGGCATCATTCGTGGACTTAGTCGACTCTACCCGGTGATATCTGACCATGAAGGCAACAGCCGATATCGATCTTTTGAAATGGACATTGAGGCGCGTGAAGCCTATCAGTGGAGTTTCAGGCTTCACAGCAGAATCAATCTCGCTCCCAATGGTCATGCCTTGGACTATCAGTTCAAGATCTCTAGAAATGAAAGGTGCCGGGCCGTTACGCCCATGCCTTTAGCTTACGGACTACAGTCATATTTCCCAACGACAGGGAAGAAATGGTCGGTCTATGAGCGAGGTCAGGTCTTAATTGATAGCGGTACCGAGGTTAACACGGAGCGGATTTTTGATCTCAAAGAAAGTCTGGTGTATCTGCAAGTAGATCAGGGTATCTACTGGCTCCGGTTACAAGGTTATGACCAGGTCGTTGTCTGGTCAGACCAACCAGATAAATACATCTGCCTCAAGCCGAAGGCTGGAATAAGAAAGGACATCAGCTTGAGGCCAAACTCATGGTCTAAGGCCTGGTGTCGGATTGAATTTGTTCCTGCGTACTAGTTACGCCCACCACTTGAGCACCAGCAAGGCCACTTCGAGCAATTGAAGTGGCTTTTCATTTTGTTACTTTTCCCCAAAAACAAGCGTATAATATTAGTATATGGAAAATCATACCTCCAAGCACTTCGTGCTTCAGTTAGGTTCACTTATTAGTCTTTACTTATCAGTATCATTTTTAATCGTTTTAATTTTTGGTCTAATCAACTTAAAGTTTCCTGATGCTGCCGAAGGTTACTGGGCCATTGAGAGTGCTAGCACCAGCATCCGGTTGGGTATTGCGATGGTAGTGGTCTTTTTCCCTACTTACATAGTCCTCACACGTTTAGTTAATCTCGCCCGTAGACAAGACACTAGTAGTGCTTATCTAGGATTAACGAAGTGGTTAATCTATTTGTCTCTCCTCATTGGTGGGGCAGCCCTCTTGGGTGATTTGGTAGCTGTCGTGATGGCTTTTCTAGAAGGTGAGTTGACCGTACGTTTTATTCTTAAAGCATTAGCTGTACTTATCGTCGTTGGTTCAGCTTTTTATTATTATTTGTTAGATGCTAGAGGTTTTTGGTTAAAAGAGGAGAAAAAATCTATTACCTACGGTATAGGCATGGCTGTTGTGGTTATGACTTCTTTAGTTTATGGCTTTATGAACATTGAGACTCCAGACCAGGTACGCCAAATGCGCTTAGATGATCAACAAGTAACAGATCTGCAAGCGATCCAGTACCAAATTGAAAATTACGTCACCCTAAACGGAGAGTTGCCTAAGAGTCTAGAAGAATTACCAGCGGCTGGCCCATTACCAGTAGCAGCCGAAGAACGCGAACCATACACTTATGAGCTGACTGATAAAGGTTTCCGTCTCTGTGCTACTTTTGCCGAAGCTAGTGGTGAAGATGAATTTCTAACACAAATAGAATATGACGAGTTTGGTCAGCCAATCAAAGGCGGGTACAATTGGTCACATAGCGCTGGAAATTACTGCTTTGAAAGAGTAGTTGACCTCGAAGCCTTCAAGAAGCCAGCCGTCGCACCAATTCGTTAAATTCATATTAAATGCATTTCCTAATTTTTGATTTCGATGGTGTTTTGGGTGATACTTATAATGTCTGGACGGAAGTGCAAAATCAGCAAAACAAACAAAATGGGAAAGTAGGTGCTTTTATAGATTTGAATGTTTACGCTATCCAAAAGCCTCATCACGCTCGTAATCACACCTTGACCCAGGCAGACCTAGCCGTACTACATGAGCGTATATCCAACGGAGGAAAATTGGTCCATGAAAAGGGATTCCCTTTGTTTAATGAGTTTATTTTGCAAATTAAGAGGCTAACAAACACAAAGATGGCAGTTGTTTCAAGCGGTTCTCAAAACTACGTTAAGCCAGCTATAGAAAAAATGGGGTTAGACTTTACGCATATACTAGCTTTCGAAGACCACCACTCAAAAGAGGAGAAGGTTGAACAAATCTGCCAAGACTGGGGGATCGAATTTTCAGAAGCGTATTACTTTACAGACACACTAGCAGATATATACGAACTTAAGGACATCATTAATCCCCATAAACTAATTGGAGTGACTTGGGGTTACTGCTCGAAAGAACAATTACTGACAGAACTCCCTAACGAGAATATCTTGAATTCGCCAGTAGACCTAGTACAGGTACTTTACAGGTAGTTTTTACATCCTCGCAAACTCGTGGCATACTAAACTACTACTTATTCGTTAAGCGGGGTTTGTTATGCATAAAAAGTTTGATAGCGCAGAGATTGAAAAGAAGTGGCAAGCCAAATGGCAGGAAAGTGGTCTCTATAATGTCGGCGAGCGCGATTTAAGCAAAGAGAAAGAATACGTGCTGGTGGAGTGGCCTTACCCCTCTGGCAATCTCCACATCGGTCACTGGTATGCTTTTGCTGTCCCTGATATCTACGTCCGCTACCAGCGCATGCTGGGTAAGCAAGTCCTCTACCCCATGGGCTTTGATGCCTTTGGTCTACCGGCCGAGAACGCCGCTATCAAACGCAACCTGGACCCCAAAGCTTGGACCAATGACAACATCGCCTACATGAAAGACCAGCTTACGAGCATGGGTAACTCTTTCTCCTGGGACAAGACTTGTAACTCAACTGATCCGGAATACTACAAATGGACCCAGTCCATGTTCACCAAGTTTTTTGAGAATGGCGTGGCTTATCGAGGCAAGGGCACAGTCAATTGGTGTCCGGGTTGCAATACGGTCATCGCTAACGAGCAAGTGCTCGCCAATGGCACCTGTGAACGCTCTGGTGATGTCATAGAAAAGCGCGAAATGCCTCAATGGATGCTCCGGATCACCAAGTATGCGGATAGATTAATCGATGACCTCGACGCCCTTGATTGGCCCGAACATATCAAAGAAGCGCAAAGACAGTGGATTGGCCGTAGCCGTGGCGCAGAGATAGACTTTGAACTTTCGGTTAAACGAAGGGTTAAGGTTTTTACGACGAGACCAGACACTCTTTACGGAGCGACTTATTTGGTGTTGGCGCCAGAACACCCATTAGTGGGTGAGAGTGAGACTCATATAGCAAACTGGAATGAGGTGGCCGATTACATTACCAAAGCCAAACAGAAGGATGATCAAGATCGCTTGGATAACACTAAGGAGAAGACGGGGGTAAAACTCGAGGGAATAACTGCCACCAATCCAGCTAGTGGCGAGAAGATCCCAGTCTACATCTCAGACTACGTGCTTGGCAGCTACGGCACAGGCGCCATTATGGCCGTGCCAGCGCATGATGAACGAGACTTTGCTTTCGCGGAGAAATTTAATCTAAAAGTAAAGCAAGTAATCAATGGCGAAAATCCAATACCTTTTGCGAACGCGGGGGTACTAATTAACTCCGGGGAGTTTAATGGCATGGACTCCGAAGAAGCGAAAGAAGCCATTGTGAAAAAAGTGGGCGGGAAGATGACCTCAACTTACCGTCTGCGCGACTGGTCAATTGGACGCCAACGCTACTGGGGCGTACCAATTCCGATTGTCTATGACCCGGAAGGGAAAGCACACGCTGTGCCAGAGGAACATCTACCATGGCTTTTACCTGAAGATGTTGATTTCAAGCCGACTGGTATTGCACCACTAGCTAAAAGCGAAGCGCTAAAAAAGCGCACGGAAGAGATTTTTGGCCAGGGTTGGACTCCTGAAGTAGAAACGATGGATACCTTTGTGGATTCCTCATGGTACTTCCTGCGCTATTTAGACAATCATAATGAGGGAGGCTTAGCCTCCCTCAAAAAGCAGACGGATTGGATGCCAATTGATATCTACTTTGGTGGGGCCGAGCATACCACTATGCACTTACTCTATTCGCGTTTTTGGCAAAAAGCTCTCTTGGACTTAGGTTTAGTGACTGAGAGCGAGCCATACAAAAGACGCATCAACCGTGGCCTCATCCTCGGCCCGGATGGCAATAAGATGAGTAAAAGTAAGGGTAATGTGATTGATCCCGATGATCATGTAAAGACCGTCGGCGCTGATACGGTGAAGATGTATTTGGCCTTTATGGGACCATATGAAGGCAGTAACTACCCATTTGATCTTGGCGGTATAGCCGGAGTTAGACGTTTTCTTGAGCGAGTATATGGTTTGGGTGACCACCTGACTGAAACCGATCCCAAAGATACTGAAGCCCTCTTGCATAAGACCATTGCCAAAGTGGGTGAGGATATATTGACCTTTAAATTTAATACCGCTATTAGTGCCATGATGATATTTGTGAATCATGCTGAAAAGTACGGTCTTTCAGTTTCGTCTTATGAGCTGTTTACTCGCCTGTTAGCTCCGTTTGCTCCACATTTGACGGAGGAAATATGGTCAAATTTAGGTCATGAAGCTTCAATTCATCTAGCCAGTTTCCCAGTCGCAGACCCCAAACTCCTGGTTAATGAAATGGTAACTGTGGGCGTGCAAATCAACGGAAAATTACGCGCAACTATCACCATAAGTCCAACGGCAGCAGAGGAGGATGTGATTAAAATAGCCTTAGAAAATAAGGATATTATTAGATATGCCACCACTACAGATATAAAAAAAGTAATCTACGTGCCGGGTCGAATTCTTAACTTAATAGTAGGGGATTAACTATACTATCCACTTTAGGATTTGACCTTATTTATTACTCATGTTATAAATATGGCTACGCATTGAGGAAATTTTTGCCGGAAATTTTAATTCTATGATTACATTTAAACCAAAACAAGTAACAAAATCGCTCCTTAGCGTACTGCCTGAACGTGCACGAGACGTGCTCACCAAGCGTTATGGTCTAGGACCCGACGGTGAGAGTTCGACCTTGGAAGCTATTGGACAGTCTTACGGTATCACCCGCGAGCGTGTTCGTCAGATTGAAAACTACGGTATCCAATCAATCCAGAAGTCTGAGGAATACAAAAAGAACTATGACCTTTTTATTGAGATGCAGAAATTGATCGACCAACTAGGTGGTGGTCTGATTGCCGAACATGTATTTTTAGACGAAGTAAGTACAGACCCAATTGTACGTAACCACCTCTACTTCTTGCTAGTGGTAGGAGATCCCTTCTATCGTGGTAAAGAAAATCCACAATACAACCACCGTTGGTTTACTGAAAGAAAGATTGCTGACTCAGTAGAAAAAGCACTAATCAACGTTCATCGTAGTCTTGATCGAGACGAACTTATTAGTGAACAAGAGATTCTAAATCGTTTCCGTGGTGAATTACTTGAACTGGCTGAAAAATATGACGAAGGTGTACTGAAGCGTTGGCTGCTCATTTCTAAGCAAATTGGAAGAAATCCTCTAGGTGACTGGGGTCCAGCCGATAGTCCCAATGTGAAAGTAAAGGGTGTTCGAGACTATGCTTACTTAGCAGTAAAACGTCATGGTTCACCAATGCACTTTAAGGAAGTTGCCGGTGCTATCAATAAACTTTTCAATCACAATGCTCACGTTGCTACTACTCATAACGAACTTATTAAAGACCAACGTTTCGTTCTGGTCGGTCGGGGTCTCTATGCGCTAACTGAATGGGGTTACACAGCCGGGGTAGTAAAAGATGTCTTGCGAGAAATTCTAGCCAAAGAAGGCCCCCTCTCAAGAGAGGAAATAATTGATAAAGTACGCAAGGAACGTTACGTGAAAGACAATACTATTATTGTAAATCTGCAAGACCAAAATCTCTTCCGCCGCCTCAGCAATGGTGCCTACACACTAACCGAATAATTCGGTACTCACATAAAACACAGATGGTCTCAGTGCCTCTGTGTTTTTGTGTAGTACAATAGTTAGCACATGGGTGATTTAGTTAAACTTATTGGTGGTGGTCTAGTGGGACCAGTTTTCGTTTTAACTGGTTTCTTCATGATGTACAAGCTCCTCAGCCTGATGAACGTAAACATCGAGCCTGTAGTCTCCATCATGATTGCACTGACTCCTATCTGGCTACCTTTTACCTTGTTCTACATTCTTTATGAAAAGTGGTTCTACTTTGTCCGACTTAAGTTCGCTCTTAACCAAGGACGTACAACACTTAGAATTCATCTACCACAGGAAGTTTTCAAGTCACCGGAAGCTATGGAAGGTGTGCTGACGCAAATTCATAACGTAAATTCACCGGATAACTTGATGCAGTCATGGATAGATGGAAAGTACCCATTGGTTTTTAGCCTAGAACTAGTTTCAACTGGCGGGGAAGTAAGATTTTATGTCAATGTACCGACCAAGAAGACAAAAAACGCAGTAGAAGCACAGCTCTATGCGCATTATCCTGGTATAGAAGTAACCGAAGAACCACACGACTATACCGATGAGATTGTTTGGGATCCAAACAAGTATGAATACATGTCTTTTCACATGGGTAAAAAAGAAGAAGAAATATTTCCCGTGCGGACCTACATTGATTTTGGTCTTGATAAAATTCCTAAAGAGGAAGAAAAATTTGAACCAATGGCTGCCATGCTGGAACAACTAGGAAAGGCCAAACCGCATGAGCGAATCTGGGTACAATTTCTCTGTGTCCCTCATATGAAGAAGACATTCAAGAATGGTAATATACACGAAGGCCCCACGTGGGATAAAAAAGCTTCTGCAAAAATCAATGAAATGCTCAAGCGCGATCAGCGAGCGCCAGCTGATCCAGAAGAGGCTTACGAAAGAGCCCCGATGCTCACTATGGGAGAAAGAGATGTAATCGCCGCGATCGAACGCAATGTCAGTAAGTACGCTTATGAGGTTGGAATTCGTTGGATGTATATAACGGAAAAGGGAAAGTTTGATGGGGATTTCATTTCACCCACTATCCGGTCTTTCGCTCAATATGATGTGATTGGTAGAAACGGTATTGGTGTTCGTTGGCGTACTGATTTTGATTATAACTGGCTCTCTGACCGTTCCGGTAAAAGAAAATTGGCTCTGAAAAAGCGTGAGCTAGCCGACCAAAAAAATCGCGTCTACAACATCGATCTGAAAAATAAAGTTAATGGCACTTCTGTTGATGCCCCAAAAGTCTTCTCGGTCGAGGAATTGGCCACTATGTTCCATATCCCAGGTAGTTCAGTGATGACGCCTGGTCTACCACGTATTATGTCAACGAGAAAAGAAGCTCCGTCCAATCTGCCAACTGGCACGGCCATGCGAATTTAAACAATATGTCTTTACCGGAAATTACTAACGACTGGACGGAAGATGAAAATGAGCAAAAAACTCCTAAGCGCTATATAAAATCTATATTTCTGACTTTAGTAATTGGCGTTCTCTCATTTGGGGCAATTTTCTTTTCAATTAAATTTTTACTACTGACCCCACCAACTAATTTTCCCGTCGGAGAAACTGTGACAGTGACCACAGGTTCTAGTGCCAAGTCCGTAGCGGAGCTGATGAAAGATAAGGGTTTTGCTAGCTCTGAACTAGCTTTGTACTTTAGTATTTTATGGTGGCACAACCCCAGCACAATAAAAGCCACAACCTACCGGTTTGATAAACCACTTTCGGCTAAACAATTAGCCAACGAATTGACGCGGGGGCATTTTGCTAATGATCTTGTTAAATTGACCTTAATTGAAGGAGAAAGATCAGATCAAATTGCTAAGCGAGCCGAAGCCGTTCTGATTAATTTTGATACAGCTACATTCATGGCCTTAGCTAAACCAGTTGAAGGGAAACTTTTTCCAGATACATATCTGCTTCCAGCGTCATACACCGCCAAAGATTTATTTACTCTTTTGACTAAAACTTATCAAGAAAAAATTACCCCTTTAAAAACTGCCATTACTGAAAGCACCCTGACTGAAGAAGAGATTTTAATTCTTGCTTCTATCGTAGAGAGGGAAGCCAACACGGTCGAGAGTATGCGCCTAGTTTCTGGCATTTTACAAACTCGCTTGAAGATTGGTATGGCCTTACAGGTCGATGCCTCATTAGAATACGTACTAGAGAAGCCTTTGTCTGAACTTTCTCCGGAAGACTTAGAGCAAGACTCTCCTTACAACACGTATAAAAATGCTGGTCTACCGCCGACAGCAATTGGCAACCCTGGTCTTGAAGCGATCAAAGCAGTACTAGATCCAGAAATATCATCATATCTATTTTATATAACAGGCAATGACGGAAATTTTTATTATGCCGAGACCTTTGACGAACACCGATTAAATATCGCCAGGTACTTGCGTTAATGTCAACCGCTTGTTAGCCTAAAGAAGTGAAATCCGCACCAAAAGTCTTCGTCGGTCTATCCGGTGGGGTAGACTCATCCGTGGCTGCTTTACGCCTTAGGCAGCGTGGTTTTGATGTAACTGGAGTGTTTATCAAGGTTTGGCATCCTGATTGGCTACAGTGTAATTGGGAAGCTGAACGACTTGATGCTATGCGGGTAGCAGCTCATTTGAATATTCCGTTTCTGACCTGTGACGCAGAAAAAGAATACCGAGATGACGTGGCTCAGTATTTTATTTCTGAATACTTAGCTGGTCGAACCCCTAATCCTGATGTTATGTGTAATAAACACGTCAAATTCGGGGCGTTTATGAAGTTTTCTAAAGCTCATGGAGCAGACTATATTGCGACCGGACATTACGCCCGTCGGATTGAAAATCAAGGAATAGCAGCGCTACATCGAGGTATAGATCCAGGTAAAGATCAAAGTTACTTTTTATGGACCCTAACTCCCGAGCAACTTAGTTACACACTGCTACCGATCGGTGACACTATCAAGCATACTATCAGGGCTGAAGCAGCGGAAGCAAAAATTCCGACCGCTCTAAAGAAAGATAGTCAAGGTGTCTGCTTTCTCGGACACATCGATATAAAGGAATTTCTTTCTCATTACGTAACGCTAGAATCAGGTGCAGTAATAGACGAGATAGGTAACAAAATTGGTTCTCACCAGGGCGCCCTTATCTATACCGTCGGACAACGTCATGGGCTATCTATTAATACTCAGGTAGAAGACCGTTTGCCGTATTACGTAATTAGCAAGGATATTGAAAAAAATATTGTCGTTGTTAGCACCAGAAAGCCGACCAATCCTTCAAATGCTCTAATTAAATTGGATAAAATAATTTTACGGCGAGAAATCCAAAATAGTGAACCTATTGAAGTACAATCTCGTTACCGACAGACTCCGTTTAAAGTGCAAATAGAAAATCAAAGTGAGCAGAAGCTCGAACTTAAAGTAATCGGCGAAACTGAAGCCGTCGCCATCGGTCAGTCATGTGTATTATATAGCGGTAGTGAATGCCTTGGTGGTGGTATTATAGTTTGATGCATGTTCAAGTAACTAAGGCCGATGGTAGCACTGAATATTTCAAAATTGAAAAACTACGCCGTTCTTTGCGACGAGCTGGGGCATCACCAATTGAAGTAAACGAGGTAGTAATGCAGATCCAGACAGAGCTCTATGATGGCATGACTACCCAGGAAATTTACCGACGAGCCTTTACCTTACTCCGTGAGCGTGAACTACCAACCGCTGCTCGGTACTCGCTGAGGCGAGCCTTGTTTGGTATTGGACCGACTGGTTTTCCTTTTGAGCTACTACTCGGTAGGTTATTTACAGCTGAAGGCTACAAAGTCGAGACAGGTATTATTATTCCTGGACATTGTGCCGAACATGAAATCGATGTAGCTGCCTACAACACAACCCATAGTTTTGTCGGTGAAGCCAAATTTCATGCTCGTCCGGGCATAAAAACTGACCTCCAAGTTGCCATGTATTCCTACGCCCGACTACTGGACCTTCGTAATAATCGTATCTGTAAAGACGATCTATGCTCCATAAAGGAGTTCTGGCTTATCACCAATACGAAGTTCACCTCAGCAGCCTTGCGTTATAGTAAATGTGTCGGGGTAAACCTACTCAGTTGGGATTATCCAAAACACGACAACCTTTATGACCGCTTACAACGCTATCGACTGTATCCAATCACTGTTTTGCAAAACTTAACACCTAGTCAAACCACGATTTTGATTGAACGAGGTATCATCGTCTGCCATGATTTGGTTGAAAATAAGTATGTCCTTAGGTATTTACATATATCGCAAAGGAAGCAAGAAAGTATCATTGCTGAAGCCGAGGCTATTATAGCCGGCAATATAACCGCGCATAATCACTAATCTGTCAATAGATACCAGCTTGGCCATTGTGGTAAAATCAAAACTATTACAACAATTCAGCAATTCAAACAAGCATATGGCAGAAGAAAAACAAGAGGGACAGAAGACAGTAGTTTCATTCGTAGTAGGACTTCTTATCGGTGGACTGCTAGTGTGGGCATTTTCCGGTCCATCTGAAGAGATGGCTCCAGAAGATAAGACAGACGATAGTAAATCTGAAGAAGTAACAGAAGTTAAAGATACGAAAGTAGATGATCAGGACAAAGAAGAATCAGAACCAGTGGCCGAAGTCACAAAGCCAGTTCTACCAGTTGGAGCCGGCAAGATAAGTGTGATTGACCAAGTAGCCAGTGCATCTATCGCTCTTTCTTCAGCCACTTATCCAGTTAGCGAAGGTTGGGTTGGTGTTCGCGATTATGAAGGGGAGAAACTTGGTGCTTTACTAGGTGTTGTTCGCTTTAGTGAAGAACAAGGTTTAGTACCAAACGCCATTGTTCTCCAGCGACCAACTACCGCTGGTCGAGAGTATGCCATAGTTGTTTACCAAGAAAATGGTGATCGGCAATTTAATTTGGCGGAAGACGTACAGATTGACACTATCTTCTCTACCTTCACAGCAAAATAAGACCGTAGATTGTTTAGAGAAATGCCCCAGCCTTTGGCCGGGGCATTTCTTCTTTTAGGGATAGACTTAATGTTATAATTACTTGATTATGGCAGAATTTAAAAAATACAATCCTAACCGTAGTGCTGAATGGAACTACGGTGGATCCAAATGGCGCCTTTCTCGCTCAAAAATTGATTTTTTTCTCGAGTGTCCACGTTGCTTTTACCTTGATAACAAACTAGGAACAAAACGACCTTCATTTCCATCATTCAATTTAAATATTGCAGTTGATGAATTGTTCAAGAAGGAATTTGATATCCATCGGCAAAATGCTACCCCGCATCCGATTATGACTAAATACAAGATAGATGCCGTTCCTTTGGCTGACAAGCGAATGACTAGTTGGCGAGATCCGTTCATAGGTATTGAGTATAAGGAGACCGAAACTAACTTAGTAATTTCTGGTGGTGTTGATGATATTTGGGTCACCCCGGAGAATAAGCTAATCATCGTCGATTACAAAGCTACTTCTAAAGATGGCTCTATTACCGAACTCAGTGACAGCCCATGGGATCAGCAATACACGAGACAGCTCGGAGTGTATCGTTGGCTTCTAGAGATGATAGGCTTCACGGTGGAAGAGACCGGGTACTTAGTCTATGCCAACGCTAGCAAAGACCTCGATGCTTTCGATGACAAACTTATTTTTGAAACAACTTTAGTCACAGTCAAAACTGATACTAGTTGGATTTTGCCAACGCTGCACAAAATCAAAGATTGTTTGAATAATGACACCTTACCGGGTATTGGAGAGCAGTGCGAATTTTGTCCTTATCGTGAAGCTTGCGGAAAAAAACTTCAAGCCATCTATCATGCCAACAAATAATGAAAATATCAGCGCTAAATTTAGTGACCAGGTGAAAGCGATAGTTGCCAAAATTCCCAAAGGACAAGTGATGACATATAAAGAAGTGGCTAGATTGGCTGGAAACGAAAAGGCTTTCCGAACCGTGGCAACTATAATGAGAAAAAATTATAATCCTGCCATACCTTGTCATCGAGTAATTAGAAGCGATGGTAAAGTTGGTGGATACAACCGTGGCGGAGAACTAACTAAACTTAAAATTTTGACTAAAGAAGGCTGGATTATATGTGATAAAAGATAAATAAAACTAAATACTAAGATATTACATTGAGGAATTATGGTAAGCTTGGTTATATGTCAAAGATTTTTCATTCAAAAATTTTCTTAATAATTACTTTCGTTTTAACTATTATAGTTATATCTATAATATATTTCTTTACAGTGATGAAGACGATGAGTACATGCGGAGTTGTGCCGAGTGGTGACAAAATTGTAAAGGCTTGCACTAAATATAAATGCCAGAGTGACAACCTCTGGACATACATTCCAAGAGATGAACGTAATACCCATGCTTATTTTGTGGGACCAATATGTTCCGATGGTAATAAGGCAATCAAGGCTAACTAAGGTTATTCTGATGACTAATCTTTAGATATACTTTAGACTCAACGCCATTGGCATTTGCTGACAAGGTTCTAGGTGCTACACTAGTTACATATGTACTCATATCGAGTTGAACAGGCAATACGCGCTGCTGCTGTGCTTCATAAAGATCAGCTTAGGAAGGGATCGATGCCTTTCCCTTATATTACACACCTAGTGGCTACGGCCTTTACTTTACTTGATTACACCGATGATGAAGACGTGGTTATTGCCGGTTTGCTTCATGATACAGTTGAAGACACTGACTATACACTAGATGAAATCCAAGAGGATTTCGGTGGTAGAGTGCGTGAATTTATTGAAGCTGTCACAGAGCCAGTCAGTACCAATGAAAAAAGGCTAACCTGGCGTGAAAAGAAATCGATCTATAGTAAACAACTTAAAAAAGGTCCGACAGAAGCTGTGTTGATAGCGGCGGCCGACAAGATTCATAACTTTAGAACAATTGTCGAAGATTACTACGATGCCCCTGAAAGATTTGCTCAAGATTTCGGTAGTAATTTTTCTGAACGATTGGAAGCCTATCAAGAAGTTGCCAACATAATTAACAACCGGCTCGAGGGCCCCATTTTAGCGGAATTCAACCACGTGTTTGATGAGTATCGTAGTTTCTTACAGGTGGCTGAAGAAGCCACTGAAAACAAATACAATTAGCCGTCTGTCAAACTAATCATCAGCATGAAAAAAAACAAGCAAATAAAACCAGGACTTTCTTATACCCCAAGCACTAATCTACCAGAGCTTAAAGATTTTAAAACTGAATGGGACATGGAAAGTTTGTACTATACCAGTGATGCAGACCCTAGACTAGAGGAAGATATCAAATACACTATTTTAGCCTACCAAAAATTTGCTAAGCGTTGGCGAACAAAACCTTTCATCTTTGACAGTGCACTTTTAGTTGTAGCCTTAACCGAGTATGAGAAACTAGTCGGAGATCCAAAATTAAGTCGTCCCGGACGCTATTTTTCTTTACGTAGTGAATTAGATGCTAATGACGACAAGGCTGAAAAGTCACTCTCCTTGTTACGCAAAAGACTCCGCCCCGCCTCAGATGGAATTCTTTTCTTTACGCTTGAGTTAGGAAAAATTAGTACGTCTAAACAAAAGGAGTTTTTAAAAGACCCAAAACTAGCTCATTTTCGCTATTTCCTACAGCAAATATTCTCCAGTGCTAAGCATGACCTCTCTGAAGCGGAAGAAAAAATTATTCGCTTAAAAGCCTTACAAGCCTCTGGTTTGTGGCAACAAATGACCGACAAGCTCACTAGCACCAGTTCAATTACTTGGAAAGGAAAGAAAATTGCTTTACCTGAAGCACTCGAGACCATCGAGACTCTAAAAAGTACAGAAAAGCCAAAGCTGTGGTCAATTATTATAAAAAAAATGGACGAATTTGGTATTCCGGCTGAACATGAGTTTAATGCCATCATTACTGATGTACGAACGGAAGATGATTTACGCAAATACAAAAAACCATACAGCGCCACAGCTATTGCTTATCAACACGATGAAAAAAGTATTGAATCCTTGGTAAAGGTATTAAGTGATACTGGCTTCAAACTTAGCCGAAAGTTTTACAAATTAAAAGCTTCATACCACAATGTTCCAGCCATACAGTATGCCCAAAAGTACGACACTATAGGGGAAGAGCCGGTCATCAATTTCTCCGAAGCTCTAACTATCTGTCGCGACGTCTTCTATCAAGTCAACCCTATTTATGGACAGATTTTTGATGACATGCTGATCAACGGCCAAATCGATGTATACCCAAAGCCTGGCAAACGTGGTGGAGCATTTATGTCCGACCAAACTGGTCATCCAGTGCAAGTAATGCTCAACCATACAAGTACCATGAAAGCGCTAGAAACTTTAGCTCACGAAATGGGTCATGCCGTACATGCTAGAAGATCAGCTTTACAAACCCCACTTTACGATGGACATTCAATAGTCACGGCCGAAACAGCCAGCACGTTATTTGAAAGCCTGGTCTTTGACGCTATTATTGCTTCTGCTACTGACGTAGATACAAAACTTGTTCTGTTGCATGACAGAATTACCAGAGATATTGCCACTATGCAGAGACAAATCGCATTCTTCAATTGTGAACTAGAGATACATGAAACTATCCACCAAAATGGCGCAATGACTCATGCTGAACTAAAAAGCTGTATGTACAAGCACCTTTGCTCTTACCTTGGAGAGGGTGTAATAGTAAAACCAGAAGATGGAACTTCGTATGTATATATCCCGCACTTACGTTATGGTTTTTATGTCTACTCCTACACATTTGGACATATGATGAGCTCTATTATGGCCAGGAATTACAAAGCCGACAACTCATATAGAAAAGAAATAGACACTTTTCTCACAGCGGGATCATCTGATTCTGTCATAAATATATTCAAGCAAATAAAGATAGATACAACAAAAGCAGAAACATTTAGTGAGGCCTTGAGTGCCCACGCAGCAGATATTGCAACTTTTCAAAAGTTGGTAAATAAGCAGAAAGTAACTCGTATATAGTATAATTTAATTATGAATATACTATTTTGGGGTTTGACTGTAGGAGTATTTGGTAAGGTATTGGTTGCCTTAGCGATTTTAAAGGTGCATCACATTATGGCGGAAGAAAGAAAAATCGATAATCGAGTCATCTCATCTTTCAATTTTGAGAAAACTATCACTATTATTGGTGTCATTGCTATCATAATTGGCTATATGATGGAGCTTTACTTCTACGGACTGACACCATTACTTACCTGTCATGGTGTAGAATGCTACCAAGCAGCTTCGGCCATTCTCTCGCAATAATTAGATATTTTGTTATAGTGGTGACATTAGTAAGGTTATAAACAGTTTTTCCTATGAGTGGTAATGAAGTGCGAGAGAAATATTTAGCTTTTATGGCGAAAAATAGCCACGCTATCGTGCCTTCTTCTGCCCTTGTGCCAGAAAACGATCCGACTACACTTTTTACCGGTAGCGGTATGCAACCTTTGATCCCATATTTAATGGGGGAGAAACACCCAAAAGGTACACGTATAGCCGATTCCCAGAAGTGTTTTAGAGCTAACGACATTGAAGAGGTGGGAGACAATCGTCACACAACTTTTTTTGAAATGCTTGGTAATTGGTCTTTGGGGGACTATTTCAAGAAAGATCAGCTACGCTGGTTTTTTACCTACTTAGTTGATGAAATAGGACTAGATCCAAATAAAATCTATGTAACGGTTTTTGCTGGTGATGAATCTCTCTGTATACCAAGAGACGTTGAGTCAGTAGCTATTTGGAAAGAATTATTTGCGGAGCGTGGTATAGAAGCCAAAGATGTATATATTGGTAGTGAAGAAGCTGGTTATGAAGTTGGTATGCAAGGAGGCAGAATTTTCTACTATGACGCAGCCAAGAACTGGTGGAGTCGTTCTGGACAGCCCGATAAAATGCCGGTTGGCGAAATCGGCGGACCAGACAGTGAAGTCTTTTACGATTTTGGCCCAAACTATGCAACCAATCCCAAATACAAAGAGATGGCCCCTCATCCCAATAGTGATTCCGGTCAATTTCTTGAAATAGGGAATTCAGTGTTTATTGAATACATCAAACAACCAGATGGTTCATTTACCAAGCTACCACAAAGTAATGTTGACTTTGGTGGAGGACTGGAACGTATCGCAGCAGCCAAATTAGGGACTCCTGATGTCTTTAAAGTAGATTTATTATGGCAGGTGATTGAGCAGATTGAAGAGCTTTCACATAAGAAATACACAGATGATTTAGTGGCCTTTAGAGTTATAACTGATCATATTCGTGGGGCAGTGTTTTTAATTAGTGATGGTGTTTTACCTGGCAATACTGATCAAGATTATTTTGTAAGACGACTCCTGCGACGAGCTGTTCGTTATGCTGACAAACTAGCTATACCAGCTGGTAAATTTTCTGAGTTAGCTTCGAGCGTGATTGATACTTACGCCACTCATTATCCAGTTTTACTTGAAAGGAAGTCAGTAATCAAAGAAGCAATCGCCCACGAAGAAGAGCAATTCCGCAAGACTCTCGAAGCTGGACTGAGACAATTTAACAAAATTTCTTTGCAAATCCATGTAACTAGTAAGGTAGAGGACGGGAAAAAAGTGATTGATAAGTCAATCCCTCCTATTACCAAACAAGCTATTAGTGCAAAAAATGCATTTGACCTCTATACAACTTATGGTTTTCCTATAGAACTAACTGAAGAGATTGCTGCAGAGAAAGGCTTGATTGTGGAAAGAAAGGACTTTGAAACCCTTATGGAGCAACACAAAGCAACTTCCAGAGCGGGCGCGGAACAAAAGTTTAAAGGAGGTCTGGCTGACAATTCAGAAAAAGTAATCGAACTTCATACAGCTACCCACCTGATGCTAGCTGGCCTACAAAAAGAACTTGGTAGCCATGTCCATCAAGCTGGTTCAAATATAACTAACGAGCGACTTCGCTATGACTTTACTCACCCAGAAAAAATAACTCGAGAAGTGCTAGATAAAGTCGAGACTTATGTAAATAATGCAATCAAAATTGGCGGTCAAGTGACAATTGAAATCATGCCCAAAGAAAAGGCTCAGGCCGATAGTAGTATAGAGGCCAGCTTCTGGGATCGTTATCCAGATGAAGTAAAGGTCTACATAATGACCGGAAATGATGGAACCATCTTCTCTAAGGAGCTTTGCGGCGGCCCTCACGTAACAAAACTTGAAGATATTAAGGGTACTTTCAAAATAATCAAGGAAGAATCATCTTCTTCTGGAGTAAGAAGAATTAAAGCGACCTTAAGTTAACTATCCCCGAATCAACGGAAAGTTACAGCTATACCACAAAGTTACTTGCTATAATTAATACTATGGGTTTTTTGTCACGTGGTCAAAAAGATATCACTTACGGTTCACTTATAGATATTGGTTCGGGCAGTGTGTTGGTGGCGATTATAAAAAGCGACAGCACTAAGTCCTATCCTGAAATTATTTGGTCAAAGCGTGAGTATTCGCCACTGCGTAGTGATGATACGCTAACTGATAGTGCTAAGAATGTCATGACCTCACTAGTTAGTGCCTTAATGCAACTAAATAGTGAAGGACGTAAGGTTTTTTATGACCTGACAAATCAAAACAGACTACCTGAAGCCCAAGTTACCATTGTGGCTCCGTGGTCATATACCATTACCAAGAATATAAATTATGCTAAGACAGAGCAGTATTCACTATCCAAGGAATTAATTGAAGAATTATTACGAACGGCTCATCAAAAAGTCGAAGAAGAACTGCAAGAAAATGAAAAGATTAATGAATTAGGCCTGTCAGTTATCACTAGAAGTTTAATCGGGTTAAGAGCCAACGGCTATAACTTGCAAACACTCAATAATCAAAAGACAAAAAGCTTACAACTAGTAGAAACCAGCGCTATAGCACAAGACTACATGATTGATGCTTTAACTAAAGCCTGTGACAAAGTTTTACCCGAAAGCAAACTATATTTATACTCATTCGTTTTAATTTACTACTATATTCTTAAACAGCTTCACACCGACACCAATGAGTTTTGCTTAGTTGATATTACCTACGAAGCCACAGAACTAGGAGTCGTTCGCGATGGTTTCTTAAACTATACCACTCATACTGAGATTGGTTCCTTTACTCTGGCTCGAAAAATTGCTAAGGAATTAAAAGTGCCTGTCGCCGAAGCCTTTGGTTACCTACATCAAAAAGACCCAATATCTCTGCTTGAGCAGTATCCCGCCACTAAAATCGAGGCTATAAAGGATATATCTTTAGAGTACCAGAGAGAGCTAGCTAGTTTATTTCACGAAACTGGTGATGGTCTAGCAATTCCAAAAAAAATATATATTCATGGAAACTTACAAACAGAAGACTTTTTTATTAATCAAGTCAGTCAGGCGGCAAAACTAGCTACTAATTCATCACATGCAGTTTATCCTGTATCGAAAGAAATAATAAGCAAATATTACCCCGGGGAAATAGCGCGAGAAATTCAAACAAAAAATATTGATACTGCCTTATTAATTTCAGCTCAGTTTTTCCACATGCGTGATTTTCATAGTAAATTTGAGCACCCATAAAAGGCTATACTATATATAAATATGACACAAAAATGGAACCTACAGGATATACGTCCAGCTGAACCCAGAAGAAGAAGACCAACTCAATTAAATACAGAGGATGATTTGGTAAAATCGCCACTGGAAGCAAAAAGACCTGTAGATTTAGATACTGACACTATCGTAATAAAGAACGGTAGGAAGGAAAGTAGAGTGAACCTTATAGTGATTGCTGTCGTTGTGGTGATAATAATTTCTAGTCTATTTGGATTTAGTTTATTAGTTGCAAAAACAACTCTAACTGTTTATCCAGAGTTTAGTGAACCAACCGTTAGTGCTGAATTTATCGCCTATCCAGAAAAGAGAGATGGGGAACTGGCATATGAGGTTATGACCATCCAGGAAACCGGGGAGCAACAAGTTAAAGCTACTGGACAAGAAACAGTAAAAGAACAAGCCAAAGGATTTATCGAAATAATTAAATCAACCCCAGGAACTGAGAGACTGATAAAAAATACTAGGTTTAGATCCCCGAATGGTTTAATTTTCAGGATCCAAGAATCTGTCGTAGTACCGGGAGCCATAAAAGATTCTGCAGGAAATCTAGTGCCAGGAACAATCAGGGCCGAAGTATTTGCCGATGACTCTGGACAGGAGTATAACCTCCCGACCGGAACGCGTTTTGATATTCCTGGTTTTAAGGAGAATAATCTAAACGAATTATATAATTCAATATATGCCGAAAATCGTGAAGCATTTACAGGCGGCTTTAATGGACCAAAATTCATTATAGACGACGCAGAGCTTGCGACGGCTGTGCAATCGCTTCAAATCGAACTTAGAGACAAAGTCTTGGCGCAAATCGATAATATGAAGCCAGCTGGTTTTATTGCCTTCCCCGGAGCTGTAGCTATTACTTATAACTCACTACCTACCCTTGAATTTGGAGATAACCTCGTGACCATTAGAGAGCAAGCGACTTTGCAACAACCATTATTTGATCAAATAAGCTTTGCCAACTACATTGCAGAAAAAACAATTCCTTCCTACGCTGGCGAAGCCGTACAAATAACCAATTTAGGAGACTTAACTTTTTCTTACGTAGACCCAAAAACAAGCGCAACAAACATTGCTGATGCTACCTCACTAGCCTTCTCAATTATCGGAAAACCACAGATCGTTTGGCAATTTGATGCAAATCAGCTAAAAAAAGACCTAGCCGGTAAATCCCTAACAGCTATTAGTGTAGTATTATCTGGTCATACAGGTATACGCAGTGCCGAGATATCCGATAAACCTTTTTGGAAGCGTACTTTTCCTGAAAATTCAGAAGAAATTGTGGTGATTGAAATAATTGGAGACAAAAAAACTGAGTAAAGTGATAAAGTCTGACTTGACCGTTTTAATAATATTTGTTAGACTCAGCGACGTTTAATGGATCAAAAAATACAAGACGTTAAAGACGATTTAACTTACGGTACTGTCGACGAGGCTTTACCTAATGCTCTTTTTCGTGTCATAATAGACGACACAAAAGAAAGCAAAATTGCTTATCTAGCTGGTAAAATGCGAAAGTTTCGCATCCGCGTGCTAGTAGGTGATAAAGTCGGCATGGTAATGGATCCATACGGCGGGAAAGCACGTATTACAAAGAGACTTTAATAAAATATATGAAAGTAAGATCGTCAGTAAAAAAGATGAGTCCTGATGACATTATAGTAAAGCGTCGTGGTGTAGTGTTCGTCATTAACAAAAAGAAGCCACGACACAAGCAAAGACAAGGATAAATAATATGAGAATTTCAGGTATAACAATTCCAGACGAAAAGCAACTTGCTTATGCACTCACCGCAGTGTACGGCATTGGTCTATCCCGTGCTAAGTCTATCCTTAATGGACTAGCTATTGATCCAACCACTAAACCAACCGATCTAACAACTGAACAAGAAAATGCAATTCGAGAAAAAGTGGAATCATTTCGTATTGAAGGCGATCTCAAACGAGAAATTGCTTCAAATATAAAGCGTTTGAAAGACATTGCTTCATATCGTGGTTCACGTCATGCCAAGCGGTTACCAGCGCGTGGCCAACGAACCAAGACAAACGCTCGCACCCTCAAGGGAGCAAAGAAGACGATGGGTAGTGGACGCCGTAAGCTAGAAAAGACTTAGAATTAGGTAGCTTTATTTATTAACATTACGTAAGACATATGGGTAAGAAACGTATCATAAAAAAGGGAGGGGGTTCAGATGTAGCGGGAACTTCTCGCGCGCTGAATCGCATCCCTAAAAGAAAACTAGCTAATGGAAAATTAAATATCCTAGCTACTTTTAATAATACTTTGCTAACACTTTGTGACACAAAGGGTAACGCGGTTATGAGTGCCTCTAGTGGAGCACTTGGCTTTAAAGGATCACGCAAAAGTACTCCTTTTGCAGCTGCTAAAGTAGGCGAAATAATTGGCGAAAAGGCCCAGCAAATGGGGATGAAGGACGCTGACGTCGTTATCCGTGGCGTCGGTGCTGGACGTGAGTCAGCCTTGCGAGCATTTTCTGGAAAGGGTATTGGCATAACTCGCATTACCGACATGACGCCAGTTCCATTTAATGGTACACGACCACCTAAACCTCGTCGTGTCTAATATTTTTTAGTATGAAAATTGGTCCAAAATACAAAATTGCCAAGCGCCTCGGTGCTCCCATCTTCGAAAAGACACAGACGCAAAAATTTGCTCTTTCTCAAGCTCGAGGTGGACGACAAGTTAAGCGCGGTGGTCAAGCGAGTGATTACAAACGTCAACTCATCGAGAAGCAAAAGATGCGCTTTACTTACACCATTACTGAAAAGCAACTCAAGCGGTATGTAGACGAAGCTATTGAGTCTGGTCATCAACCTATTTCTCACTTAATGGAAAGATTGGAGTCTCGTCTAGACAATACAATATACCGTCTAGGCTTTGCCAAGACACGACAACAAGCACGTCAGATTGTTTCGCATGGACATGTCTTAGTAAACGGTAAGCGCTTTACTATCCCTTCCTATAAAGTAAGAAATGGAGACATTATTACTGTTCGTGAAGGTAGTAAAACCTCTGGTCTTTTTGTCGAATTGGCCGAGAAACATGAAGGATTAGGAGTACCAGCCTGGCTATCTCTAGATATAAAGAAACTTACGGCAACTGTTGTAGGTATGCCAGTATACAATCCAACTGAAACACTGTTTGACCCCGAATTGGTAATGGAGTACTACAGCCGATAGGTAGAAGAAGTTATTAGTGCCTAAAAATTAAGCTATGTTAGAAACTAACGTTACCCTACCTTCAAAGCCACGAGTTGTTTCCGAGGATGAATTCCGAGGAGTATTTGAGATTGATGGATTATACCCTGGCTACGGTCACACTTTAGGAAATTCACTCCGTCGCATTATCCTCTCTTCACTACCAGGAGCAGCTGTTACGCAGGTTAAAATTGAAGGTGTCGCACATGAATTTAGCGCGATTGATGGAATCCGTGAGGATGTAATAACAGTCTTACTAAACCTAAAAAGAGTTCGTCTAAACCTTCATGGTGATGAGCCAATGCGCATCACTCTTAAGAAGTCTGGCATCGGAATTATAACAGCGTCAGACATTGTCTGTCCCAGCCAAGTTGACGTTCTAAATCCAGAACAGCATATTGCCGAAATCACCAGTAAAGGAGCCACTCTAGAAATGGACATATTGGTGGAAAAAGGTCTTGGTTATGTACCACGCGAAGTACACCAAAGAGACAAGGTGGAAATTGGAACTATTGCTATCGATGCAGTGTTTACACCGATTCGTCGCGCTAACTATGAAGTAGAAAACATGCGCGTGGGTGATCGTACAGACTACAATCGTCTGCGTGTCTTTATAGAAACTGATGGTACTTTTACCCCTAGAGAAGCCCTGGAGAAATCTATAGAAATTATGATTCACCAGCTTAAGGCCGTGATTGGTTTCCAGGAAGACTTCGTAGTCTCTGCTCCTGCTACCATACCAGTGTCTGAGGAGGTATCTACAGAGCCAAATCCCGATGTTCTTAAAACCCGAATCGAAACACTTGATTTATCAGCCCGCACTTTGCAAGCCCTCGAAGTAGCCAGCATCAGAACTGTCGGTGGACTTGTGCGAAAGAGAAAAGATGATATTCTAGCCCTCGAAGGCATTGGTCCAAAAGGACTGGAGGAAATCATTCTTCTCCTTGAACGAATGAACCTAAGTCTCACTGAGTAACAAACTTTATGCGACATTCTAACAAAAACCGAACTTTAAGTCGTCCCGCAGGTCAGCGCGCCGCTCTTTTGCGTGGCCTCTCGGTATCATTAATTCGTGATGGAAAGATCACCACGACTATTGCCAAGGCTAAAGAACTACAACCTCGAATAGAGAGACTAGTTACTTTTGCCAAGAAAAACACCATCGCTGCCCGAAGAACTGTAGCCAGCCGTTTAGGCGAGCCAAATGATGAGATAGTCAAAAAGCTTTTTGCCGAAATCGCACCAAAATTTGAAACTAGAAATGGTGGCTACACTAGAGTTATAAAAATGGGTCGAATGCCTTCAGGACGCGACCAGGCAGTAATCGAATTCGTTGAATAAATATGAAAACAACAGTAACAACTAAATCATACGAAATAGATGCTACCGGTAAGCGTTTAGGTAAAATTGCTACCGAAGCAGCTTCTGTATTGATTGGAAAAAAAGCCACTGATTTTGCCCGTCATACGATAGAAGACGTAACTGTCACCATCGCCAATGCTAGTAAGATGGATATCTCTGACAAGAAAAAACAAGAGATATACCAAACTTATTCTGGTTATCCAGGTGGTCAAAGTCGAGAGACACTTGGTCATTTAGCGACTCGACGTGGCTATGGGGAAGTAGTTCGTCGCACTATTGGTGGTATGCTACCAAACAACAAGCTAAAAAAGCAATTATTAAAACAGCTCGTAATTACTGAGTAATCTCTATGGCAACTGCAACAAAAATTCTAGCCTACATTGAAGGCATCGGTCGTCGCAAGACAGCGACAGCGCGAGTTCGTCTGACTCCTGCCAAAGAGACAACCATCACAGTCAATAATCGTCCAGTGGTTGAATACTTTAAGCATGCCACCCTGCTACAAAATCTACAATCAGTTTTAGATACAAAAGACGCCGGCATAGAACACTACACGGTTACAGCTAAGGTGGTTGGTGGTGGCATTTCAGCTCAATCAGACGCTATCAAGCTTGGTATTGCTCGCGCCTTAGTAGAGGAGAAGGCCGATCGCCGCACACCACTCAAGCGCGAAGGATTCCTGAAGCGAGATCAACGGTCAGTTGAGCGTAAAAAATTCGGTCTACGGAAGGCTCGCAAGCGACCAGCCTGGTCAAAACGATAAATATTGACGCTTAGCTTCGTTGTCCTACAAATTTTGACTTTCGCTCTACTCTTGTAGCACTCAAGTCAAAATCTTTGTCCGCCTCGCTCAGCATTCAATATTTTTCGTTTCGAACTATCAAAATCTTACAAATGAAAACACTCACTTAGTGAGTGTTTTCATTTGTAATATTTGGCTCTCTTTATATCCCTGTGCAAAACTCGTTACGCTAAAAAATATGCCCAGCACCCGATACCTGTACCGTTATAGATCGAAAGAAAATTATTTTTGCATAAGTTCACATACATTTGTCGCTCTTAGTAATTGAGAGACTATGCGAATCCGAAGCAATTTGCGAGGAACTAGGGGGTTTGTCACGGCCTATAATAGACTGATACGCTTTCGCTATATGATTAGCGAAAAAGCCAAAGATCGGGTTAGGGTCCTAGCTTTCTGGGAGAGATATGGTACTAATGCCACGACCGAAGCTTTTGGC